>JAUNBH010000024.1:0-4732 GCA_030527165.1 Clostridia bacterium
AGGCGACCAATGAAATCAGCGTGCTCGCGGCCACCGCGATTATCAGCAGCCCCGCGATTATCAGGGCGGCAGGGATTACGCCGCGCGGGAGAACTCCTCTCGCGAGCCGCGCGGCGACAATGCGCCCGAAGGCGGCGTAAGCCCGGACGTCACGAGCATGCTCGCCGGGGACGACGTGCTCCAGGTCGGCGGAGTGCTTGAGATAATGCCCGACGGTTACGGCTTTATACGGACGAGCAACTACTGCGCGAGCAACAATGACATTTACATATCAATAGCGCAAATAAGGCGCTTCATGCTCAAGACGGGCGACTATGTAGTGGGGCGCACCAAGCCCAACAGGGACTCGGACCGCTTTTCCGCGCTGCTCATAGTCGACTCGGTGAACGACCTGCCGCCGGAGGAGTGCACAAAGCGCATACCCTTTGACGACCTCGTTCCCATATACCCCAACGAGCGGCTCACGCTGGAGAACAGCGTGCTCGACCGCAAGCAGAACCGCACGGTAAGGCTCATCGACCTCATCACGCCCGTGGGCAAGGGTCAGCGCGGCATGATAGTCAGCCAACCCAAGGCGGGCAAGACCACGCTGCTGAAGGAGATAGCCACGGGCATTTCCGAAAACCACCCGGACGTACACCTCATAGTGCTGCTCATAGACGAGCGGCCCGAGGAAGTGACCGACATGCAGCGCTCTATCAAGGGCGAAGTGGTCTATTCCACATTTGACGAGATGCCCGATCACCACACGCGCATAGCCGAAATGGTCATGGAGCGCTCCATGCGCCTGGTCGAGTGCGGCAAGGACGTCGCGGTGCTCATGGACTCCATCACGCGGCTCACGCGCGCGTACAACCTCACAATACCCGGCACCGGAAAGACGCTTTCCGGCGGCATGGATCCCGGCGCGCTCTTCAAGCCCAAGCGCTTCTTCGGCGCCGCCCGCAACATAGAGAACGGGGGCAGCCTCACCATAATCGCTACCGCGCTCACGGAGACCGGCAGCCGCATGGACGACATGGTGTTCGAGGAGTTCAAGGGCACGGGCAATATGGAGATCCATCTCGACCGCAAGCTCTCGGAAAAGCGCATATTCCCCGCGATAGACCTCCAGCGCTCGAGCACGCGCCGCGAGGAGCTGCTCTTGAGCAAGGAAGAACAGGATTTCGTGTACCTCGTGCGCCGCATGTACGCAAACGGCTCCACAAGCGATGTTACCGAACAGATACTGACGCTTTTGGACAAGACGGAGACCAACAAGGAGCTCATAAAGGCGTTTGCCGCCAACTATGTGGGCAAGTTCGAGCGGGAGGGCTATATGCTCTGAGGCCCCCTCCTCTCCCGGCACGCGTTTGAAAGCGCCCCAAAGGGGCGCTTTTTCGCGCAGCGCGCCCCGCTTCCCGGCGGGAAGCGGGGCTTCTTTGAGGGTGGGCGGGTGGGGCGGAGCGCGCGCAAGTATCAGTATTTGTCATAACCTTATGCGCGGGCGCGCGGAGCTGCGCGTCCGCCGACGCGCAAAAAAACGCGCACGCCGGGCCCGGCATGCGCGCTGCGCTCCAACGCTTACAGGCTGTACAGCTCCGTAAACTTGTTTGTCAGGTAGTCTATGTAGTAGCGCGCGTCAAACGGCTCGCCGCAGAAGCTCTCTATCAGCTCGGCGGGCGTCTTGAGCTTACCATATTTATATATGCGCTCGGCGAGGTATTCGACTATGGCGTCTATCCTGCCCTCCGAGACGAGGCCGAATACGTCCATGTCGCGCCGCATCGTCGCCAGGAACTGCGCCGCGTACGCGCTGCCTATGGCGTAGGACGGAAAGTAGCCGAACATGCCGCCCGACCAATGGGAATCCTGGAGCAGTCCCCGCTTGTCGTCCGGCACGTCTACACCGAGGTACTCCTTGTAATAGCCGTTCCACAGCGCGGGCAGCTCATCCACGCTTACCTCGCCCTGCATCATGCGCTTCTCGATCTCATAGCGTATGAGTATGTGTATGGGATACGTCAACTCGTCCGCCTCAGTGCGTATGAGCGAAGGCTGGCACTTGTTGACGGCGCGGTAGAACTGCTCCGCCGTGACGTTCCCAAGCTGTTCGGGGAACAGCTCCAGCAGTTTGGGGTATATGAACTCGACAAACGGTTTGGAGCGCCCTATGATGTTCTCAAAGAAGCGGCTCTGCGACTCGTGAACGCCCATGGACGTACCCGACGCCAACGGAGAGCCGTACAACTCATCGCCCGTATTGAGCTCATAGATGGCGTGACCGCCCTCGTGTATGACGCTGTACATCGAGCTCGCCATGTTGTCCTCGTGATAATGCGTGGTTATGCGCACGTCATACTTGTTGAAGTTGATGGTAAACGGGTGCTCCGTCTCCGCGATGGCGCAATTATCCCTGGATATGTGCAGCACCTCCATCAAATAGTCCGAGAACTTGCGCTGAAGCGCCATTGGGTAATCGAGCGCCAGGAAGCTGTCGTCTATCTCCGGCGCCTCGCCTATGCGCTTTATCAGCGGTACCAGCTTCTCCTTTACCAGCGCGAAAAATGCGTCCAACTCGTCTGTCGTAAGCCCTCTCTCGTACTGATCCAGCAGCGCGTTGTAGACGGGTACTCCGGGGTCTGTGTAACCCGAGAAGCGCTTCGTAGTCTCTATCAGCTTGGCGAGACACGGCTTAAACGTCTCGTAATCGCTCTTTTCCTTCGCCTCATGCCACGCGAACTGCGCGTCCGAGGAGAGCCGCTCCGCCTCCAAGTACTCGTCAATGGGTACCTTCCTCAGCTTCTTGACGCCCCTGGCCCGCTCCTCGACCTCTTTGCGCGTAACCGGATCCAACTCGTCGGCACGCGCCTGGAGCGCATCCAGCATCTCGAACACCTCGTCGTTCACGGACAGATTGTACGTCACCTCGCCGAGCACCTCCATAGTGTCCGCCAGCCCGCGCTGCGTTCCCTTGGGCGCGCCGGTCACCGAATCGTAGTACAGCATGCCCTGCGCGTGATTGTACGCCTGCAATGTCTTTTGCATGCGCTTAAACTTCTCCAATGCGACATCAAAATCCACAGTTAATACCTCCGCTTTTTCCGCAATGCTATCACTTCGGCGCCGGCTTGTCAACGCGCGGAGCCCTTCGCCGGAGCGCGTTACCCGGGCCCGTCTCCGCACCTCAATGGCGCGTTCGTGCCGTTGCGGGGAAATCCGCTTAAAAAAACTTTGCGCCGACCCCGGTTTCGCCGGGAGACCCCCGTATTCTATTAACGAGGCAGTAAGCCAAGGAAGTGAAAAGGAGAAACGACAATGGAGAAGATTATTTCCCGAATAGTAGGACTGATAGCGGTAACGGCTATGATAGTCCTCACGGCGGCAGGCTGCGTAGTGGCGCCTGCGACACAGGCTGCTGGCACAATGGTGCTCAGCGTCAACCCCGAGATAGAGATCGAGTACGATTCCAACGGACAGGTGCTCCGGCTCGAAGGTCTCAACGACGATGGCAGAGCGGTCGTCGAAAGCGTAGCGTTTGCGGGTAGATCCTGCTACGATGTGGCGGGAGAGCTCATATCAAAGATATACGAGCTCGGCTACTTCACGGACGACATCGACGAGATCCGTATCAACCTCGCGCAGGGCTCACAGCTTCCCAGCGACCAGTTCATAGCTGAGTTGCGCAACGCCATCAAGGCGGCGGCGCAGGCTCACGGCGTCGCGTCCGGAATCACCGCCCTCAACCAGCCGGCGGACACGAACGGCATGATAACGCTCGACGAAGCGAAGCAGATAGCGGTGGCTCACGCCGGTGTCGCCAACCCGCGCTTCACCGACTGCGAGCTCGACGACGGCAAGTATGAGATAGAGTTCGTCGCGGACGGCATAGAGTACGACTACGACATAGACGCTTTCACGGGCGCCGTGCTCAAGAGCTCCGCGAAGACCTGGCATGATGACGATATTCCGCTGCCCTCCGAGCTCATAGGCATGGACAGGGCTAAGGAGATAGCCGTGGCACACGCCGGCGTCACCAACCCCGTGTTCGATGATTGCGAGCTCGACGACCACAAGTACGAGATTGAGTTCTACGCAAACGGCATAGAGTACGACTACGACATTCACGCCACCACCGGCGCGGTGCTCTCCTACAGCTCCGAGCTCATCGACGACGATGACGACGACGATTACGTTCCCTCTCCCGGCAATGACACGCTCATTGGCTTTGACAGGGCAAAGGAGATTGCAGTAGCCCATGCCGGCGTCACCAACCCCGTGTTCGGCGACTGCGAACTCGACGACGGCAAGTACGAGATTGAATTCTTCGCCAATGGCGTCGAGTACGACTACGACATTCACGCCTTCACCGGCGCGGTGCTCTCCTATAGCTCCGAGCTCATAGACGACGATGACGACGATTACATTCCCTCGCCCGGCAACGACACGCTCATTGGCTTTGACAGGGCAAAGGAGATTGCCGTGGCCCACGCCGGCGTCACCAACCCCGTGTTCGGCGACTGCGAGCTCGACGACGGCAAGTACGAGATTGAATTCTTCGCCAACGGCGTCGAGTACGACTACGACATTCACGCCTTCACCGGCGCGGTGCTCTCCTACAGCTCCGAGCCCATAGACGACGATGATGACGATGACGACGACGATTACGTCCCCTCGCCCGGCAATGACACGCTCATTGGCTTTGACAGGGCAAAGGAGATTGCAGTAGCCCATGCCGGCGTTACTAACCCCG
>JAUNBH010000024.1:4832-11229 GCA_030527165.1 Clostridia bacterium
TCACCGGCGCGGTGCTCTCCTACAGCTCCGAGCCCATAGACGACGATGACGACGACCCGGCTCCCGCCCCCGGCAATGACACGCTCATTGGCATGGAAAGGGCCCGGCAGATAGCGGCAGCCCACGCCGGCGTCACCAACCCCGTGTTCGGCGACTGCGAGCTCGACGACGGCAAGTACGAGATTGAGTTCTTCGCTAACGGCATCAAGTACGAGTACGAAGTACACGCCCTGACCGGCGCAGTGCTCTCCTACGAATCCGAGCCCATCGATGACGATGATTGAGTGCTGATCGACCCCAAGCCGGAGGCCCAGAGCCTCCGGCTTTCCTATTGCCTCTGCCCCTCCGGCCGCTCGCCGCCCACAGCCTCGCAGCGCCGCCGCAGTTTGACACGGACGGCCGCGTGTGATAAACTCCGTGGTAGCAGAAGCCGCGCTGACGGGCGGTTTTCGGTGGCGTGCGCGCCATTGAAGTGAAGTAAAAAGGAGAAGGATATGAACAACGCATTTTTCACCGTTCCCAAGCCCTACAACGAGCCCATACTGAGCTATATGCCGGGTTCCCCCGAGCGTCAGGCGCTGAAGGATGAGCTCGCCCGGCAGTCCGCCGAGGTCGTGACAATACCGCTTATAATCGGCGGCAAGGAAGTGTACACGGAAGTGTTCGCAGACGTGAGAGCGCCGCACGACCACGGGCATGTGCTCGCCCGGTACTGCGTGGCCACCGAGAAGGAGCTCCGGCTCGCCATAGACGCGGCGCTCGACGCGAAGGCGCAGTGGGCGGCAATGCCGTTTGAGCACCGGGCGGCGATATTCCTCAAGGCGGCGGACATGCTCGCGGGGCCCCTGAGGGCAAAGATAAACGCCGCGACCATGCTCGGCCAGAGCAAGACCGTATTCCAGGCGGAAATCGACTCCGCGTGCGAGCTGTGCGATTTCTTCCGCTTTAACGCCTACTTCGCCTCGCAGATATACGGCGAGCAGCCTCTCAACTCCAAGGGCGTCTGGAACAGGCTGGAGTACCGCCCGCTGGACGGCTTCGTGGTCGCCATATCGCCGTTCAACTTCACCTCCATAGGCGGCAACCTGCCCTCCGCGCCCGCGCTCATGGGCAACACCGTGCTCTGGAAGCCGTCGTCTACGGCGGTGCTGTCCAACTACTACGTCATGCGCCTGCTGATGGACGCCGGACTGCCCGCGGGCGTGATCAACTTCATTCCCAGCCGCGGCAGGGAAGTATCGGAGCATGTGCTCACGCATCCCATGCTGGCGGGCTTCCACTTTACGGGTTCCACGGAGGTATTCTCCGGCGTATTCACTACCGTGGGCAACAACATACGCAATTACCACTCCTACCCGCGCCTCGTTGGCGAGACCGGCGGAAAGGACTTCATATTCGCGCACAGCTCCGCCGATGTGGAGGCGCTCAGCGCCGCCATGGTACGCGGCGCGTTTGAGTACCAAGGTCAAAAGTGCTCCGCCGCGTCTCGGGCATTCATTCCCGCTTCGCTCTGGGAAGCCGTGCGCGCGCGGACGGTGGCCATCATGGAGACGCTCAAAGTTGGTGATGTGTGCGATTTCACCACGTTTATGGGCGCGGTAATCGACGAGAAGTCGTTCGACTTCATAGCCGGACACATTGACATGGCGCGCGAATCGCAGGACGCGGAGCTGATATGCGGCGGTTACGATTCCTCCAAGGGTTATTTCATACAGCCCACGCTAATACGGGCGTACAAGCCCGATTTCCCGACAATGGTGACCGAGCTGTTCGGCCCGGTGCTGACGGTCTACGTCTACGACGACGCCGATTTCGACGCCACGCTGGAGCTCTGCGACAAGGCGACGGCGTATGCGCTGACGGGCGCGATATTCGCACGCGACCGCCAAGTAATAGCGCACATGGAGCGCGCGCTCGCGGATTGCGCCGGCAACTTCTACATAAACGACAAGCCCACGGGCGCGGTTGTCGGACAGCAGCCCTTCGGCGGGGCGCGCGCCTCCGGCACCAACGACAAGGCGGGCAGCGCGCTCAACCTCTACCGCTGGCTGAGTCCGCGCACCATCAAGGAGTCCTTCGTGTCGCCCACCGATATAACATATCCGTACATGTGCCGGGAATAAGCCCGCTGCTCGACAGCTGCGGCGCTGTCGCACAACCCCTCCAATAGATATGCGGAGCCAAGCCATTGCGCGCGCGACGGCAAAGGCTCCGTTTTATCGCGCTATGAGTTTGCCAATACCATGAAACTACCCCAAAGCGCGCGGAATGCTCGGCTAAAATCGGCGGCCCACTGACGCAACACGCCCACGAGGTAGCCCGGACGAAAGGGGTATGTGTTCGCCTGTCGTTTGAGGAACATTATCACTATAGAGCCGCACGACTTCTTTGACATTATTCCTATCATCGCATATAATGTTCCTATAACATGATGCTCGGAGGTGAACCGCGTGGAGTATATGCGCGTTGCTGAGGCAGCGCAAAAATGGGGGCTGACGGCGCGGCGGGTCCGCGTGCTCTGCGCTGAGAATCGAATCGACGGGGTCACACGCAGAGGCAAGCTGTACATGATTCCCGTTGATGCGAAAAAGCCGGACGATGCCCGCGCGACCAAGAGCACGAGGGCCGTGCTCAAGCGCACGCTGCTTGAAGTCGAGCGCCGGCTGGCGGCGCTGTCCCGCTGCCGCCCGTTGACAAGGGGAGAAGTCGAGCGGCTGCGCGGCGAATTCCTCGTGGATTACACCTATAACTCCACTGCAATTGAAGGCAACACGCTTACCCTCAAGGAGACTGCCATGGTTTTAGAGGGGGTCACAATCGACCAAAAGCCGCTCAAAGACCATTTGGAGGCCATTGGCCATCGCGACGCTTTCAAATATGTTGAGACGCTTGTGGAGCAGAAGTCGGAGCTTTCAGAGCATGTGGTAAAGGACATCCATTCTTTGGTACTGATGGACAGCCCGGAGGACAGGGGCGTATTCCGCCGGATACCCGTTCGCATTATGGGCGCGTTTCACGAACCCCCACAGCCGTATCTCATAGCGCCAATGATAGACGAGCTGCTCCACAAACACCGTGAGCGCAAGTCCGCCATGAGCGTCATAGAGGCGGTGGCGCTGTTCCATCTCGACTTTGAGGGAATACACCCCTTTATTGACGGGAACGGGCGGACGGGCCGTTTGCTGATGAATCTGGAGTTGATGCAGAATGGTTACCCGGCCATCGATGTGAAATTCACAGACCGGCGGCGGTATTACGATGCGTTCGACGCCTATTACAGAGACGGCACGGCAGAGCCAATGGCGCTGTTGGTGGCCGGGTATGTCAATGAACGGTTGGGGCAGTATTTGGCGATATTGGATGAGGCCCAGTATGGTGGGCAGAGGAAATCCAAGTGAGCATGAGATATGCTGTGCATGCAGGAGAGATAGAGTTGCCGAAAACAGGGCATTATCAATCTACCGATTGCATGTCAGACCAGGCAATCTAAGCCATTTATGGAGAATACTTCTCAAAGTATGGGATTGATATAAAACCTCCTGCGAGAATTGAGCCGTCAAGGCATGCTTGGCTTCAAATGATGCGCCGACGAGACAGTGGCCTCGGAAGCCCGAGCAGAACAGAGGATGGGCAGACGCACTGCCCGTCCTATTATTATATGCCACTATCCAAATTGACCGTTCCCTATCGTTACTGTCATATAGAGCGCCCTTTTGCGTCGCGTTGAGAGATATAACGGCGCCCCGTGGGCAGAACCCCCGCAGTCGCCCGTACGACATCCGTTCTCCCGCCGCCGCAGCGCGTCACGGTCCCCACCCACCCACCCGCGCAGCTTTCACATCGATTCCTGCACGCCGCGCTGCGGCAAAAAGCGGAGCGCATTCGCGCTCCGCCGTGGAACCTCGATATTTCCGGGGCGAGCCGTCAACCCTCCGCCGGCGCAACGGGCTTGCATACTACAAACACCCTGTCCTCGCTAGTGCCGTATTCATGGCTCCACTCCCCGGCACAGGTTATAAGCGTCAGCCGCGTATCCCCGCCCAACTGCAGAAACTCCGCCGGATAGTCGAGTATGGAGTGTATCTCGACCTTCTCGACCTCGAAATAGCGGTATGTGCCGTCGTACAGCCGCACAATAACCGAATCACCGGGAACCATGTCCTTCAACACCGAGAAATGCCCCGCCACTCCGCCATAGCGCACATGCCCGTTAATTATACTGTTGCCCGCTTCGCCCGGAACCGCGCTGAGGTTGAACCACGCCGCAATATCCGGCGCGTCGATAGTGCCTATCGAGCCGTCGCTGGCAAAGCCTACGCTTCGTATAAGGGATTGTATCTCAAAGCGCGGGAAGTATATGTACATCGGATCCGCCGCGGGCGTAGGGACGGGCGTGGGCGTGGGCTCCGGCGTAGACGCGGGCGAATCGGCGGGTTGCTCCGGCGTTGCGGCGGAGTCCGTGGACGACGCCGCCGGAGTAGGCGGCAGGGTTGGCGGCGGCGAGTAGTCCGAAATCACGACATTCTCCGCTATCAACAGACCCGCCCCGCCGAGTATCAACAGCGCCGCCACCGCGTATACCACGATGTCCCATATCTTCTTTCTGTTCGTCTTTCGCTCTTCCATGTCGCGATTCTACCACACTTTCCCCGGATATAACAAGTACACGCGAACGGGCGCATGGTTCCCGCATTGGCGCAATATAATGTATCCGGCGCGCATTGTTCCATTTTTCAAGAAATGGTGTATAATTGTGAGACGACTATATGAGTTAAGGAGACGGATATGAACGAGGTCAGATACTTCTCGAGAACGCCCATGCCCCTTGAAATGCACAAGGTCTGCATAGTTCAGAAGACTAACCTGCCGCCCGTCGAAAGACGCGTTGAGGCCATAAGGGAGGCCGGCTTCAACTCGTACAGGCTGTTCTCTGAGGACGTGTACTTAGACATGCTCACCGACAGCGGCGTAAACGCCATGACAAACGAGCAGCTCGGCGCTATGATGGTCGCAGACGAGGCATACGCCGGAACGATGACGTATAAGAAGCTTTCCGCCAAGCTCACCGAGATATTCGGCAAGACGTATTTCTTGCCCGCGCACCAGGGCAGGGCGTGCGAGCACATACTCGCCAAGACTTTCGTGCGCGAGGGCGACCTGGTACCCATGAACTTCATGTTCGGCACGGCAGTGGCGCAGATCAGTCTCATGGGCGGCAGCTTCGTGTCGCTGTTGGACGACAAGGGTTTGCAGAAGCAGAGCGACGAGCCGTTTAAGGGCGACTTTGACGAACGCAAGCTCATATCCATACTCGACTCCGAGGCGGAACGCATTGCCTATGTGCGCATAGAGGCGGGGACCAACCTCATAGGCGGACAGCCAATCTCCATGCGCAGCATGCTGCGCGCAGCGGAGCTCTGCCGGGAGCGCGGCATTATGTCCGTGTTGGACGCCAGCCTTCTGCAGGACAACCTGCACTTCATAAAGACGCGCGAGCACCCGGAGCTAACGATACGCGAGATAACGCGCCGCATAGCCGATGCCATGGACATAATCTATTTCTCCGCCAGGAAGTTCGGCTTCGGCCGGGGCGGCGTCATAATAACCGACGACGAAGCGCATTACCTCGACATGAAGGCGTATGTGTCGCGCTACGAGGGCTTCCCGACATACGGCGGCATGAGCATACGCGAGATGGAGGCAATAGCCGTCGGGCTTGACGACACCATGGACGAGGTTACCATCTCCCAGGGGCCGGCGTTTATAAGCTACCTGTGCGCGGAGTTATCCAAGAACGGCGTGGACGTCGTAACGCCTCCGGGCGGCCTCGGCTGTCACGTTGACGCGCGCAAGTTCGTGCCGCATATACCACTTGCCCAGTATCCGGCGGGCAGCCTTGCCGCGGCCATATACATTGCGAGCGGGGCGCGCGGCATGGAGCGCGGCGGCATAGACGAGCCGTGGGAAGACCCCAACGTCGAGCCCTTTGGCGCTATGGAGCTCGTCAGGCTGGCGATGCCCCGGCGCGTATACACGGTATCCCAGCTAAACTACCTCATAGACAGGCTAATATGGCTCAAGCAAAACGCGCACATCATCGGCGGGCTGCGCTTCCCCGAAGGTTCCAAGCGCCACTTCTACGATGCGCTGGAGTCCATAGGCGACTGGCCGCAGGCGCTCGCCGCGAAGTTCCGCGAGGACTTCCGCGATTCGCTTTGACGATTCACCTGCAATCGAAGGCGGCGGGAGCATTCTTGCTCCCGCCGCCTTTTGCGGCCGAGCGCCTGTCTTTTCCGCGCCCCAGCTTCCCGCTTGCGCGGGAAGCTACATTGCGGGTGGGTGGGTGGGGTGGCGCGTTGCGCGCCCAAAATCGCCCGCCGCAGCGCGGAGGACGGCG
>JAUNBH010000024.1:11239-17121 GCA_030527165.1 Clostridia bacterium
CAACGTGAGCCCAGGCTCGTGCGGCTACCCGGGGCCGGGGCGCGGCGCGCGCGTTCCGCGCGCCGGCGTGCGCACTGCGTGCGCACGCTAAAAACGGCTCCGCCGTTTCCGCCGCGCCCCCGCGGTCAGCGCAACTCCGCTTCACCTGCCTCCGGCGCACAGCGCGTCCACAGTTCGTCTGCAAACAGTCGGGCAGCCTTCGTAAACACCCTATAACGCTTCCATATCAGAGTCGCCTCCGCCTCCAGGTCGGGAAAGAGCGGGCGGAAGCACAAATCGCCTCCGCAAGTATTGATTATCTTGTCATAGCACACTGCGTAGCCCATGCCCACGTCCACCAAAAGCGATGCGTTAAAGAGCAGGTTGTACGTCGCCACGACGTTGAGCTTCTCCACATCCCGCCCGAACCACTGCGACAGCGGCCAGTCTTCGCTCTTCTGTGCCGACAGTATCAGCGGCTTGTCCCATAGATCATGCGGCGCTATGCGCTCTTTGCACGCCAGCGGCGCGTCGGCGCGCATTAGCACGCCCCACGTATCCCGCTGGGGGAGCTTTATGGAGCCGTACTGCGAAACGTCTGCCGCGCCGTGTACTACTCCGAAGTCTATCAGCCCCTTCTCAAGCTGCTCAAAGACGAATGCGGCGTTTCCGCTGTGGATGTGATAATGAATGTCGGGGTACCGCCCCTGCAGGTCTCGCGCTATGTCAGCCAGTATGCGTATGCTGTCTGCCTCGCCCGTGCCTATGTATATATCACCCGCTATCGCCTCATCCGGAGCGGCGAGCTCGCGCTTGGCCTTGCTCACGAGCTCCAGTATCTCCTCCGCGCGCTTGCGCAGCATCATGCCCTCCTCGGTCAGCAGCACCTTGCGCGAGCCCTTAGTGCCGCGTATCAGCAGCTGCTTGCCGACCTCCCGCTCCAGGCTCTTAAGCTGTGTTGACAACGTCGGTTGCGACAGATGCAGCGATTCCGCCGCCCCCGATATGCTCTGTTCCCTGGCTACCGCCAGGAAGTATTGTAAAACGCGCAGCTCCATATTGCCCTCCTCGTCGGTGCGGTTTTCCAGTCCAGTATAGCCGGTTTTTCCATAGGATGCAATTATAGATATTCATTCATTATAAGTATTTGCTATTCATGCTGCTTTGAGATATGTTGTATTCATAAGGGCTCTGTGCAAGACTCAGGGCCTTAGGGGAAAGGGCGGTGAGGTCAAAATGGGCGACTGCGTTGCGCCGCAGGCGCTGATAGAGAATCTGCGCGACGCGGGCTGCCGCCGCGAGGACATAGAGAGGTTCCTCGCCCTGCAGGGAGAGAGTGACACGAGCGGGCAGCTCAAGCTGCTGGCGGATATACGCTCGGCGCTCCTGGAGGACGTGCACAGGTGTGAGCGGTGCATAGGCTGCCTGGACTATCTGGTGTTCCAAATCAGCAACGGGCGCGGAAATGCAAGTGCGGAGGGGATGCTATGAGAAAGCTGGCGCTGTTTGTCATTTGCGCCTTTGCGGCATGTATGTTTAGCGCCTGCGGCGTCCCGCCGGACGCCGCGCTGCAGTCTAACGCGCCCGCAGACGAGCCGACGGAGGAAGCAGACATCGAGGGGGAAACGAAATTGAAACTGTACGTGCAGGCAGGCAGCAGTACGTTTGCCGCAACACTGGAGGACAATGCGACGGCGGAGGCCTTCGCCGCCAGGTTGGCCCAAGCGCCGGCAGTCGTGCGCATGAGCGACTACGCCGGATTTGAAAAAGTAGGCTCGCTGGGAATGAGCCTGCCCGCAAACGACGCTCAAATGACGACCTCGCCGGGCGACATAGTGCTCTACAACGGCGACCGTATAGTCGTTTTCTACGGCTCCAACACATGGAGCTACACGCGAATCGCGCGAATAGACGACTTGACGGGCTGGACGCAGGCGCTCGGCGGCGGAGACGTAACCATAACTTTTTCTATCGGAGGATGACGAAATGAACATCTTAGTGCTCAACGGAAGCCCGCGCCCCGACGGCAATACCGCGGCGCTGGTGAACGCCTTTGCGGAAGGCGCGGTCCAGGGGGGCCACAGCGTAACCATCGTACCCGTATGTCAACGGAATATCGCCGGGTGCCTGGCGTGCGAGTACTGCCACACAACGGGCGGCGGCAAGTGCATTCAGCGCGACGACATGCAGGAGGTGTATCCCCTGCTCGAGGCGGCGGAGATGATAGTGCTGGCCTCTCCCATATACTACCACAGCTTCACAGGGCAGCTGCAATGCGCTATAAACCGCATTTACGCCCTGGACAAACCCAAGCGCCTCAAGAAGGCCGCGCTCATAATGTCTTCCGGCAGCAATCACGTATTCTGCGGCGCGATTTACGAGTATCAGAACTCGTTCCTCAACTACCTGCGCCTGGAGAACATGGGCATTTTCTCCGCCTTCGGCAGAGAGAACAAGTCGCCCGAAAAGCTTGAGGAGCTGCGCAGATTCGGCATGTCGCTGAAATGAGCACACTGACTTATACACGGAGGAAACGTCATGAACACAAAGCTGCCAACTGACATCAAGAAACTCGGATTCGGCCTGATGCGGCTGCCCATGCTAAACGGCAAGGTCGACATAGAACAGACAGAGCAAATGGTAGACCTCTTTATGGAAAACGGGTTCACCTACTTTGACACGGCATACGGTTATATCGGCGGCGCGTCCGAGACGGCAATCAAGACGGCGCTCGTAGACCGCTACTCCCGCGACTCCTTTCAGCTCGCCACGAAGCTGCCGGCATGGGCTGCGGCGAGCGCAGAGGACGCCAAACAGATGCTTTGGACTTCCTTAGAGCGGACGGGCGCGGGATACTTCGACTTCTACCTGCTGCACAACCTCGGCGGGGACAGGCACACGGCGTTTGAGAGATACGGCATATGGGAGTTTTTAGCGGAGCAAAAGCGCAATGGCGTCATAAGGCAGCTCGGATTCTCCGCGCACGCCTCGGCAGACTACCTCGAGAAGCTGCTCGACCAACACCCCGACGTGGATTTCGTGCAGCTGCAGATAAATTACGCCGACTGGGAGAACGGCATCGTTCAGTCCAGAAGGTGCTACGAAACGGCTGTCGCGCACGGGAAACCCGTAATAGTCATGGAGCCCGTCAAGGGCGGCGCGCTGTCCAGCCTGCCCGCCGAAGCGGAATCCGTATTCAAGGCGTTGGACGAGAACGCCTCAGTGGCGTCCTACGCCATACGCTTCGCGGCTTCGCTGGACGGCGTTCTGACGGTCTTAAGCGGCATGTCTTCTCTCGCTCAGATGGAGGATAACGTATCGTACATGCGGGATTTCCGCCCGCTCGACGAGGCGGAGCGCGAAGCTGTACGGCGCGTGCAGCACATTCTGACCGGAATCGAGCGCATCCCCTGCACGGACTGCCGGTACTGCGAGAAGGGCTGCCCCAAGCACGTCGCCATACCGGGAATATTCAAGAACTACAACGACTATCTGCTGCACGGCGACATAGCGCTCATCCGCGGAGATTACGAGTGGCAGGTCAGCGGCAGCAACGGCAATCGGGCGACCGAATGCATCGAATGCGGCGCGTGCGAGCGCGTCTGCCCGCAGAGCATACCCATTATAGAGGCGCTGAAGAAGGCGTCGGCGGTGTTTGACAGAGATAATCCCGTGCAGGGCGCGGGCGAATAAGGAGGATATATGGAGTATCGTACACTACCCCACGGCGGTGAGCAGATAAGCGTCATAGGCCTGGGCAGCGGGAGCATATCCGGCACGGAGCAGGAGATGACCGCCATACTGGATACCGCAATAGACAACGGCATAAACTATTTCGACATGGCGCCGTCCGAGGCAGCGCCCTTTGCCGCGTATAGGAACGCCTTTGCCGGCAGGCGGGAGCGGGTGCTGACGCAGATGCACTTCGGAGCCGTCTACAAGGACGGCAAGTACGGTTGGACGCGTGACCTCAGCGACATAAAGGCGCAGTTTGAGTGGGAGCTGAAGCTGCTCGACACCGACTACACCGACTTCGGCCTCATACACTGCACGGACGACTTTGACGACCTCGACGAGGTGATGAACCGCGGCATCTGGGAGTACATGCAGGCGCTGAAGGCGGATGGGAAGATACGCCATCTCGGCTTCTCCTCACACAATCCCGCGGTCGCGCGCAGCGTGCTCGACACCGGCGTCGTGGACATGATGATGTTCAGCATAAACCCCGCATACGATTACCGCGAGGGCGAATACGCAATAGGCGACGCGTCCGAGCGGGCGGCGCTGTACCGGGACTGCGAGCGGATGGGCGTGGGCATCTCCGTGATGAAGCCGTTCGCGGGCGGGCAGCTGCTGGACGCGAAAACCTCCCTGTTCAAGCGCGCCCTTACCCACGCGCAGTGCATGCAGTACGCGCTCGACCGCCCCGCCGTGTTGACGGTGCTGCCCGGCGTGCGCAATATGGAGGATCTGACCACTGCGCTCGGCTACGTTTCCGCCTCACAGGAGGACAGGGATTACTCCGTCATAGGTGAATTCGTGCCCCAGGACGCCGACGGCATATGCGTCTACTGCAATCACTGCCAACCCTGCCCCATGGGCATCGACGTGGGGCTCATAAACAAGTATTACGATTTGGCGCTGGCGGGCGACGACATGGCGGCGAAACACTACGGCGCACTCCCCCTGCACGCAGGCGACTGCGTTGCGTGCGGGCACTGCGAATCCCGCTGCCCCTTCCATGTGAAGCAGGAGGCGCGCATGCGCGAAATCGCGGCGTACTTCGCCCAACGCCAATAGACGCGACAGGAGGACAAACATGAGCGAACTCTACACATTTGAACTCGACCAAGAGGTCAGCCGCAGCCATGTGACCTACAAAAACCGCTACGGCATAGCGCTGGCTGCAGACTTGTACGCCCCCAAGGCGCTGAGGGAGGGTCAGCGCCTGCCCGCGCTGGTCATCGGGCCGCCATACGCGGGCACAAAGGAGCAGGGCCCCGGCGTGTACGCCAACCAGCTCGCCCGGCGCGGCTTCATATGTCTCGCCTTCGATCCCGCGTACATGGGTGAGAGCGGCGGGGAGCCCCGCCACGTGTCTTCACCGGACATCTTCGCGGAGAACTTCAGCGCGGGCGTCGATTACCTTGGCGTGCAGCCATTCGTCGACCGCTCCCGCATAGGCGCCATAGGACTCTGCGGCAGCGGCGGCTTCGCGCTGTCGGCGGCTCAGGCGGATACGCGCATAAAGGCCGTGGCGACTGCAAGCCTGTACGACATAAGCGCCGTAGGGCGCATGATCCCGCCCGACCAACTCGCTAGGACTAAGGAACAGCTCTGCGAGCAGCGCTGGAGAGATTTTGCCTCGGGCGAGCCCGAATACGTCCCCGCCTTCCCCTTAGAACCCGCCGACCGCATCCCCGAGGGGCTCGACCCCGTATCCGCTGAGTTCTTCAGCTATTACGGCATGAAGCGCGGGCACCATCCCAACGCGCGGGGCAATTTTACCACTACATCACAGCTCGCCATGCTCAATTTCGCGCTGCTGGGGTACATCAGGGAGATTTCCCCCAGGCCGGTACTGCTCATCGCGGGAGAGCGGGCGCACTCGCGGGCGTTCAGCGAAGCGGTGTTCGAAAGCGCGGCGGAGCCGAAGGAACTCTACATAGTCCCCGACGCCATACACATCGACCTGTACGACCAAACGGACAAGATACCTTTCGACAAGCTCGAAGCGTTCTTCCGGGAGAACATGGCGTAACGGGTCGCAGAGCGCGCATCGCCGTTGCATTGCAGCGGGGCGGGGGCGCGGCGCGCGCGTTCCGCGCGCCGGCGTGCGCACGCCCGGGGGCCCCGTAAAACGCGGCGGCGGGTGCGCCGCCGCCCCCCGAGACCCCGCACCC
>JAUNBH010000024.1:17131-20387 GCA_030527165.1 Clostridia bacterium
GGCCGCCCGCCGCGCGGCCCGGCCCGCGGGCGCGGGCGGGGGGTGGCGGGGGGGGGGGGGGGGGCGCCCCCCCCTGGCGCGTTTCGCGCCAAAAATCGCCCGCCGCAGCGCGGTGCATTGCGCAGCACCGCCTACTTGCCCCTCAGATACTCGCGTATGCGCCGAAGGTTCAACTCGACGCGCCGGCGGTCGTAGTCTATCAGCCCGTCGCGCTTCATGCGCGATAACTCCGCACAGAGCGCGCTCCTGTCCACGCCCAGATAGTCCGCCAATTCCTGCCTGTTCATGCCCGCGTCAAAGCTCACGTCGCCCTGCTGTAAATGCCGCTGCGAAAAGTACGACAGCAGCTTCATCCGCAGCGTCTTCTGCGACATATGGCACTGCTTCTTGATGAGGCTCATGCTCAGCTCCACCGCAATCTGAAGCAAATTCGTGAGCAGCCGGCTGTGGCATGGGCAGTTACAATTGCAGACCCGCAGGAGGCGCGCCGCATCAAAGGACGCCACCCTGCACGCGCTGGCGGCGTATATGAGCACCTCCTGCTCCTCCTCTCGCTCCAGCGCCATGGGCAATCCGAACGAGTCGCCCCGATTTAGCGTCGTTATCACGAAGCTGCCCCCGAACTCATCCTCGCGCACCATGTGCACCGCGCCCTCCAGTACCACGCCGATACGCCGCGTTTCGGCTTCCCCGCAAGCAATGAGCTCTCCGCGCGCATACTCGCCCGCCTGCATGCCCGAGCAGCGCGCTATGCGCGACACCTCCTCCTCGCCGATGCCTTCGAATATGCGATTATCCATTATTTCCCGTAAAACGCTCATATTCACCCCACCAATGTTGTAATTACAACGGAATTATGTTCACAGAATAGGTTATATTAAGCTTGAAGTCAATACATAATACCGTTGGAGGAGCTATGATTACGAAAATTACGCGCGATTTGACGTATGTAGGCGTGAACGACCGCCGCATCGACCTCTTTGAGGGGCAGTACCGGGTACCCAACGGCATGTCGTACAACTCGTATGTCGTCATGGACGAGAAAATATCCGTGTTTGACACGGTGGACGCGGCGTTCAAGCACCAGTGGCTCGACAACGTCGAGGAGGCCCTGCGCGGCGCAAAACCCGACTATCTCATCGTCCAGCACATGGAGCCCGACCACGCCGCCAACATCGCCGCCTTCCTCAGCGCCTACCCCGGCGCGACGGTAGTGTCAAACGCCAAGGCATTCAGGATGATGGAGGGCTATTTCGCGACCGATTTCGCAGACAGGCGCATCGTAGTGGCGGAGGGCGACACGCTCTCCACCGGCGAGCACGAGTTCACGTTCGTGTTCGCGCCCATGGTTCACTGGCCCGAGGTAATGGTGACCTACGACAGCTATGACAAGGCGCTCTTCTCCGCGGACGGCTTCGGCAAGTTCGGCGCGCTCGACGCAGACGAGCCCTGGGACGATGAGGCGCGGCGCTATTACATAGGCATTGTGGGCAAGTACGGCGCGCAGGTGCAGGCGCTGCTCAAGAAGGCGTCCGGGCTCGACATACGCATCATATGCCCGCTGCACGGGCCGGTGCTGACCGAGAACCTCGCGCACTACATCTCGCTGTACGACACCTGGTCATCCTACGAGCCCGAATCCGAGGGCGTGATGATCGCCTATACATCCGTGTACGGCAACACAAAGCGCGCCGTTGAGAAGCTCGCCGACAAGCTGCGCGAGTACAACTGCCCCAAGGTCGTCGTCACCGACCTCGCGCGCTGCGACATGTCGCGCGCCGTGGCAGACGCGTTCCGCTACGGCAGGCTGGTGCTGGCTACCACGACGTATAATGCCTCCGTGTTCCCGCCCATGCGGACGTTTATTGACGAGCTGGTGGAGCACAACTATCAAAACAGAAAGGTCGCGCTCATCGAGAACGGCTCCTGGGCGCCCCGCGCCGCCAAAGTCATGCGTGAGAAGCTCACACTGCCGGGCGTCGAGTTCGCAGAGACAAAGGTCTCGATACTGTCCGCCCCCAACGCCGACACGCTGGCGGCCATAGACAAGCTGGCGCATGAGCTGTGCCGCGATTACATAGCGCAGTCCCCCGAGAGCGCCAACAAGAACGACCTCACCGCGCTGTACAACATTGGCTACGGACTGTACGTCGTCACTTCGAACGACGGCAGGAAGGATAACGGGCTGATAGTCAACACCGTTTCGCAGGTCACGGACTCGCCTAACCGGGTAGCCGTCACCATCAACAAGGCTAATTACTCGCACCACGTCATAAAGCAGACGGGCATAATGAACGTCAACTGCCTGTCCACTGACGCGCCGTTCAGCGTGTTTGAGAACTTCGGCTTCAGGAGCGGCCGCTCCGCAGACAAGTTCGCCGGTGAATCCGTGCCGCGCTCCGACAACGGGCTCGTGTTCCTCAAGCAGTACATAAACTCCTTCCTGTCGCTCAAGGTTACCGACTACATCGACCTCGACTCCCACGGCATGTTCATATGCAGCGTAACGGAGTCACGCGTCATGTCCGACCGGGCGACCATGACCTACGCCTATTACCAGCAGAACGTCAAGCCCAAGCCCCAAACCGAAGGCGTGCGCGGCTATGTGTGCAAGGTGTGCGGCTTCGTGTACGAGGGCGACGAATTGCCCGACGATTACATCTGCCCGCTCTGCAAGCACGGCGTGGCGGATTTTGAAAGAATACAATAAATCAAATACAACTTGGAGGAATTAGAAAATGAAATTCAACTTCTACATTTGCGAAACCTGCGGCAACATCATCACATTCGCCAACGTGAGCGGCGTACCCGTACACTGCTGTGGCAAGCCCATGGTCGTGCTCGAGCCGAACACGCGCGACGCTTCACAGGAGAAGCACGTCCCCTGCGTCAGCATAGACGGCGCGAACGTCGAAATAAACGTGGGTTCCGTCGCCCATCCCATGACCGCCGAGCACGGCATAATATGGGCGTGCATCAAGACGACTAACGGCTACCAGCTGAAGTGGATGCATCCAGGCGACGCGCCCGTGGCGCGCTTCGTGCTCGCACAGGACGAGGAGTTTGAAGCGGCGTACGCCTACTGCAACCTCCACGGGCTCTGGATGAGCACCGGCGACTGCAAGTAATTCAATACGACCGTAAGTATCTGCAAGCTACGCACAGACGCCCCGGATACCCGGGGCGTCTGTGCGTCCGCGTCGCCGCGAGCCGCCCTCGTCCTCGCGCCGCTCTCTGCTGCACCGGGGCGCGGGCT
>JAUNBH010000024.1:20397-20655 GCA_030527165.1 Clostridia bacterium
GCCGCCCGCGCCGGCGGGTGTGTCGCGGGGGGGGGGGGGGGCGGGCGGGCCCGCCCCCCCCCCCCCCCCGCCCCCCGCCGGACAGCTCTCCCCCCGGCGCACGCTCGCCAGTGACGAGCGCCCCATCAAAGCCCGCGGCTGTTCTTGTAAGCGCGCCTCCCCTCAAGGCAACATGGCAAACTCAAAGCGCGGCATGGCGGGTGACCGCCATGCCGCGCCGAGTATGCAGCTTGGGCCTCGACAGCGCCCCCTCCCGCC
>JAUNBH010000025.1 GCA_030527165.1 Clostridia bacterium
TATCGCCCCCCGGGCAAGCTCAAGCGCAGCAATCGACTCGAGAAAGCGTGCGGCTACAGCAGACCCCGGTTGCCTTTGCAGCTGCTTTAAACTAAGCTCCAAAGTAATACCTCACAACCACGACATTGTAAACTCACCCGGAGTTTTTGTCAACAGGATTATTCCGTATATTACCTACCCGCAAGGCGTGCGGTGTCACGCGCAATCATCAGTTCTTCGTCAGTAGGTATTACGAACACCTTCACTCGGCTATGCGGCAGGGATATCTCGGCTTCCTCGCCTCGCGGACAAGTCATGTTGTAGTCAAAATCGACTTCAACGCCAAGATAATCCAATCCGCTCAGTATCGCTGCGCGAACTCCCCTGTCATTTTCGCCAATGCCGGCCGTGAACACTATTGCGTCAACGCCGTTGAGCGCTGCGGCATAGGCACCTATGTACTTCTTTACGTTGTACGCGAATACGCTCAGAGCTATTTCGGCTCTCTTGTCACCCGACGAAGCAGCGGCCGCCAAATCCCTGAAGTCGCTTGACACACCGCTAATGCCGTAAACGCCGCTCTCCTTGTTCATATACGCATTTATGCCATCAACATCCAGACCAAGCTTCTCCATCAGGTAGGTCACTATCGCCGGATCCATGGAACCGCAACGGGTACCCATTGGCACTCCCTCGAGCGGGGTGAAACCCATCGAAGTATCAATCGAGCGCCCGCCCTTTACGGCGCTGATACTGGAGCCGTTTCCAAGGTGGCACGTTATTATGCGTGAGCTCTCGGGATCGATGTCGAGCTTATCGAGCGCGCGCTGCGTAACATACTTGTGCGATGTGCCGTGGAAACCATACCTTCTGACCATGAAGTCCGTATACGCTGCGTACGGGAGGCCGTACATAAACGCTTCGCTGGGCATCGTCTGATGGAATGCCGTGTCAAACACGCCGACCATGGGAGTGTTCGGCATTATCTCCCGGCAGGCGCGGATTCCCATGAGGTTGGCGGGGTTGTGAAGCGGCGCAAGCTCAGTAAGACCTTCGATTATTTCAAGTGCTTCATCGGTGAGCAGTATGGATTCGCTGAACTTCTCCCCGCCGTGGACTATCCTGTGTCCTACGGCGTCTATTTCATCCATGCTCGTCAGAACGCCGATTTCAGGATCAATGAGCGCGTCCAGCACCATCTTGATGGCGTCCGTGTGGTCATTCATGTAGCGCTCGACCACATGCGCCGCTTTGCCCGTTGGTTTATACGTTAGCACGGAGCCCTTGATCTTTATCCTCTCGCACAGCCCTTTAGCTATGACAGCGCCCTCATCCATATCAAAGAGCTGATACTTTAGCGATGAACTGCCTGCGTTGACTACCAGAATCTTCATGTGTGTTACCTCCCTATTTCTGTGCCTGAGCCTGGACAGCGGTTATCGCGACTACCGAAACCACGTCCTCTACACTGCAGCCGCGCGACAAGTCGTTTATGGGCTTGGCAAATCCCTGACAAATCGGGCCTATTGCCTCCGCGCCGGCCAATCTCTGCACGAGCTTATAACCTATGTTGCCCGCCTGCAAGTCGGGGAAAACCAGTACGTTTGCCTTGCCCGCGACGGGGCTTCCGGGTGATTTGAGCTGTCCGACTTTCTCCACCAGCGCCGCATCCGCCTGAAGTTCGCCGTCTACCATCAACTCTGGCGCAAGCTCATGCACCAACTCGGTGGCAATGCGCACCTTGTCCACATTTTCGTGCTTGGCGCTGCCCTTGGTCGAGAAAGACAGCATGGCGACACGAGGGTCTATTCCGCACAGCGCTGCGCCGGTAGCTGCAGACGATACTGCTATGGCGGCAAGCTGTTCGGCGGTGGGGTTCGGATTTACCGCGCAATCTGCAAATATCATCACACCGTCGTCACCGTACTCTTTATTAGGCAGCTCCATAATGAAGCAGCTCGACACGACCGATATGCCCTTTGCCATTTTGATTATCTGGAGTCCCGGGCGCAAAGTGTTGCCAGTAGTGTTTATCGCACCGGCTACCATGCCGTCCGCACGGCCGTTCTTGATCATCATGGCGGCGTAGAACAGCGTGTCGTGCATGGTGCGTTCTGCCTGCTCGGGCGTGACTCCTTTTGCCTTGCGCATTTCGTAGAACTGGTTGACATATGCGGGGAATTCCTCCGTCCGCTCCGGCTCAATCACGGTTACGCCCGAAAGCGAAACGCCAAGTCTATCGGCAACCGACGCTATCTCCTCGGCGTTGCCGAGCAGAGCAACGTCCGCAATCCCCTCGCGCGTTATGATCTGCGCAGCCCGAACCGTCCTCTCTTCAGTACCTTCGGGCAAAAGAATAAACCTCTTGTCCGCCTTCGCTTTTTCCTTGATGGTAGCGATAATCGACATAGTATCCTCCAAATGCACATGAGAGTTATTTACCGCACCAATTATAACACAACGCCGCTGATTTCAACAGGCCAATTATTATATAATGAACCGCATATGGTATAATCACAACGTATAGTGATTGGAGGCAGAATTGAACGTCGCGGGGATAATAGCGGAATACAATCCGTTTCATAATGGTCACAAGTTCCACTTGCAAGCTACGAGGCAGCGTACGGGATGCGACTACCTGGCGGTGGTTATGAGCGGGAGCTTTGTGCAGCGCGGCGAGCCCGCCTTCGCGGATAAGTTCACTCGCGCGCGCTGGGCGCTTTCACATGGCGCGGACATAGTGCTCGAGCTGCCAACGGTACACGCTCTGTCCAGTGCGAACGGCTTTGCAGAGTTCGGCGTTCGCATGCTGGCCGCTACAAACTCCGTTGACGCGCTCTCCTTCGGATGTGAAACACCGGATGTTTGTGCGCTGCGCGAAGCTGCGAACGCCACTCACGATGAATCCGAGGAGTTTATGGCTGCACTGCGCGCTGAATTGAGTTCCGGTAAATCCTATCCGCGCTCCATATATGAAGCCGCTATGCGCTGCGGCGCGTCAGAGCGCGCTCTGACGGCATTATCCCAGGCAAATGACACGCTCGCCCTTGAATACATACGCGCGCTTGATAAACACGGCCGACATATACTGCCGGTGGCGATAAACAGGCTCGGCGCGCAGCACGATTGCCACGAGCCCTGCAATGGTTTCGCGAGCGCCTCGCATTTGCGTGAACTGCTGCGCACAGGCGCTGTCGATGAGACCGCTCTATACCTTCCGTCCGATGTATTAGCGCATTATACAGCTCATTCAAGCACGCATTGCGCTTATGATGAGGAGAGGTTGGTTTCCTGCTTAAGGTATGAGCTCCTAAACCGCGGCACAGATTATCTGGCCTCCATCGCAGGGGTATCGGAGGGCATCGAAAATACGCTGATGCGCGCCGCGTGCTCGTGCAGCGACCTCGGCTCCATACTGAAATACTGCAAGAGCAAGCGCTACACCATGGCGCGGGTCAGACGTAGTCTAATGTGCGTCCTGCTCGGAATCACCAAGGACGACGTGCTCACATCCCGCCAACATGGCCCAACGTATCTGCGAGTGCTCGGCGTAAGAGCTGCCGCCATACCCTTGCTGTCACACATGTGCGATTCCGCAAGCGTACCCTTGATAGTCAAGCGAGCAGACGCAAAGGCGCTGTCTGCACACGCGCTTCGCATACTTGAAATCGACTCGAAAGCCCACGCAATCAGGCAGCTTATCTCCCCCGTCTCAACTGAAATCGCGCACGATTTCTCGGAGAAGTTTACAATCGTCTGACAACTAAAGCCGCTTCGCCGCTCATAGTATGCTCATGGGGGTGGAGCCTGTTTTGGCAATTGCATTCATAATTTTCATCGCACTCTACGCGGCTTTCCTGTGTTTCTATGCTCCAGCAATGGATGCGGCGAGGGCAGGCTTCGAGCTCTGGCTGACTGCCGTTATGCCGGCCCTCTTTCCATTCATGGTTTGCGCGTCCATTCTGCATTACTCCGGCGTGATTTCGCGACTTATGCGCTTGCAGCTGCATGATAACGTTGCAGTGCGGCTGCTGTCATCGCTTGCGCTGTTTGCGGTGTGTGCGCTATCCGGCTCCCCCGCAGGCGCAAGGGTATACGGGTACTACTTTGGCGCAAAGCGCGCGGATGTGCGCTCTGCTTTTACCTGCTCACTTTGTAACCTCTGTGGGCCAATGTTCATAGTCGGAGCGGTGTGCACCTCCATGTTGAACATGCCTGCTTTAGCTCCTCCTATACTCATAGGGCATTACGCGACCGCGCTTGCAGGCTACCTCGCTATCTGCGCACCGCGCACAAAGGGTATGAGCGTATTGCTGCAGACGACCGCAGAGCGGCACAGTCTGTCGCATGTGATCACTGCCTCCATAGCCTCGTCTATGGAGGCGATGCTTAAAGTGTGCGCCACGATAGTGTTCTTCATGGTGTGCATAACCGCGCTCGACTGCATGGGCGCAATCACATTATTGTCCGATGTGCTAAACGGCGTCGGCATAGATGAAGGCGCGTCGTACGCGATTGCCGCAGGTGTCCTGGAACTCACAAACGGTTGCGCGCTCTTGAGCGAATCCACTGTAAGTGCGCCGCTTATGGCGGGCATATGCGCAGCTATCGTCAGTTTTGGCGGCGTATGCGTCTACTTCCAAGCGCGTGCGTTTATAAACTTGCCGGCCGGCGTGTATTTCTGTTCAAAGCTGTTACATGCCGCCGCCGCATTTGCAGTGACATACGCGCTCACGCCCGCTTTCTGCTATGATGCGAATGAAGCTTTTGGAGGTATGACGCCGGAGGCCGTTGCGCTGGGTTCCGAACAGGCGGCGATAATCTGCACCGCCATACTGATCAGCGTATCGACAGTTATCCTCGCCGGCATAATAATAGGCAGGCGCCTCAAGCGCCTGCCTACGGCATGAAATGCAAGCGTCAATCGTCGAATATGGCGTCTTCTTCCTCCGTTATATCCTCATCGTCTTCTTCTTTGCCTCGTATAAGTTCAGCAAGCTTAGCAAAGAAGCCCTTCTTAGGCGCGTCGTCGTTTTCATCGTAGTCATCTGCATCCTGCGGTTCATTGGCAACGACTTCTGAGGGCTGTATAGCCTTAACTCGCTCAAATTCAGTAGTCTGTGCGGGCGCATCCTGCCGGGGCGCGCTCACGCTCTCCACTGTGCGAGGCATTGTTTTGCGCACGGCTCGCGGGGAGGCAGCAGCCTGCTGGGGCGCTGCTTCATCAGTGGCGGTGGCAACCGGTTCGGGCTGCTGCACGCCGCTTCTGCGGCGCGCGTCATTAGCGCCGAGTTCGGCGCGGCTTTCGTTGACCTGACGCAGGTATAGATTGAGAAAGCGCGCTATGTCGGACATCACATCATCGGCATAAACTGCGGCGTTGTCATACAGCGCCTGCGCTTCGTGCTCCGCTTTGGCCTTTAGTGCGTTTGCACGCCGCTGGGCTTCAAGCCGGACGGAATCAGACGAAATGAGCTCCTCCCGCTTTTGTCGCGCATCATCGAGGACGTCCGCATAATAGCGCTCCGCTTCATCGCAAATACCGTTTGCCTTTTCCTCCGCAGCAGAAACTATTGCGCTCGCGCGCTCCTCAGCTGCATTCACCACGTTTTTGGCATGAATCTCCGCGGTATCCATTATCTTGTCTGCCTCGGACAATACGCTGACTGCGCGCCGTATGTCTTCGTCGATCTCGACCTTCATGTCGCGCAGAAGCTCCCTCACGCTTTCGACGTCGACTATGCGCCGCTCACCACCGCCGAAAGTCGGCCTAGGACTGTCCTCTATGATGTCATCAAGCTGCTGGATTATGTCGTATATACTTATCCTAAAATCCTCTTTCCCTGCCATTGTTGCGCATCCTTTCTACTATCTCGCTTTCGTTTACCTTGGGAACCAGCCCGTCTATGCACGCTCCGTATGAAGCGAGCTCCTTCACAATCGATGAGCTGATGTGCATATATCGAGGCCGCGCAAGGAACACCACGGTGTCCATTTCCGGCCAAAGCTGAGAGTTTACCTGAGCCATTCCGCGCTCGTAATCGAAATCTGCGGCGCTGCGTATACCGCGTATGGTGCAATCGATGTTATGCTCGCGCATACACTCCACCAACAAACCGTTAAAGCTTATCACACTCACGTTTGGAAGCGCTGACACAGCCCTATCGACCTGAGCGACGCGCTCCTGCGGCGAGAAAGCACATCGCTTCTGAGAATTATTTAGCACGGCGACATAAACCTCCGAAAAGACGCGCGCCGCTCGTTCGACTATGTCCAAATGACCCGTCGTAAAGGGATCAAAGCTGCCCGCAAAGATGCCAGTCGCCATATCGCTACTCCATTCTTAAGAGAGTTACGCCCGCCGCCCCGTACCTGCGCTCACGCTCCGCCGCTAAGCCGCGCGGAATGCAAACCGGCACGTTTGAAGCGCGCTCCACTATCAGTACACCGCCCTTGCGCAACAGCTCCAACTCGACCAGCATTGCTGCGCATTCGTGCGCCAGACCCGAGGCATAGGGCGGGTCCAGAAACACTATGTCAAAACCACGCCGCTCACGTGCGAGCTGCCGAAGCATGGCGAAGCAGTCGTCGCATCTAACTTCGGCCTCGAAACCAAGCGCGGCCAGATTACTCCGAATGACTTCAACGCAACGCTGCGAGCGGTCACAGAACAACGCGCTGCCCGCGCCGCGCGAGAGCGCCTCAATGCCCATCGCGCCCGAACCGGCAAATAAATCGAGCACCGCCGCGCCGGCCACTTCAAACTGGATCATCCCGAACACCGCTTCCCTAACACGGTCGAGTGTGGGGCGCGTTTCGAGCCCGTCGACGGCAGCTATTCTCCTGCCCTTGGCAGTTCCCGCGATAATGCGCAAATCCACTACCACCTTCTGCAAGCTGTATTATATAGGCGAACCGGCGATAAAGCAAGTATTTTGGCACTTTTGCTCGCTTTATGTTCAGATTATGCCGTCTGCGCTGACAATAGCGTCCATTACTGCGTCGTGCGGCTCGAACGGAATGTCGTCAAGCACCTGAAACGGGAAACAAAGCCCTACCTTATGCGCGTGCGCGCCGGCAAGCAATCTGTCATAGTATCCCCCACCCTGACCGAGCCGTACTCTGCCGACAGAATAAGCAATTCCGGGCGCTATTATCAGGGCTACATCATCGAGCGCCACTTCAACGCAGCGCTCCCTGACTGGCTCCAATATCCCATATGCGCCCACAGCAAAAGCAGCGTCCGAATCCGCATCGAGCGGCGAGTAGAGTTCGAGGACGCCGCCTTCGCAGCACAACGGAAATGCGACACGCTTACCCATGCGCCGTGCAACGCGGCACAGGGACAGTGGTGAGCATTCATACGGCAGCGGCATGTAGGCGAGCACCATATCCGCCCGCTCGAACGCCTCTGTCTGTACGAGCAGGTCGCATGCCGCAGCTGAGAGCGCGCAGCGTCGTTGCGACGGCAGACCGCGCATACGCGCTCTCAAAGCGGAGCGCAAAACGCGCTTCTCTTGCGCAATATCCAAAGCTACAGCTCGCTATGGGCGATTTGCCCGTTCACCAGGGTGAGCACGCACCTGCTCCTGAAATCAAGCGGATGACCGGAGAAAACGGCTATGTCCGCATCTTTCCCGGGCTCGAGGCTGCCGACTCTGTCGTCTATGCCGGTTATGCGAGCTGCGTTTATAGTTATCGACTTGAGCGCGACGTCCTCCGGCAATCCTTCGCGCACTGCAAGCGCGGCGCATACCGGCAAATACTGTTCCGGTATAACGGGGTGATCCGTCATCATCGCAAATTCAATTCCCGCCTCGTACAGCTTGCGTGGCGCCTCAAACGAGAGATTTCTCAGCTCCACCTTGCTCCTGTCGGACAGCAACGGCCCGACGATAACACCGCACTCCGTTTCCTCAATCGCTTTTTTGAGCAGGTCACTTATCAAATAACCCTCGGTGCAGTGGTCGAGTGTGAACAGGATGTCAAACTCCTTGGCAATCCGTATGGCGGTAAGTATGTCGTCTGCCCTGTGCGCATGAATTTTAAGCGGCATCTCACGTCTGATGACGGGCAGCAACGCCTCTTTCTTGAGATCACGCTCAGGAAGCTTGTCGTCATCATCGGTGCGTCTGAGCTTCTTTTCATATTCCTGCGCGCCCAACAATGCGTTGCGCAGCGCTGCGGCGACCGCCATCCGCGTCTGGGGGCCTCCCTTTTCACCATATACGCGCTTTGGATTCTCGCCAAACGCGGCTTTCATTGCTACGGGCTGCTTGAGTATCATGTCCTCTACGCATGTGCCGTGCAGTTTGATCGCGACAAAAGTGCCGCCTATTACGTTGGCGCTGCCGGGGCCGGTTACAGCCGTCGTCACGCCGCTTGCCACCGCCTCCTTCAGACAACGGTCGAATGGATTGAGGCCGTCTATGGCGCGCATGTCCGGAGTAATGGCGTTCGTCGCCTCATTGCCGTCAGCGCCCTCGCGGCCTATGCCATCTTCCCACATTCCGATATGTGTGTGTGCGTCAATTATGCCCGGCATGAGATACTTGCCTTCAAGGTCTATTACCTCGGCTCCCGGTATGTCGAGGTTTTCGCCAACCGAGTGAATAATGCCGTTCTCAACTGCGACGTCGCCGACAAATTCGGGCTGGAGCATGGTCATAACTCTTGCGTTCTTCAATACTAACATGAGTAACCTCCACTGTTTTAGTGACTATATGGTAACAAATCCCCGGCGCTATTTCAACCGAATATGCGCACTTATTGTTTGACTTTCGACACCGTATCGCTATAATTAGTTTGACTACGCAAAAGGAGCCGGCATGAACTACACTGAAGCCATTTCATACATACACGGCATGTCAGGGCGCGGCAGTAAGCTGGGCCTTACGCGCATAACCGAGCTGCTCAGGCGCATAGGCGACCCACACAAGCAGCTAAGATTCGTTCACGTTGCCGGAACGAACGGCAAGGGCTCGACCGCCGCCATGTTGTCTTTCATTCTCACCGCTGCCGGTTACAAAGTCGGACTGTACATATCCCCCTTCATCGACAGGTTTAACGAGCGCATACAGCTTAACAACGTGCCCATATCAGATGATGAGCTCGCTGAAATCACCGGATATGTGCATGACTACGCGGAGGCAATGACGCCGGATCTCCCCACTGAGTTTGAGGTAATTACCGCCGTGGGTTTTGAGTTCTTTGCGCGCAGCAAGTGCGATATCGTAGTGCTCGAGGTCGGTCTGGGCGGCGAGTTTGACTCGACAAACGTCATATCCACGCCTGAGGTTGCCGTAATAACGCCGGTCGATTTTGACCACACGCGCACTCTCGGCAATAGCATCGAGGAGATTGCGCACGCCAAAGCTGGTATCATAAAGCCCCACGGCGAAGTCGTAGCGCACGGAGAGAGCGCTGCGGTCCTCCGCGTGCTATCCGACAGGTGTTCGCAAGTTGGCGCCACGCTCCACACAGTCGATTACTCGCTGCTGCTTGAGGAAGCTTACAGCCTGCACGGTCAGCAGTTTTCATACGGCAGGTACGCGCATATCAAGACCACACTCCTTGGCGCCTACCAGCCGCGCAATGCCGCCATTGTGATAACCGCCGTCGAGGTGTTGCGCGAACGCGGCTTCGCCATATCGGATACGGCGCTGTACCAGGGCTTTGAGTGCGTCAGATGGCCCGGACGATTTGAGCTGCTATGCGAGGACCCCGTCTTTATCGTAGACGGCGGGCACAACCCCCACGGCATACGGGGCACATGTGACAGCATACGCCGCTACTTTGGCGACGAGAAGCTGAGCGTTATACTCGGCGTGATGGCGGATAAGGACGTGGACGGCATGCTCGACGCCCTCGTTCCGCACGCTAATGTCGTATACGCCGTCGAGCCCGACAACTATCGCTCTATGTCATGTGCGGAAATCGTTCAACGAGTTTGTCTGCGCGGATGCGACGCCGTTGCATGCAGCACAGTTGAGGACGGCGTAAGCCGCGCGCTCACAGCCGCCACCGCAGGCTCAAGGCTTATAGCCGTTGGTTCTTTGTACATGGCCGGCGAGGTGCGCCGCTATTTCCAAGAAAAGCGCTTACTGGAGGTTTAACAGAGTGGCAGAGATAATCAAGGGCGCGAGAATTGCCAATGCGATATGCGCGGAGCTGCGGGAATCCGCTGCAGCACTAAAGGAGCGCGGTATAATACCCAAACTCAACATCATACGCGTGGGAGCGCGCCCGGACGACCTCTCGTATGAGCGCAATGCGCTCAAGCGGGCTGACTCCGTGGGGGTTGCTGTCGATATTACCGAATTAAGTGATAACGCCTCGCAGGAGGAGCTGCTCCACGCGCTCAAACGCGCATCCGACGCCACGGATGTGCACGGCATATTGCTTTTCAGGCCGCTTCCGCAGGGTATTGACGATGTACGGGCGCGCGCCGCCATCATACCGGACAAGGATGTCGACGGCATCACAGACGCATCGCTGGCAGGCGTGTTCTGTGGCACCAAAGTCGGATTTCCCCCTTGCACCGCTCAAGCGTGCGTTGAGATGCTGAAGCGCTCCAACATAGAGCTTGCCGGCAAAAACGTGACCGTTGTCGGCCGAAGCCTCGTCATAGGCAGACCTGTCGCTATGATGCTCATGCACGAAAACGCAACTGTTACCGTGTGCCATACCCGCACGCGAGACGTCGCTGCAAAATGCCGCGAGGCCGACATAGTAATCGCCGCATCCGGAAGGGCCGGCATGATAACCGCGAATTATGTCAACACGCATCAGACCGTGATTGACGTTGGGATAAACTTTACCGCAGACGGCAAGCTCGTGGGCGACGTGCTGTTCGACGAAGTCGAACCCGTAGTATCCGCCGTTACGCCCGTCCCAGGCGGAGTAGGCTCTGTTACCACGGCTGTACTAATGTCACATGTGATCGACTCCGCTATGCGAACGCAGACGAGTACGGACTGACGCGAGCACGCCGCACGCTTCCACCGGCAGCAAATGCAACTATTTCAGGCCTATTGCGTTTGTTCTATACAGGCCGATGGAGGAAATTACATTGAAAAAGCTGTTCGTAATAATCGTAGCGCTCATCGCAGTTTGCGTGCTCTCCGGCTGTACACCGGAGCCGCCGTACGATATAGCCGGCGCGACTTCCGTGGAGATAACCAAGTATGATCCCGATTCCGCGGCAAACGCCACCATCAGCATCGACTCCGAGGAGCACTTGCAGCGCCTAATAGAGCAGTTCATGACGCTTAGCTTGACAAAACAGGAATACAGCGAACCTTCCGTGACGGAGTATGTGTTCGTGTTCTCTGCCGGTGACGGAATCCTCGCCCGCCTGACGGTTCCCTCGCACCACACATGGGTAGGATACGGCGGATATGATTACGCTATCATCGATGGTCAACTCGACACTGCTCTGTTTGAGGCGTTATTCGCCTCGCATACTTCAGATATGACACAGAGCGCAGCCGACGCCATCTCATCTGACGACGATGCTCTCGTGGAAGTCAAGCGCGACACTCATCTGCACGCAGCAGATGACGATTGCAGCAATCCTGTCACTATCGTGTCGTATTCGTTTGAAACCGGCTCAACCGTAAACGATGGGCCAAAATGGGTGTTCTGCGGCGCAATGTCGAGCGCACTGTCCGAGCTGCTGGATGGATTGGAGTATGATGAAGAGCTGTGCCGCTGCATACCTGAGTTTTGGATTACAACAGAATCCGGCAAAAGCTACGGTGTGCACATGGCGGACGGCTACGCCAGATACGGCGGCGGTCAGACGAGTCTCTCAACAGAACAGCTCGCTGTGATCCAGACAGTGCTCGACTGGCTGTCAGCCATATAAACGGCCGCACCGCCATGGGAGGCAGGGCGTTACTTGGCCGCACCGTCATCACTGATGAGTTTCATCTCCTTCATCATGCCTATGTATACCAGCAGTTCACGCCGCGATGATACGTTGAGTTTCGCGAAAATGCGTCGGTTGTGAGTCTTGATGGTGTTTATCGACAGATAGAGTCTGTCGGCTATCTCCTGAGCGCTGCAGCCCTCGATATACAAATCGAATACGCTTCTCTCCGCCGGTGAGAGTGTTTCCATATTCTTCAAGAACGCCTCAAACATAGGCGTTACGGAAGCGCTTCCCGCGACCGCAGTCGCCCGCGCCTGCTCGTCCTGCCGCGCGAGGTATTCCATGAGGTCGTTTATCTCAAAGTAAGGGCTGTTAACATTTTCCGTGTACTTGCCGCTCTTAATCTGGGTCAACGCTTCGTTTAGAGGCGACAGGTACTTTCTGCTTATCCAAATTGACGCGCCGAGGCTCACCAACAGCAGTATTGATGCGATGACGACCAGATACGGCGTCAAGCCCGTCAATTCCTTTTCAAGGGCGTTGATTGGCATCATGACCGCAATCGACCAATGCTCGTCGGCGTATGGCGAGCCAGAGGGGTACAGCGTCAAATCCTTGTGCAGTCCCCCGTATCTCAAAGCTCCATCCGAGAACACGGTAAAGCCCCCATCGGCTTCGCCGACGGTCAACGCGGCGTTGAGCCGGGAGCCGGTGAGGTGCATATTCCCCGCCACCATGCCCACATCGCACATCAATGTGCCATCCACGCAAGGCGTCATTGCCGTGAACACCTGTATGTAGTCGCTCTCGTGCGGGCTGTACAACTGCTTGAACATGCGCGCGCTAATTTCAACACCGCACAGCCCGAATACACAACCGTCCGCACTCCTGAGCGGGATACAGAGCATGAAAGCGGATTCGCTGTGCCCGGCGAGCGTCACCTTCTCCGTGAGGTAATAGAGGCGCGATAACGGCAAGTCCGGATGCTCCCGCGCAACGCTGAGCACCTTTTCAAACAGCCGCACATCCTCCTCAGGGTATTCCATGCGCCATTGCCCGAGTAACTCAATGCCGTTTTCGCGCGCAATCTGTGCCGGTCCCCTTATTATGTAGGACTTCGCGGTGATTGACTGTATTGGATTAGCCTGCGTCTTGGTCAGGTATATGCCCGCTTGCGAGAACTCGTGGTCGCCCGTAACGCTCGCGTCGAGTATGATGAAAGCCCCGCCGCACATATTGTTGTCCATATACAGCATCAGCGCGTGAATCTGGCGCTCGAGAAGACCGTGAATCAACTCCGGTCGCTCCCGCAGCTCCTGTGCGCTTATATCGCAGTCCCTAAAATAGTTGTCCGCCTGCGACGCAAGCGTTTCGGAAAGGGATACGCCCTGCACGGATAGCCTGCCAAAATCGGTGGAAACGGATTCGGTTATGTTGTTTGTTTCTGTGGCGAGATAGTTGTATAGCGCCGCGCTCCCGCTCCCCGTTATGTTAAACGCCATCAAGAGCGCGATAAAAGACAGTATCACGAAGAGAATGAGCGATATGAACAGGGCAATCAGTCTGCGCTGCAGCGACGTGCCTCTACCGAACCGATCGCCCTTTCGCTGAGAAAAGGCGCGTTGGACTGAATCAAACACTTCGTTACTCCCGGTATTGATGCGCTCGCGTGTACTACTCGGCAAGAGAGGTCAGAGCCGCAGACGCTTCCACGGGGTCGCCCGAAAGGTAGGCGTTTCGGCACTGAAGCATCAGAGCCTTGAAATCGGTCTCGTATTCATCGGACAGCGCATCAAATTCGTTGAATACGGGCGCGGTGAAGAAATCGTAACTCTCGTACATTGAAAGCACCGCCCTGAGCATTTTCTCTATCCTCGCGTCGCTCAGGTTGTCGAGATGCCCTGCCATTTCGACTTCAAAGGCGTCCTTGGTGACGGGTATATAGCCCGTCTGCGAGATAAACCTCATGTTCTGTGCGGCAGCCGTAAGCCACTTGATGAAGATCGATGAAGCAGCGGCGCGTTTGGCATCCCCACCCTTTACCATCAGTCCGCCTCCGCGCTGCAGAGCGATGTTGGAGCCGCCTTCGAGCACCGGATAAGGGAGAATGCTGTATTCCACATCGATTACCGTGCCATCTTCATATGTGATGGTATCGCCATAGAACAGAATGCCCGCCGAAGAACCAGTAGAACAGACCAGGTCCCCGGTCTTTGACAGGTCGGACGAGTATCCGTCGTATATGGCGAAGCCGCCCTCGACGCACGGCGCGTATAACGTCTCAAATATGCGGCTGAAATCAGCCGTATCGCACCGAAGTTGGTTCTCGTCATCTATGAAAGAGCCACCCAACTGCTCCATGCATACCTCTGCGACATTAAACCACGAGTCTGCTGTATAAAACTGCATACCGTCGTTCGGCACATCCGGCGTCTTGACGTCAGTCCACCGGTAATACAGCTGAGCGAGGCTGGCAATGCCCTCAAAGCTCGATAACAGCTCCGGGTCAGCCCCGGTTTCGGAAGCGAACTCGTCAAACAAAGTCTGATTGAGGTACAGTATTTCTGTCGACTTTGCTATGGGAAACACATACAGGCCGCCGTCATGTAGCCTCCCCTCTGCTACAAAGGCGTCCACATACTGCGCCAGTTCGTCATCGGTGAAGTAATCGTCTAAATCGGCGAGCAGACCCTGAGCGGCAAGCTTGACGGCGGTTTTGGGATATCCGGTGAATATGTCCGGCATATCAGGCGCGCCGGGGTCGCCATTTAGTATCATATCGAGGCTGGCGTTCAAGTCTGCGCTGGAGGATATGGCGGTAACGTTTATCGTTATGCCGTTGTCCATGCCGACAGTGCTGTTGAACTCGTCTATCAGTTCATCCATTGTCTGCTGCATGGCGCCGCCGTAGTTGTGCCACATAGTCAACACTACGGGATCATCCGGAGAGGGCAGGGACGGATCGACGCACCCGCAAACGGAAACGACCAACAGCGTGACAACTATAAATGCGCACGTTATCTTCTTATACATAGGGGCACCTCCAAACAGACGAAGACACATTGTTGTGTTTTTTCGCACAAATCACCCAAAGGATGATTACGCGGGCGTGGGAATAGTGTTAGACTGCTAACGGACAGAGTTCAGCACGAACTCGATTCATTATAGTAAACTGCGCCGCTAGTGTCAAGATTGCAAGTATTATGTCGCAATTGGCGCTGCGTATGGCGTAAGCGCGGAGGCAGCATGAAAAACAAACTCATACTCATCACAATAGCGCTGTGCATTATTCTTTTACTGTTCGCGGCTGTCAGCCTGTTTACCGCGGTATACTCTGCCGATTCGGATTCTCTCGTCACAAGTGCGACGTCCGCATACCACGCGCGCTTTCTCCGCGATGCCTTCGTAGTGCTCACGGGCGCCCTGCTCCTTGTTGTGGCGCTTGTATTGCTGCTAACCGCCAAAAGGGGCTCCTCAAACTCCGCCGAACCAGTGTCCGCTACCTACACGAGCAATCTGTCCGAAACAGCATCCGTCTACACCACCATCCATGAGGTCCACTCCAGCGCTGGAGCCGGCGCCCCCTTCACACCCGTGACCTCCGTGATTGGCGAGGATCTGTTTCAGCGTCATGCTTTCGACAAGCTGTCCGGTCAGGAATTGCGCATGGCGGAGCTGATAATCAAGGGTTACACATGCTCGGATATTGCCAAGCGCCTCAACATCACCGAAAACACCGCTAAGAGCTATCGCAAGTCGCTGTATTCCAAACTGCAAATACACTCAAGGCGTGAACTCTACGAGCTGGCGAGCGGCGAACGCCCGAACTGACACAGCGCGCAGCGGCGCAATGCCACGACCCGTTGCATCACCGACTCCACCCTATGTGCGTACTGCGCAGTGTCAGAATATGCCATTGCCGTTTCAATGCAGCAGCGGCTTTAAGTAATACCTCTCCCCATATACGTTGCGATACAAAACTATGCGCGCCTGTGTTGTGCGCATGCCTTAAACTCAGAACTGTGCCCCTTGCCGCGAAATGCAATAGGGGTTAAAAACCGTTGCCATGCCGACCTCGCCGTCCAAATCGCAGATTTCTATCTGAATGCGCTCCCACCTTGAGGAGGGCGTCTTGAGCTGCACGAGATATGCAGTAAGTGCGTCTCCGTCCTCAGACACGCATTCCTTTATCCGCTGCAGTGAGAATACATCCGTCTCCACGTCATCTACCTTAACGCAGACAGAGTCATCTGCAATACCGGGCGCTATGTCTGAATCGCCCGCCAGATACTTCTTCAGATTCATGGGGCGAAAGTACAGGAACAACGGATACCGAGCCCCGTCGACGGAGTGAACGCCGAGTCCGTAGATTTCATTCGTTCCGATTCTAATGTCAAACGAGCGCCCGCCGGACAAATCGACATTGTGCGCCCAGTATTCCAGGTAATCCTTTCCGTACTCCTTCACAGCGGTGAGAAACGGATATACGCCGCTATTCTCACTAAACTCAAAATAGCCGTTTTCATCCGTTACACTCGCTATCCGCGTATTGAAACCGCTGTCTTTGAGCTCTACGCTTACGCCCTCCAGGGGTTCATTGTCCTTGTTTCGCACATATCCGCTAATCATATCGACATCTCCTATCATGCTGTGTAGAATCCAATTAAAGCTGCGGCGCTGCACCCAGGCTCGTAATCGCACCAAAAGTCACAGGTCGCCGTATAGGCTAGAATAAAGGGGCGCATTGCCCCTCATTGCCTACCGTGTATGCACATGCAGCAAATCCGCCCAAACGTCCCCTCTGCGAAGACAGCTCTGAGCGCTTGTGCATTCAGCCATCAGCTCCGTAGCAATTCGGCAGAGCGCTCACGCGCGCGGAGCAAGAGCTCCTCTGCGTGGCGCAAGGCGAGCTCAGATTCGGCGGCTGCACCCATTATCGCGGCTATTGCGGCAGGACGCTCGTCATCGCCTAAGCTTCGCACAGTAGTGTGCGTTTCATCTGTGCTCTCTCGCTTCTCAACCAGAATGTGCCTGTCGGCGAATGCGGCAATCTGAGGCGAATGAGTTACGCACAGCACCTGTCTGTTGCGCGATGTCAACAGCATCTTCTCTCCCACCGAAGCGGATATGCGCCCGCTTATGCCAGTGTCTATCTCGTCGAACACCATTGTGTCCACCCCGTCGGCACCGGCGATTATGGTCTTAAGCGCGAGCATGATGCGCGATATTTCGCCACCTGATGCAATGCGGCTCAAAGGCTTCGATTCCTCGCCTTTGTTCGTCGATATGAAGAACTCGACTTTGTCAATGCCGGAGGGGGCAATGCCATCACTATCGGTCATCCTGACCTCAAACACGACGCCTCGCATGCCTAAATCACCGAGCATATCCACCATGAGCCGCTCGACTTCATCCGCCGCCTTGCGGCGCTGTTGGCGGAGACTGCCCGCTGCCAGATAGTACTCGGAAGCTAGGCGTTCGAGCTGCGTTGTCAGCACATCGCGCCGTGCGTCAGCCTGTGTCAGGAATTGCAGCTCTGCCTTTGCGCGCTCTCCAAAAGCAATCACATCCGGCACGCTCGCGCCGTACTTGCGCTTGAGCGATGTGAGCGCATACAGCCTTTCGCCGATCGCATTAAGGCGTTCGGGGTCGTATTCCAGCGTGTCCCTTATCTCACGCACGCTGTATGAAACCTCTTGAAGCAGGTAGAATGTATCACTGAGCCGTGCAGCAATCTCCGCGTATGCCGGAGACATATCGGACACAGCCTCCGCCTCGCGCATCGCGCCGCGCAGCAGGTCGAGGGCGGACCTATCGCCTTCATTCAGGTACTCATAGCAATGGGAAAAGCGTTGAACTATGCGCTCTGCGTTTGCAAGTATGGCCTGCTCCGCTTCCAGCTCCTCTTCCTCGCCCTCTGTGAGCGAAGCCGCCTCTATCTCCTTGACCTGATACTGCAGTATGTCTATGCGCCTCATGCGCTCATCCTCGGGCATGAACTCGCTATCCAACTGTTCCTTTACGCGCTTGTACTCGTCGTAGAGCGCTGCCACGGCGTGGGCACAGTCCGCTAAAGCATCGCCGCCAAAAGCGTCTATAAACTTAACATGGCGCGAAGGCTGAAGCAGTGATTGATGCTCGTGCTGCCCGTGCAAATCGATAACGCGCGATGTAAACCCCTTGAGCGCAGCAACTCCGACAGGGATGCCTTCAATCCTGCAGACGCTCTTGCCCGTGGCGTAGAGCTCGCGCGACACCATCACTTCGCCGTTCACCTCGATATCCAGCGATTCGAGATAGGCGCGCGCTTCATCGCTGCGCGATATGTCGAAGAGCGCTTCCACTCTGCCCTTTGAAGCACCGCTCTTTATGAGGTCCCTGCTCGCCCGCTCACCAATAACGAGGGCAATTGAGTCGACGATAATAGATTTGCCCGCTCCGGTCTCGCCAGTGAGGACATTAAACCCGTCGGCGAGTTCTATATCCAACTGCCGAATCAGCGCTATGTTCTCGATGTGCAATCGCTCAATCATATAGTCTCCATACATGCGAAGGCGGACCGCTTATCAGGCATCCATTCCGTCAGCTCTGCAACGATGTGCGCCGCCGCGCAAGCGCTACGTTTCGTGTTAACTATAACCGCGTTTGCCGCAACTGTCAACGTAATTACGGCGCTTTAGGCGTCGCTACTGCAGCTTGCTTCTGATGGTGCCGTACAGGCTGCGCGCGCTTAGCCTTACCAAATCGAAGCTCTCGACGGAAGGCGTTATGCTTATCACATCACCGGGGAGCAGTGAACGCTCGCAGATTCCATCGCAGGTGAGTATTCCCGCGGTTATCATCCGTATCGCTATGGCGCTTGCTTCGTCCGCCGGCGCGACAAAGTGCCTGGCTCCAATCGAATGAGGGCATATCGGCGTCACCCCAATGGCGCGCACTGCAGTTGATATGACGGCGCCTCCAGCGGAGAGTGAGTACCCGGTCGAACCAAGCGGCGTGCACACTACTACGCCATCGCCGAATATGTCGCCATAGGACAAGTCATTCATCAGTATTTCAAAATGACAGATGGTTCCCAGGTTAGGCTTATAGACTATGAAGTCGTTTGCGCACTGCTGCTCGCTGCCGTCTGGCAGCATACAATCGAGCATCATGTTGCGCTCAATGGTATGTGTATCACGCATTATGGCGTCCAATGCGTCCGCCAAACCGTCAATGCCGCATTCGCTGAGAAAACCTACGCGCCCTATGTTGACGCCCAGAACAGGCGCGCCGCACCGGCGCGAAAACGCCTTTGAGCGGAGTATTGTGCCATCACCGCCGAGAGCGATTATCAAATCCGCATGCTCATCGCATCCATCCTCTGCAAACAGCGAGAAGCACTCTATTCCCTTTGCGTTGACTATGCGCTTTGCACTCTCAATGTGCTCCATCGCCTTGTCGTTTGTACTTATTGAGCACAGCGCCACTCTCCTGATATCCATCTATTCCTCCTCACGGTCGGCCCGCGACAACGCCTCATGAGCCTTTGCCGCGATAGCCTTTGCCATAGCTGTCAGTTGCTCGCCATCGACTACCTCTGCCCCGGCGCGCTTCTCGCCTATTAACAGAAACTCGATATTGCCCTTGGGGCCGGTTATAGGTGAAAAATCCAACGCCGTTAACGCAAAGCCGGCGCGCTGCACACCGAGTGCAACGTTCGATATTACCTCTATGTGGGTGTCCACGGAGCGCACGACGCCGTGCTTGCCCACCTTGTCGCGTCCCGCTTCAAACTGCGGCTTGATGAGCACGACTATTTTACCGCCGTCCGTCATGCAGGCGCACAGCTTTGGCACGATGAGATTTACCGATATGAAGGAAACATCAACCGCCGCGAAACTCAAAGCCTCGCTAAACCACTCCGGAGCAATGTTCCGCGCATTCGTGCGCTCCATTACCACGACGCGGTCATCATTTCTGAGCTTCCAGTCGAGTTGACCGTATCCCACGTCTATGGCGTAGACTTTGGCCGCCCCCTGTGAGAGCATGCAGTCTGTGAATCCGCCCGTTGAAGCGCCTATATCCGCCGCCACAGCGCCAGTGAGATTTAACCCGTGACAGGCAATGGCCTTTTCAAGCTTCAATCCGCCCCTGCTTGCGAAGGGCAGCGCGTTACCGCGTATCTCAATGGCGGCATCTCGCTCGAGCATTGCACCCGACTTTGATAGTTTGACGCCGTCCGCATACACTGTGCCGGACATGATTACGGCGCGCGCCTTCTCGCGGCTTGCCGCCAATCCGCGTTCCGCCAATAGCACGTCCGCCCTAACTCTATCGGCTCTCATCCATGCACCTCCGCACTAATGCCGCCACAGACTCCGCATCCATGCCGCAGAGCCTGTCCTGCCGCTCAATGTTGCTCTGAGCTATGGGTGTATCCGGCACCCCCACGCGGTACACTCTGACACCGCTCCCTGCCAGCGCTTCCGCAACCGCTGAACCCAGACCGCCTGTTGATATACCGTCCTCCATTGTCACAATGGTCTTTGAACGTGCAGCCGTGCCGCGCAGCAGTTCCATGTCGAT
>JAUNBH010000026.1 GCA_030527165.1 Clostridia bacterium
CAGAGCCGACGCCAGAACCCACGCCTGAGCCTACGCCAGAACCATGACGATATGGAGGAAGCCCGCTATGCAGCTTATACTGGCATCCGCGTCGCCCAGGAGACAGGAGCTGTTTAAAATGCTCAAGCTCGACTTTGTGGCGATACCGAGTAATGCCGAGGAGGATATAGCTCCGTGTGAACCGTGGGACTATGTGTGCAAGCTCGCGGAGCTCAAGGCGCAATCCGTGAAGCGCGGCAGAAGGGGCTGCTGCGTCGTAGGTTGCGACACGGTCGTGTACCTTGACGGTGAGATAATCGGCAAGCCGCGCGATGAGGGAGATGCATATGGTATTTTGTCAAAACTCTCTGGCAGGACGCACGCGGTGTACACAGGTCTCAGCGTAGTGACGGACGAGCGCTCCATAACGCAGTACGACCGCACGGACGTGACCTTCTGCAAGCTGAGCGATGAGGAGATACTCCGCTACATTGCGACGGGTGAGCCTATGGACGCCGCCGGAGCATACGGCATGCAAGGTGTTGGCGGCGTCTTTGTGGAGAAGATAGACGGCTGCAGCTTCACCGTAATAGGGCTGCCGGTGCCGAAGCTGTATCGCGCGCTTCTCTCTGTGGGTATAGATGCTGTATTCCCGCAAATATAGGCGGGGGCCAAGTCAAAATGTGTTGACATGTACATGTATGGCGATGTAGAATGGACTTGAACTGAATAGGCGGCGTTCATGTGCGAAAGCACCGTCTAAGACGAGGGAATCGGATGAGATTTCCGAGCTATCCCAGTAACCGTGAAGCGGACGAACGGGCGGTAACCACTGCGAAAGCGGGAAGGCGCCCTTGTAGGTTGATGCAAAGCCGGGAGACCTGTGTGCGCTGTTAACTTCTGGGATTGAGTGCCGGCGGCTTCGGTCGCACCCGTGTCTGCGTTTATGCGGCTGTTTCTCAATTCTTGAGGAGCAGCCTTTTTTTGCTCCTGAACCTATTCGTTCAAATAATATTATGTTCAGGAGGAAAGAACATGAAGCGCAGAATCATTGCATTTACACTGTTGTTGGCGCTTGTGCTCGCAGTTGCGGGCGCTTGCACGCCCCCCGTGGAGGTTGCGGATATAACCGTAACGGACATGATGGGGAGGACTATCGTGATCTCAAATCCCGTTGAACGCGTCGTGGCGCTCTCCGCGGCAGATTGCGAGATACTCTATGCGCTGGGCGCGGGGGACATGCTCGTAGGGCGCGGCGAGTACTGCAACTATCCCGACGAGGTGCTGGAGATAACGGCCGTACAGTCCGGTGCGGAGACAAACATAGAGCAAATAATCGCATTGGAACCGGACGTGCTGTTTATGAGCAGCATGGCGCAGTCTGAGGAGCAGGTGGCGCAGCTTGAAACGGCCGGCATAGCGGTCGTCGTCAGCGACGCCGATACAATCGACGGCGTGTATGAGGCCATAGAGCTCATAGGGGACGTATGCGGCAAAAGCGATGAAGCGGACGCCTTGGCGGGCGAGCTGAAGGCCGGCTTCGCGGAGCTTGCCGCAAGCACTCAAGCGAGCGGGGCAACCGTGTACTTTGAGGTTTCGCCGCTGCAATACGGCCTGTGGACGGCGGGTACAAATACTTTTATGGATGAGATAGCGGCAATGGTGGGAGTAACCAACTGCTTCGCCGACGTAACGGGCTGGGGAGAAATATCCGAAGAGCAGGTGCTCGAACGCAATCCCGACTACATAGTCACCATATCCATGTACTTTGGCGAAGGCCCGACTCCCATCGAGGAGATATGCGCCAGAGCGGGGTGGGCGGACGTGACCGCCGTCAAGAACGGGGCCATACTCAATCTGCAAAACGATGAGTTATCGCGGCCGGGGCCCCGGCTGCTCGATGGGGCGAAGGCGCTCTATCAACTCATATACGGCGATGCGGAATAGCTTTTAAACACGCGCGGGCGAGGGAGGCAGACTGCTCTTGCCCGCGTTGCCGGTAGACGGAGCTGCAGTGAAGGCTGAAAACTTCAAGCCATATGAATATGCGGTGTTCAGCGTCGTCGTGATTGCGACGATGGTGCTGTGCGTGTGCGTTGGCAGCGTCGACATACCGCTGAGCGACACTGCTGCAATAATCTGGAACGCGGTATTCGACATTCCGCTGCCGGAGCACATAACGTCGCCTTCGATAATACTCAGCGTACGGCTGCCGCGAGTGCTGTGCGTGGCGTTGGCGGGGGCGGCGCTGTCGCTGTGCGGAGCGGCGATGCAGGGGCTGCTCAAGAACCCTCTCGCCGACGGGTCGACGCTGGGCGTGTCCTCCGGTGCGGCGCTGGGCGCGGTAATATCCATAGTCTTTGGCATAACGATACCCTCGCTGCCGTTTGCCGGCGTCACAATAATGGCGATAGCGTTTGCATTCCTGTCGCTGATGTTGATACTCGCGCTGGCGTACAGGCTGGACTACTCGCTCTCCACAAACACGATAATACTCGTGGGCGTGGTGTTCTCCATGTTTGCCACCAGCATAGTGAGCCTGATAATCACGTTTGCGCCCGAGAGGGTGCAGCAGGTGACGTTTTGGACTATGGGCACATTTCAGGGCAGCACATACGAGAACGCCCTGATGCTCGCGGCGGCGTTCGCGGTATTTGGCGGCACTTTGTTCGCGCACTCGCGCGAACTCAACGCATTTGCGATAGGTGAGGACAATGCGCGCAGCGTGGGCGTAAATGTCAAGCGCGTGAAGCTGACGGTAATGATAGCCGTATCCGCGCTCATAGGCGTGTGCGTGTCGGTAGGCGGCTCCATTGGCTTCGTAGGGCTGATAACGCCGCATATGCTCCGCATGATAGTGGGGCCCAATCACAAGCGGCTGCTGCCGGCGTGCGCATTTGGGGGCGCAGTTTTCCTTTTGCTCGCGGATTTGGTTGCGCGCGTACTGCTGCGGCCTTTGGAGCTGCGGATAGGCGTCGTAACATCGATAGTGGGCGCGATAGTGTTTATAATAGTGTTTTACAGGTCGCAGAAAAAGAGGTAATCCGTGCTGAGAGTAGACAAACTCACAGTAAAATACGGCGATTTGACGGTTGTAGACGAGGTGAGCTTCGCGGTCGAGCCGGGGATGTGGCTCATGCTCGTCGGGCCAAACGGCGCGGGTAAGTCGACCATAGTGACTGCAATCTCCCAAGGGGTGGACTATGGCGGAGTGGTAGAGCTGCGCGGCGAGGACATAAAGCAGCGCAAGCCGCGTGAGCTGGCGCGTGAGCTGGGCGTACTCGCACAGAGTCACAATGTCAATTACGCCTTTACGGTCTGGGAGTTGGTCAGGCTGGGACGCTATGTGTACGGCGGCAAGCTGTTTGGAACACATCCCGATGACGATGCACATATACGCGACGCGCTCAAGAAGACGGGCATGGAGGCGCTGGGGCGGCAGTCGGTGCTCACGCTCTCCGGCGGCGAGCTGCAGAGGGCGTTTTTGGCGCAGGTATTTGCGCAGGATCCGTCGCTGCTGCTGTTAGACGAGCCCACAAATCACCTGGATCTCATATATCAGAAGCAGGTATTCGAGCTGATACGCGAATGGCTGCACGAGGGCGACAGGGCGGTGGTGTCGGTTGTGCACGACCTGTCGCTGGCGAAGGCATACGGCACGCATGCGCTGCTGCTCGACAGGGGCAGGGCATTGGCGTACGGCGGGATAAAAGACGCGCTGTCGGATGAGAACCTGGCGCGCGCATACGATATGGACGTAACTCAATGGATGAAGGAGATGCTTGAACAGTGGAATTAGCGCAGCGACGACTCGATTTTGCAGAGCTCAACGCCTCCATAGCGCCGCGGGACGCAGCGGCGGGCGCACAGGTAATGCGGCGTTGGAACGACATAGCCAAACCCGTGGGCAGCCTTGGCGCGCTGGAGCAAATGGTTGCCTCCATAGCGGAGCTTACCGGGAATCCCGACGTGCGCGCTGACAGGCGCATCGTAGTCGTGATGTGCGCGGACAACGGCGTATTGGCGGAGGGCGTAGCGAGCACGCCGCAGGATATAACCGCGGTGATGGCGGGCTTCATTGCGGCGGGGAAATCCTGCGTGTGCATCATGGCTGGCGCGGCGAACGCGGATGTTTTGCCGGTGGATGTCGGCATGGCGCGGCGCGCCTACGGGGTGCGGGACGAGCACATTGCGGACGGCACGGGCAATATTGCCGCCGGCGCTGCGATGAGCCGCGAACAGGCGGAGCGCGCCATAGCGCTCGGCATGGAGCTGGCGGCGGAGTGTAAGGCGCGCGGATACGACATAATTGCGACCGGCGAGATGGGCATAGGCAACACGACTACTTCAAGTGCGGTGGCGGCCGTACTCCTGGGCGAGAGCGCGGAGCGCGTTACGGGGCGCGGCGCGGGCATAGACGACGCTATGCTGCAAAGAAAAGTCGACGTCGTGAAGCGCGCAATAGAGGTGAACGCCCCGGACGCGGGCGACGCCTTGGACGTGTTGTCAAAGCTTGGCGGATACGACATCGCGGCGATGGCAGGGCTGTATATCGGCGGAGCCATACACCGCGTGCCCGTGCTGATTGACGGCATAATAAGCTCCGTTGCGGCATTGGTCGCGTCGCGATTGTGTCCGGCGTGCAAAGTCGCCATGTTGGCGAGCCATCGCTCGGCTGAGCCCGCATCGGGAGCCATACTGCGCGCCCTCGGGCTGAACGCGCTCATCGACGCTCAGCTCCGCCTGGGCGAGGGCACGGGGGCGGTGTGCGCGCTGCCCCTGCTCGACATGGCCCTTGCGGTCTATCGCAACATGAGCACATATGGCGACATAGGGGCCAAGGCGTTCATAGCGCCCGGGGAGGAATGACATGCGTGTGCTCCTGACGGGAGGCTCCGCGTGCGGAAAGAGTACGTTTGCGGAGCGGATAGCGGTAAGCGCGGGCGAAATGCGTTATTATATTGCCGCGATGCGCCCATACGACGATGAGGCGTTTGAGAAGATAGCGCGGCACAGGCGGGAGCGGGCGGACAAGGGCTTTGTTACCGTGGAACGCTACATGGCGCTGTCCACGCTGGAGCTGCAGCACAGAGGCGTCGCGCTGTTGGAGTGTATTTGCAATCTCACGGCGAACGAGATGTTCAACGAGCGCGGTGAGGCGACCGACCCATACGAGGCGGTCGTGGGCGGCGTGAAGGCGCTCGGCGAGCGCTGCGATGACCTGATTGTAGTTACCAACGACGTGGGCGCGGATATGGGCGATTACAGCGAGCAGACGCGTTTGTACATAGAGGCGCTGGGGCGCATAAACCGGGAATTGGCGGCGTATTGCGACTGTGTTTTGGAGCTGGTGTGCGGCATACCGCTCGTGCTCAAGGGGGAAATACCATGGTCGTATTGAAATCAATTGCAATGGCATTTCTGATGTTCTCGCGCATACCCATGCCGCGCGTGCGCTACGGGGGCGACGGCATGAAGCTCGCGCTGGCGTTTATGCCATTGGTGGGCGCGGTCATAGGCGCCGTCGTCATAGGCTGGATGTACCTGTGCGAGGCGCTTAATGTGAGCGCGCTGCTCTATGCGGCAGGGCTTGCGCTGATACCCGTGGCGGTGACGGGTGGCATTCATCTGGACGGCATGTGCGATGTGACGGATGCGTTGGCGAGTCACGGCGACCTGCAGAAGAAACGCAGCATACTCAAGGACCCGCACTGCGGCGCCTTCGCGGTAATCGGCGTCTGCGCGTACATGCTCCTATACGTCGCGCTGTGTGCGGAGCTTCCCCGCGAGGGTGTGTTTGCCATTGCGTGCGCGCACATAGTGAGCAGGGTCTGCGCGGGAGCGTACGCGGTGCTCGCAGCGCCGGCGCAGGGTGAGGGCATGGGCAATGCGTTCAGGAGCGGTGCACACGCAAAGTGGTCGCTGTGCATATTGGCGCTGTTCGGCGCATTGGCGGCGCTGGGGTTTGCGCTGGCAAACGCCGTTGGCGGCGCCGCCGTTGCGTTGTGCGCCGCAGTTACCTGCGCGCTCGTGGCAGTCATGGCGAAAAAGCAGTTTGGCGGAATGTCGGGCGACGTAGCGGGGTATATGGTGCAGCTGATAGAACTCATTGCAGTGGGTTCGTTGGTAATAGTTGACAAGGCGGTTGCGTTATGGTTCTGATAATAGGTTCACAGGCGTCTGGAAAGCGGGAGTACGCAATGTCGTTGGGTTACGCGGAGTGCGACATGGCGGACGCCGTATTGGACGAGAGACCAGTGCTGTACAACCTGCAGGACATGGTTGCGCGCGCACCGGAGTGCGCGCCGGCGTTGCTTGAGGCGCTATTGGAGAAGCAGGCAGTGATATGCAATGAGGTTGGCAGCGGCATTATACCGGTAAACGCACGCGACAGGTCTTCCCGCGAGCAGACCGGCAGGCTTTGCGTGCTGTTGGCGCAGCGCGCCGAGCGCGTGGTGCGATTGGTATGCGGCATACCGATGGTGATAAAGTGAGGGCTGCTTCAGGTGCGAAGGCTGTTTAACATGACCACGTGCCCCTGTGACCTGGACAGGTTCGGGTGCAGGGACGAGCTTCTGGAGTTCATGCGCGACTTTGACGGCATAGAACTCTCGTGCGAGTGGGAAGACGAGAGGGGGCTGATCCCACACGAGCGGGTGTATGGCGTGCACCTGGTATCCTTTCCGAATTGGCTGGATTTCTACCTGGGGAATGAGGCGGCGCTGATAGCGGAGTTCGGCTCCATTGAGAAGTGCCGTGAGGTGTACGGCGGAGCTGACCGCTCTGCGCTCCTGGAGGCGTTTCGCCGCAGCCTGCGCACATCGGAGCGCTATGGCGCGGAGTACGTGGTATTTCACGTGTCAAACGCTACCATACCGGAGAGCTTCACCATGGAGTACGCTCATTCCGACGAGGCGGTGATAGACGCGACCGTAGAGCTCGTCAACGAGTTGTTTGCAGACTACCGCGGGAACGCTGCGCTGCTGTTTGAGAATCTCTGGCAGCCGGGGCTGACAATGCTGCGGCCGGACATGACTGCGCGCCTGTTGGACGGCGTGCGCTATGCGAACAAGGGCATAATGCTCGATACGGGGCACTTGCTGCACACGAATCCCGCGCTCACCACCCAGGAGGAGGGCGTGGCGTACATAAACGCCGTGCTCGATGCGCACGGCGGGCTGTGCAGGCACATACGCGGCGTGCATCTGCATCAATCGCTTACCGGCGAGTACGCGCTGAAGGCGCGCAAGCGGCCGCCTGCGCTCGCAGCGGATTATGATGGGCGCGTGACGCAGATGTTCTGGCACGCATTCAGCGTGGACGGTCACAAACCGTTCACATGTGAGGGCGTGGCGGAGCTGATAGAGCGAATAGCGCCGCAGTATCTGACGTTTGAGTTCATCAGCGAGAGCCGCGAGCAGTTGGCGACGATGCTGGCGCAACAGAGGCGGGCGCTGGGCTGGTAGCCGCAGCGCGGCGGCGACGGCGGGCAGGAAGCTGCCCGCCTTTCGCTTTTGCGCGCCGCGAGGGTACGCCGGTCGACGTCCGAAATCGGACGGCCGCTGAATAAAGCCGCCTTGTGCGGGGCAGAATCCGACTATTACGTGGCGAAGCATCGGCAGCGGCTCGTCCGCTTGCGCCGTATCGGGGGAGCTGCATGCCGGATGACGCGCCCAATCAAATGAGACGACGAACGGAGGACGACACAATGGCAAGATTCACGCTCCCGAGGGATCTGTACTTCGGAAGGGGCGCTATTGACGCGCTCAAGGGGTTTGAGGGCGAAAGGGCGATAGTATGCGTAGGCGGCTCCAGCATGAAGCGATTCGGCTTTCTGGACAGGGTTGCAGACAATCTCAGAGAGGCGGGCATGGAGGTCGAGGTATTCGACGGGATAGAAGCCGACCCGTCGGTGGAGACGGTTATGCGCGGTGCCGACGCAATGCTGGAGTTCCAGCCAGACTGGATAGTTGCGCTCGGCGGAGGGTCGCCCATAGATGCGGCGAAAGCCATGTGGATAAAGTACGAGTACCCGGATATCACGTTTGAGGGCATGTGCGAGGTGTTCGGACTGCCAAAGCTCAGGAAAAAGGCGCGCTTTTGCGCAGTATCCTCCACTTCGGGCACGGCGACGGAGGTTACGGCGTTTTCCATAATCACGGACTACTCGAGGGGAATAAAGTACCCGATAGCCGACTTTGAAGTTACGCCGGACGTAGCTATCGTCGACCCGGCGCTTGCGGAAACTATGCCGCCGCAGCTCGTTGCGCATACCGGCATGGACGCGATGACGCACGCCATAGAGGCGTATGTGTCTACTGCCGCTAACGACTACACCGACCCGCTCGCACTGCACGCCATACGAATTATTCAGGAAGACCTCGTGGACTCGTACAACGGCGACATGGCGAAGCGCGACAGAATGCACAATGCGCAGTGTCTGGCGGGCATGGCGTTTTCAAACGCACTGCTCGGCATAGTGCACTCCATGGCGCACAAGACGGGCGCGGCGTTTGCGGATTGCGGCGCGCACATAATACACGGCGCGGCGAACGCCATGTACCTGCCCAAGGTGATCGCGTTCAACGCCAAGGACGAACGTGCCGCGGCGCGCTATGGGGACATAGCGGACTTTATGAAGCTGGGCGGCACGACAGTGCAGGAAAAGGTCGAGTTGCTCATAGCGAAGCTGCTGAGCATGTCCGAAGCGTTGAGGATACCGCGCTGCATAGCCGAGTACGGCGCAGACGGCTATCCCGCCGCGGAGGGCTTCGTACCCGAGTCAGTGTTTTTGGAGCGCCTGCCCGAGATAGCCGCCAACGCGCTCGAGGACGCGTGTACGGGTTCTAATCCGCGCAGGATCGACCGCGAGGAAATGGAGCGGCTGCTCAAATGCTGCTATTACGGTACGGAAGTTGATTTCTAACGCGGCGAGCCGCTGGTTAATGCCGTCGCTCGCACCGGCGTCGTGCGCGTCAGCGCGCAAACTCCGCCCTGCCGCTTTGATAACGCGATAAAACGTGCTATAATCAACGGGAATAATCCAGTTAGATTTTGAGGAGAGTGCGATGTACAGGATACTGAAGAAGGCTCGGCTCAACCCAACGGTAACGCTCATGGAGATAGAGGCGCCGCTCGTAGCAAAAAAGGCGGAGCCGGGGCAGTTCATAATACTGCGCGTGAGCGACGAGGGCGAGCGCATACCGCTGACCATTGCTGATTATGACAGGGCGAAGGGCACGGTAACCATAATCTATCAGATAGTGGGGGCGACCACGCAGGAGCTGGATCGCCTCGAAGATGGGGACTGCCTGGAGGATTTTGCCGGCCCGCTCGGCAAGCCGACGGAAATCGAGGGCCTGAGCAAGGTCGCGGTCGTGGGCGGGGGCGTTGGCTGCGCCATAGCCTACCCCGTCGCGAAAAAGCTGCACGAGTGCGGCTGTGAAGTCCACTCGATAATCGGCTTCAGAAGTGCGGAGCTCGTCATACTGGAGGACGAGTTCGAGAGGGCGAGTACGCGCCTGGTGCGAATGAGCGACGATGGCACGTGGGGCGACAAGGGTTTGGTAACAGACGCCCTTAAACGGCTCATAGACGGCGGCGAGCGCTATGACAGAGTGATCACCATAGGCCCGCTGATAATGATGAAATTCGTATGCAAGCTCACCAAGGAGTACGGCATACCTACCGTGGCGAGCATGAACCCCATAATGATTGACGGGACGGGCATGTGCGGCTGCTGCCGCCTGACGGTTGGAGGAGAGACAAAGTTCGCATGCGTGGATGGCCCCGAGTTCGACGGCCACCTCATTGACTTTGACTCTGCGATAAAGCGCGCGGCAATGTATAGTGAATTCGAGCGTGCGGCGAGGGAGAGAACCTGCAGGCTTATGAACGCGGGGGTGAAGTAGCGTGGCAAACATGTCAATTAAAAAGAACGAGATGCCTGTGCAGGCGCCTGAGGTGCGAAATGGCAACTTCTTCGAGGTGGCGCTGGGCTACACGCCCGAGCAGGCGATGGACGAGGCGACGCGCTGCCTGCATTGCAAGCACATGCCTTGCGTGGCGGGTTGTCCCGTGGAGATACGCATACCCGATTTCATAGCGCGCGTTGCGGAGGGCGATTTTGAGGGAGCATACGACATAATCGCCGAATCCAGCTCGCTCCCGGCGGTGTGCGGCAGGGTGTGTCCGCAGGAGACGCAGTGCGAGGCGAAATGCGTGCGCGGCATAAAGGGTGAGCCCGTTGGAATAGGCAGGTTAGAGCGTTTTGTGGCGGACTATCACAACCGCAACAGCGGGATTGATACGCGCATGCCGCCGCGAAACGGGCACAAGGTCGCGGTGATAGGCTCCGGCCCCTCGGGGTTGACGTGCGCGGGCGATTTGGCGCGCCGCGGATATGACGTGACGGTGTACGAGGCGCTGCACCTTGCGGGCGGAGTTCTCGTGTACGGCATACCGGAGTTCAGACTGCCAAAAGCCATAGTCAGGCGGGAGATAGACGGCCTTAAGGCGCTGGGCGTGGCCATCGAGACAAACGTCATAATCGGCAAGACTATATCAGTTGACGAGCTCATGTCCGAATACGGCTATGAAGCGGTATTCATAGGCTCCGGCGCAGGCTTGCCGCGCTTCATGAACATACCCGGCGAGAATCTCAACGGGGTCTACTCCGCAAACGAGTTTTTGACACGCGCAAACCTTATGAAGGCGTACATGGCGGACAGCGAAACGCCCATTCAGCGCGGCCGCAATGTGGTTGTGGTCGGAGGGGGCAATGTTGCGATGGACGCGGCGCGGTGCGCGAAGCGGCTCGGAGCTGACGTGACCATAGTATACAGGCGCGCCATGGAGGAGCTTCCCGCGCGGCGCGAGGAAGTGGAGCACGCCATGGAAGAGGGCGTGGTGTTCAGGCTGCTGACCAATCCGGTCAAGATAGACGGCAATCCGGAGGGCTGGGTAAGCAGTATAACATGCGTGAGGATGGAGCTCGGGGAGCCGGACGAATCCGGGCGGCGTTCGCCCAAAGTCATACCTGACAGCGAGTTCGATATAGAGGCGGATTGCGTGATAATAGCGATAGGCACGTCGCCGAACCCGCTTATAAAGTCCACTACCGAGGGGCTTAAAACCCAGCGGTGGGGCGGCATAGTGGTAGACGAGGCGACGGGCGCCACCTCGCGGGAAGGCGTGTACGCCGGAGGAGACGCGGTCACGGGCGCGGCAACCGTAATACTGGCAATGGGCGCCGGAAAGAACGCCGCGGCGGCAATTGACGACTACATCCGCGGCAAATCGAAGCAGGGCGGTTGACTCGCGCTCCTTGTGCGGTGAGTGCGGGCAGGAAGTGAATAGCGCAGCGGCGGCGTGGCAAGACTTACACCATGATAGCTGCTGCGTTTTTAATTGGTGGGTTTGGCTACATGGGGCTGGAGCTGCTCTGGCGCAGGCGCACGCACTGGAGCATGGGGCTCGCCGGGGGAGCGTGTACCGCGCTGCTGTATGCGCTGTTTACGCTGTACTCGTTTAGCATTTGGGAGGCGTATCTCGCATCTGCGCTCGTGATAACGTGCGTGGAACTCGTGTTTGGCTATGTGTTTAACTGTTGTCTTGGTATGAACGTGTGGGATTACAGCCGCAGCAAGTTCAATCTGCTCGGCCAGATCTGCCTGCCCTACACGCTCATGTGGGGGCTGCTCGGCACGGGAGTCTGGGGCGTAACGCTCATGGCGGGCTGACGGCGGGGAGCCGTCCGCAGGCGCAAAACCGCGGGCGTTCAGCGCCGCTCAAATATGCTATCCATGAAGGCGCTCACTGCGCGCGTGTAGGCGGGCTCATCTGCGAGAAAGCTGCCGCAGTGGCGCGCTTCGGGTACGATGAGGAGCGACTTGCGTGAGGCGGCGGCGTTGTAGTTCTCCACGCTCATGGAACAGGGGACGAACTCATCGCGCTCGCCGTGCAGCAGCAGCACCGGCAGTTGCGTGCGCGCAAGCGCGTCTATCGCGCCGCTGCCGTTCAGGTCAAACCCGCCAAACAGGCGCGCGCCGCAGCTGAGCGCGAAGTACGCCAGCCCCACGGGCAGTTTCATGGCGCGAAGGACGTGCCGGACTATGTCTCGCGGGGAAGTGTAACCGCAGTCTGCCACTATGCCCTTGACATTTCGAGGCAGCTCTAAATCCGAGGCCATCAGCACCGTGCCCGCGCCCATGGACATCCCGACCAACGCCAACTTCACGTCGTCGCCAAAGCGCTCCACGCAATAGCGCGCCCATGCAGCGCAGTCGAGTTTCTCGTTGATACCGAGCGAAAGCGCCGAGCCCTCGCTGTTGTCATGACTGCGTTGGTCTACCATCAGCGCGTTTATGCCGAGCTGGCGGCATATGGCGAGATGACCGTAACCGTCGCCGCAGGGGCTGCCCCTGTAACCGTGAAAGAACACCTCGACCGGCGCGTTGTCCGCATTGTGATAGTACCGTGCGGCGAGCTTGAGGCCGTCGTGGGAGGTCGTATGCACGGCTTCATAGGGGAGTGCGGCGGCTTCGTCTATCCGCCTGCGCATCTCATCGGGAACGGAAAAAAGGCGCTTTTGCGCAGCTCGTTTGGAGTGTGCGCGCTTGGTGGCCGCGCGCCCAAAAACCGCCTTGTACGACATGTACACGGTGAGAAGCGCGAGCGCAAGCAGCGCTGCTCCGGCGATTGCAAAGCCCATGACACTACCCTTTCAGCTAAAGTCTGCGCGTCAATTCTACACCTCAGCGGGCGCGCGCACAATCCCATGTGCCATTGTTCCACACAAACTTCACTTTTGGTGTGAGAGTTACGACGGCATGGGCAATCGGAAGCGACATGGCGTTCAGCTGCAACTGCGCGAAATGCGCAGAATTGAGCGATATTCACACATGACTTGACGTATGCGCACAACAGAGGTTACAATAGTAGACAAGAAAGCGTGCACTATGGAGGAAGCAATGGCAAAGAGGACGGAAAAGGGCGAACTGCGTCGTTCGGAGATAATCGAAGCGGCGCTGGGATTGTTTTTGGAGAAGGGTTATGAGGGGACTTCCATACGGATGATCCAGTATAAAGTGGGGAAAGAGGTAGGGCTGTTTTACCACTACTTCGACTCCAAGGACGATGTGTTTGCCGCCGCGATGGAACTGTTTTTCAAAAAATACGAGGACGACATGCAGCGGCAGTACGAAGCCGGCCGCGACGCTCCGGACAGGGAGCTGACGAAGTATTTCGACTACATTCAGCAGGCGACCTACGAGTTCCGCGAACGCTATATTGACATAATGCACTGGAGCATACTGGGTGCGATACGCGAGAACACATTGCGGATCATGCGCAAGTATATCCACCTCATATTGAGCAACTACATTGAAAAAGGCTTGCTCGACGTGCGCAAGGAGGATATAGAGAGCCTGTCGGGCTTCATTGCGTTCGGAGTTGGGTGCAGCGTGCTGTACCAGACAAACGAGCAGTACGCGCTCCAGCGCAACGCCATCGTGTGCAATGTCGCGCGGGTATTGGGCATCGAGCCCAGCGGCATATAAGGCGCGCAGTAATACCGGGAGGAAAGCATCGTGATAGGAAATAAATTGAGAGCTGTTGTCGTCATTGCGGTCGCGCTTGTCGCCGCATTCGCATTCAGCGGCTGTATAGTAATAGGCGACTGGGGCTTCGGCTGGCAGCGCGAGGATTTGTCGGGGTATGCACTGGGCGACGCGGAGATAACCGAGCGCGTGGATGAGATAAGCATCGAATGGACTGCGGGCATTGTCGAACTGGCATCATGGGACGGGGCGGTGGTCAAGTTTACGGAAGCCGCCGCGATGCCTCTGGAAGACGAGTACAGGCTTCGCTACAATGTCGAAGGCTCGCGGCTCAACATATGGTTTATGTCCAGCACCAAGCTCAATATCAACCTGAGCAAGACGCTCACCGTATATGTGCCGCAGGATTGGTCTCTCGAGGAACTTGACGTGAGCACTGCGAGCGCGCAGGTGGGTGTGAGCGGCTTGAGTGTGGGCGATCTGGATTTCGAATCCGCGTCGGGCGACCTGAGAGTGGCTGACTCTATCGTATCGGGCGATGTGGAGATTGGCGTAGCATCGGGTTCGATTACCGTCGGGCTCATTGGGGAATCCGACGAGTTTAGGGTGAACTCCGTGTCGGGTGACGTAATGCTCGACGCGCAGTATGTACGGCTGGTGGATGTCTCCACAGTCAGCGGCGACGTTGAGCTATCTGCGGAGCGCGCATCCCAGCGCTGTGACGTGGAGACCGTATCCGGGGGCGTGCGCATTGCGCTGCCCGACGACTGCAGCCTGGAGCTCACGTTCGACACTATTTCGGGCAGCTTCTCCAGCGAGCTGGAGCACGCGGATGACCGCGACTCATACGTCTTTGGCGCGGGCGGCTACGAGTATCGGGTATATACGGTTTCCGGCTTTCTGGCGATTAAGCGGCGGTAGTCATGTGCGCGCTGTCCGCGCGCCGCTTTACACGTCCTATGCCGGCTATGAACGCCGAAGTGGTCGAGTGCATCTTTTGCATCTTTCATAGAGCGGAAAAGACGAAGACGGGGGTAGGATTTCAAAGAATCCTGCCCCCGTTTGGACGGCGCGGGACTTTCGACTGAGCGCGCGTTTGACGCAGCTTACCGCGCCGTGAATGTAGCTTACGCCGAATCGCTTGAAAGGCGCAGGCGAATAGAATATATTGATATTGCATAAACACGCGGACGCTTGAAAAGGAGGACAGAATGAAGGTAACGCTTATCACGGGTTGCGACATACCGGAGACGGAGGTGACCGTGCGCTGCCGCGACGCGGACGCGGAGATAATCTCCCTCATGGCGGCGCTGCGCATACATGAGCACAAGCTCACGGGGGAGAAAGACGGCGCGCTGCACATACTTGTACCGCGTGACATACTCTACGCGGACACGGTGGACAGTAAGGTTTTCCTTTACACGGCGGACGACGTATACGAGACGCCGCTCAAGCTCTACGAAATAGAGGAGCGGCTGCGAGGGCACTCGTTTGTGCGGGTGAGCAAGTCGCAGGTGGCGAATCTAAACCGCGTTAAATCCATACGTCCCGAATTCAACGGAAGGCTCATGATGACCATGCAAAACGGGGAAGAGCTGCTCGCATCGCGTCAGTACGCTATGCAAATCAGAAAACTGCTGGGGGTAGATTAGTATGACAAAGAATAATTGGAGAATGGCATTTAGCTATATAGAGCGCTACACCTGCCTAATATTCACGCTGCATGTAACCATATTGACAATACTCGATGCAATCAACGGTGCGGACGGCTTGAGCATAGCGGGCATACTCCTGTGTCTCGCAATTGACTTCGGCGTGTCCGTGCTGTCGTTCTTCGCATTCAGCGATATAGTGCTCAAACGAGCCCCCGTCATCGTGCGCTACGGCATATGCTACCTCGGCCTTGCGGCGGTAGGCTTCACACTCGGCTGGTTCGAGTCCGTGGGCTCTACCCTTATAGCCATCGCGATAGGCGCGACAATACAGCTGCTCGTAATGCTCAGCAACTCTGCCCGTACAAAGCTGTATAACGCAAAGCTGAAGGAGTATCAACAGCGACACAGCGAGGACGATGCGGAGTGAGGTAGGCTCGTTGCCGCTCCGCAGCGGGGGCTTGTCAGGCCCGTGCGTGCCCGCGACGGCAAGCGTATCGCTTGCCCGGGTTTTCACATCGGCAAACGCTTCCGCAACGCCGCATGGCGCGCACATACAGAGCTCCCGCATTCCGGGAGCGTGTATGACCGTCGCGCCGCATTGCAGCACAACCAACCGACGGCGCGCGGTCGCGCGCCGTCGGCTACCATCGATTTCCCCGGTCGCTTGCGCCTCAATCAGCTCCTTGCCGGCGAGCGCCTTTGACCGGGCTTGATTTGTCCGCTCCCGACGAAGCGAGAACTACGCTCGTGCTCCCCGGCTTTTCGCTAAAGCTGCAGCTTAAGCACATGCATGTGCTCAGCGGTCGCTGCGAGGAGGTATATCGCCTGCGCCTCCGGATTGCAAACCATGTAGTCCGCCCAATCCAAATCGCACCTGCCGAACTCTGTTTCGACGTTTAGCAGGGAAGTAAAGGCGAGGATCTCCCCGTTCGGGTCGAATTTTACGATCAAATCGGGGTTGGTAGTGCGCAGATAGAGGTTTCCGCCTGCATCGGCAAAGAGCGGGCGTATTACGCTCGTATAGCGCAGCTCACATGATAACGCCAGGTCCTTTAGCAGCCATGTGCGGCCGCCGACCGCATCCGATACCGTGTATTCTTTAAACACGTTTCCATCTGCGATGGAGTACTCGTCCCACTTATCCAGTATGATCAGGTTTCGCCCCGCGGGGGAGTCTTTTACAAAGGAGTAACTGAGGTTGTCCTCGTAAACCTGCTTTCCGTCGAGCACCTCGTCCGCTATTTCGCGCCAGTTGTCGTCGTCGTACTCAACTACTCGGTCGAGCGCGCCGTCTTTGAATATCATGTACTTGCGCTGCTCAGTGTTCTGAGTTATGATCTCACTTTCATCAGGGCTTACATACAGCAGCTGATTCACATACGCAGGGCCTTTCGGTGGAATGAAGAGCTCATTGGTGCCCATGCCTGTCGGAACGGACGCCAGCGTCGTGTATGTGCCGGTCCCCACGTTGTCTATGTCATCAATGACGGTCGCTGTGAAGCTCACGTCGTCATCGGGTGCGCTCGTGGGGGGCATGTCTACATTATCGGGGGGGGGGGGGCGTACCGGTATTGTCTGCCGGGTCATTTGGCGAGACGCAACCCGCCACGGCCGAAAGCGCCAGCGCAAGGAGCGCCAGACAGCAAATAGCCTTTAGTGATTTGCCTTTCATGATTCTTACCTCCAAGGATATTTGTAGCATTGCGTGGCGTCGATAATAGTATACATTATACAGACAATGATGTCAACACTGCACGTCAACAGTATCCGCTCGGCGTAAACAGAGCCCGTTATGCAGTTGAAATCGCATACCCATGACAGGTTTTGAGCGAGTACTCCTCTCAGCGCAGGTATCCGATGGGTGTTGCAGCTTAAGGGCTCTTGGGGTTTCACAGCAAATACTCCGTTGCGCGTATGGGATAACTGAGATATACTGTAGGTACGGAGGCGCGAAGGCGGCGGCCGTGTATCTTAATGACTGTAAGTCGGCGCGTCGAGGAGGCGGCGGATCTGCCGGCAGGATTTGATGAACGAATTGCACCAACAGAAATGCATAGGAGGAAGAGAGTATGTTCAAGTTTAGAAGAATACTGAGTATAGCTATCGGCGTGCTGCTGCTTGTGGCGTTGCTGCCGGCTTCCGCAATAGCGGAGGGCGTGCGGGACGACCGTCTGCTCGCGGTCATGGAGCAGGAGGCCGCATTGGTCGATGCAATACTCCTTGAAAAGGACGGGGAGCTGTACAAACGCGGCTGTTCGCCGAAGGAAACGGTAGATGCGCTAATCCTGGTCGCGGAGGAGCATCCCCTTGTCACGCAGGTTTATCGCGAGGATGCGGATACGTTTGGCTATACCCTTGCGAGCGGAGTGGAGTGCGTGTACGACTATGTGATAATGCATGGCAGGGAGGAGGCCGTGGAGCTCGACTTTTCGGAGCTCATGCCTGCAAAGGGGGCGGCGGAAAAGGTATATCACTTCTCGTCGGATAATCTCAATGTGGGCATATTGTCCCCATACTACGGGATAGACGACGGTTTCCCGGATTACTACTTCAATACGTTCGGGCCAATCATAGCGCAGTACACTGGCGGGAACTGCTCCAGCTTCGTCGGGAACAGCTGCAACGTTAACACGTTCAAGACGATAGGCAATTACGGCACCGTGATAATCGATTCCCACGGAACGTTCTACAACGGACGGTCTTACATCGCGGTCTACAACACAACGGGCATTCTCGCCTCCGACTACACTAACGGGTATGCGGTAGCCCTTTCGGGCGGCGGCTGCGGCATAAACGGGTTCTTCTTCGACAGGTATCTCGGCGCCAATGCGCTGCCCGACAGCTTTATACACATTTCAACCTGCAGCGGCGCAAAGGACGGCCTGCTTCCGGCTACGCTCCTTGAGAAGGGCGCAACGGTTACCTATGGGTACGACAACACGGTTACGGTGGCATACGACATATACATGGCGCAGGATATCTACAATTCCATGCGCGGCGTCGGAACGGGCGTTGAGTATCTGTATAACATCGGTCAGGCAGTGGATTATGCAAAGAGCAGGCAGGGCGATTATGACCCGTACTATTACGAAAGCTATGGTGAATACACATACCCGCGGCTGACGGGCGAAGAGCGCTGGTATCTGCCTCCGGGAAGGTTTACGCTTAGCGACCTCGACATCAGTGTAAGCGACGTATACCTTGCCCAGGTGGGCGATGTTACCACGTTTACGGTACATCCCGTGCATATGCTCTCGGAGTGTATATATTCATTCAGCCTTCACGGCAGTGATGTAGTATCGATTGAGTCAAGCAACGACGGCTTCGGGCGGGCGATCACGGTAACCGCAAACAGGCTCGGCGGCTGCACCATATACATAACAGTTACCGATAAGTTCTATGGCGGCTCCATAACCAGGGAAATTCCCGTTGTTGTCGGCGCAACGTTCGACGGGGCGTTGAATATCGAAGGCGGGAATATAGATTTCATAACGGGAGGGCAATACCCCTGGACTATTGACAACACGAGCTTTGAGGGCCGGATTGTCGGAAAATCTACCAATGTCGGTGTCCACAGTTCCACATCGACCGTAAGCTGCACCGTAGATATGCTGGCGGGGCAGTCTCTGGTGTTCGATTGGAACGTAAGCTGCGAGGACACATATGACAACTTGATATTCTATGTGAACGACGAGCAAGAGTTGATGCTTCAGAACGGCGCCAACCCGGATGGAGACGGATGGGTAACGGACGTGTACTGGGCGACGGAAGCGGGGAGCTATACATTCAGCTGGACTTATTCAAAGGATGGCAGTGTGAGTGCACGCAGTGACTGCGGCTATCTTGACAACGTCTATATAGATACGGATGTTGTTCCGCTGTACGATGTCACATTTGTGGACGGCTTTGACGGGAGCACGGTCGGCGAGATGATTGTGGGCGAAGGAACGGTGCTGCGGGAGGATCAATTCCCCTATATAGAGGGGCATACCGGTTGGATATTTGATGGCTGGGACTATGACTTTGTAACGCCCATAACAGGAGATACCACATTTACCGCCGAATGGACGCCCCGCGAGTGCACCGTGGAATTCATTGACGGGCTTAGCAATGAGCTGATCGGATCGATTGTCGTAGATTACGGGACCACGCTTACAGCGGATATGTTCCCCACGCCTCCGACGCATTCCGGCTATGTATTTGCTGGTTGGGATTATGACGGACAGCCCATTACGGGATTTTACACCACCACGGTAATAACGGCTTTGTATACTGAAGCGCCGCCCTATATCCCCGGTGACGTAGACGGCGATGGCGTTGTCAGCGCAGTGGATGCCCTGGCGGCTTTAAGGCATTCCATGGGGATGCTGACGCTCTCCGGCGATATGCTGCTGCGCGCCGACGTAGACGGCAATGGCACTGTCAACGCAGCGGACGCGCTTCTTATAATCAGGCTTTCGATGGGAATATGACGCTTGACGGCGAGGTTCAGCACACCGCTGCATCCTCTGACCGCCATGTGAGCCCGCAAAGCTCCATGTGAAAACAAAGCGCCCGCGCTCTGCGCGGGCGCTTCTGTATTGGCACGTTGCTTCGGTTTAGCTATTCCGCCGCAGCCGTGCCCCGCAAAAAGTTGGTAGCGACAAGCGAGCAGGCGAGCCGAGCGTGACTTTTTGCGGCAGAGGAGACGCAAGGGTGCGTCGGATTGTGTTCCCCGCCCGCCCTTCAAGGTAGCTTCTCGCTTTTCGCGAGAAGGTCACGGGGGCGCGGCCGCGCCCGGCGGAGCTGTCGTTCATCTCCCGGCCGCCCGCAGGCGGCATCCCCGCAAAAAGTTGGTAGCGACAAGTGAGCCGTCGTGAGCGCGCTTGCAAGCGAACAGGCGAGCCGAGCGTGACTTTTTGCGGCAGAGGAGCCGCGACGGAGCGGAAGAGAGGCGTTTTCGTTGCGAAGCAAAAGAAAATCGCCGTTTTTCCCAAGTCAAGAGCCGAGGAAAACACCCGAAAAACGCCCCTATTGCGTAACGGGAGCGTAGAAAGGACGAATTATGCGAACAGGACTAAAAAAGCAGGAAAAGACCACCGAAATCTACTTTGACGAGGCAAGCCCCGTCATTGAGATACACACCCACAACACCGAC
>JAUNBH010000027.1:0-3104 GCA_030527165.1 Clostridia bacterium
GCGCGCTGCCGCGCGCCCGCGCGCACTCCGTGCGCGCGCTAAAACGGCTTCGCCGTTTGGGCCGCGCCGGGTCACAGCACGTTTTTGCGCCAAACGCCGGGACTCAAAAGCACGAGCACGGGATAAATCTCCAGTCGCCCCAGGAGCATATTCAGGGCAAGGAGCATTTTGCTCGCATCGCTGTACAGGCTGTAATTATCCATGGGGCCGACGAGCCCCAATCCGGGGCCGATATTGTTGAAGCACGCCAGCTCCGCCGTGATGTTGGTAGCAAAATCGAAATCGTCAAACGACAGCAGCAGCGTGGAAACGCATATGATGAGCACATATATGGAGAAATACGTCCTGACGCCGGATATGGTACGCGCATCCACCGGCCCGCCGTCCAGACGTGTTACGCCGACGGCGCGGGGGTGCAGCAGCTTGCGAATCTCCATGACGGACGCCTTGACGAGCAGTATAAAGCGGCTTATCTTTAACCCGCCGCCGGTGGAACCCGCGCACGCGCCGAGAATCATGAGCAGCACTAACAAATGCTGGGCATACTGCGGCCAATGCCGCGCAAAATCCTCCGTCGCATAGCCCGTGGTGGTGATTATCGAGCTCACCTGGAAGAAGGCGTGCCGTGCGGAGATCGCCGGATCGCCGTATATGCCGTTTATGTTGAGCGTTATCGTAGCCGTGGCCACCAAGACTATCACGATGTACCACCACAGCTCCTCGCTCTTGATAAACTCCTTAAGCCTGCCCACGAGCAGAAGGAAATACAGGTTAAAATTCACACCGAACAGCAGCATGAACACCGACAGCACTACCTCGATGTACGCGCTGTCATAGAAAGCGATGCCCGCCGTCTTTATGGAGAAGCCTCCCGTTCCCGCGGCGCCGAATGCGTGGCAGACCGAATCGAACAACGGCATTCCGCCCAACAGCAGCAGGACAACCAGCACGACGGTCAGCGCCGTGTACACGCCGTAGAGTATCATAGCGGTATCCCTGGTGCGCGGTACGAGCTTGCCGACTATGGGGCCGGGCACCTCCGCCTTCATTATGTGCAGGGACCTGTCGTCGCTCAGCGGCATGATGGCGAGCACAAACACCAACACGCCCATGCCCCCTACCCAGTGTGAGAAGCTGCGCCAGAACAGTATGCACCGCGGTAGCGCCTCCGGGTCGTCGAGTATGGACGCGCCCGTTGTAGTGAAGCCGGATACTATCTCAAACAGGCAGTCCCAGAAGCTCTCAAAGCCGCCGCACAGATAAAATGGAAGCGCGCCCGCCAGCGACAACAGCACCCACACCGAAGCGACTATGAAAAACCCATCGCGTGCGAATATAGTGGTGTCCGCGGGCTTCCTGCAGCTCATGGGCAGCCCCGCCGCCACCAACAGCACTATGGGCAGCACGAAGCTGAGCGCCGCCTGCTCGCGGTATATGACGCCCACCACTACGCTCGGCAGCATGAGCGCCGCGCCCACGAGCAGCACGCGCCCGAGTATGTAGGCTATCATCTTTCTGTTCATGCCCGGTTATCCTCGAGTATATCGGACAGCTTGCTTATGCGCCTGCCGGTAGTAGCCACCAACACGCTGTCGCCCGCGCAGATGCAGTCGTCGCCCCCGGGCACTATAGCCCTACCGTTCCTCACTATGCAGGCGAGCAGTACGTTCTTGCGGACGTTCAGCGCGCGCAGCGGAATATTGAGCATACTCCCCGAGGCCCCGGCGCGGAACTCAATTATCTCCACGCGCCCGTCGAGTATCTTGTACAGGGACTGTATGTCCTCGCTAGACTGCCCCGCGTCGAGTGCACGCGCATAGCGCAATATCTGGTTCGCGGTAATCTGCTTTGGAGAGACCGCGCTCTGCAGGCCACTGTTCCTGAACAGCGCCAGGAGGTTCTCGTTGTTAACTTTCGCAACGACCTTGGACACGTTGCACCTGCGCGCGTAGAGCGCGGAGAGTATGTTGCCCTCGTCCAGCCCCGTCAGTGCGACAAAGGCGTCTTGCTTGTCCAAGCCCTCCTCGCTGAGCAGCTCATGACTTCCGCCGTCGCCGCACAGCACGACCGCCTTAGGCAGCCGCGCCGCGAGGTCAGCCGCGCGCTCGGCGTCCTTCTCCACTATTTTAACGCGCACACCCTCCGCCGCAAGCTTGTTGGCGAGGTAGTACGTTATGCGCCCGCCGCCCACTATCAGCACGTTCCGCGCGCGATCCTTGGTCAGTCCGAATTTGCGGAAGGCGCGCGTCATCTCGTGCGGCGCGCCCGTGAGATACAGCATATCGCCCGCATGCACTACAAAGCTGCCGGCGGGAATCATCACGGAGTCCTCGCGCTCCGCCGCACATACCAGCACCTTCACTCCGACTTTATGCCTCAGCTCGCTGAGCTGCATACCGTCGAGTATGCTGCCCGCCTCGACCTCAAACGACGCCAATTCGGCGCGCCCTTTTGCAAACAGCTCCACGTTCGTCGCAGAGGGAAAGCGCAGCACGCGCGCTATCTCGTTCGCCGCTTCGAGTTCGGGATTGATGCTCATGGACAGTCCGAGGTCGTCCTTCAAGGCGTACAGCTGCGAATGGTATTCCGGGTTGCGTACGCGCGCTATCGTGCGCCCCGCGCCCAGCTTGTGCGCTATGAGACAGCAGAGCATATTCACTTCGTCCGACGCCGTAACCGCAATGAGCAAGTCGCTGGTGCGCACGCCCGCGGACTCGAGCACGTCATACGACGCGCCGTTGCCCACGCAGCCGATGACGTCCAGTCTGTTTCCCAGCTGCTCGACCACGGAATCGCTCCTGTCGATAACCGTTATCGCATGTCCTTCATTCAAAAGCTGCACGGCGAGCGACGCCCCTACCTTGCCGCCCCCGACTATCGCTATGTTCATAACCAAACCCCGCTCATTATTGACAAAACTCATTACCACACTATCATGTTCGCCGCAATTCCGCAAGAGATTTGTACTCCCGCCAAGGCTCCGGCGCGGCCTGCGCGCTGCCGCGCGCACGCGCATTCAGCTTTACCTGCAGCGGACTGCAAGCCCGCCGCTCCCCGTCCTGTGCAGCTCGCGCGTCCGCCGGGGCTCCGGCGCGGCCTGCGCG
>JAUNBH010000027.1:3204-20285 GCA_030527165.1 Clostridia bacterium
CGCGCACGCGCACGGAGTGCGCGCTAAAACGGCTTCGCCGTTTAGGCCGCGCCCCCGCTTCTCGCTCCAGGCGAGAAACTACATTGCGGGCGGGTGGGTGGGGTGGCGCGAATGCGCCAAAAATCGCCGTCCCTGCCGCGGTCGGAGCAGATGCAAGAGCAGGCCACCCAGGGTTCTGACAAACGCGGGGACGACGACTCCGCGCGCACGCGCATTCAGCTTTACCTGCAGCGGACTGCAAGCCCGATGCTCCCCGTCCTGTGCAGCTCGCGCGTCCGCCGGGGCTCCGGCGCGGCCTGCGCGCTGCCGCGCGCACGCGCACGGAGTGCGCGCTAAAACGGCTTCGCCGTTTAGGCCGCGCCCCGCCCCCTCGACTGGTGCGAGAAGCTACATTGCGGGCACGGACAGTTAAAAAGCCCCCGCGCGCCGCAGCGCGCGGGGGCTTGTGCCGTCAGTATCGCGGTCTATCGGTTGTCCTCGTCCGCCGTGTACCTCACGACCGGCTTGCGCGCGGCAGTCACCTCGTCAGGCCGGCCGACGGGAGTAGTCACGGGCGCGGCGTGCAGCGCCTCCGGCGCTTCCTTCGCCTCGCGCGCGATGTCCTTCATGGCGGCGATAAACGCGTCCAAAGTCTCGCGGCTCTCGCTCTCCGTGGGCTCTATCATCATGGCCTCGTGGACTATCAGCGGGAAATACACGGTCATGGGGTGATAGCCCCTGTCTATGAGCGCCTTGGCTATGTCCAGCGTGCGCACGCCGCCCTGCTCCAGCTCGCCCGGGGTCAGCACGCACTCGTGCATGCATATGCGGTCGTAGGGCAGGCCGTAGGTGTCCTTGAGCATCTCCTTGACGTAGTTGGCGTTGAGCACGGCGTTCTCGCTGGCCTCGCGCAGCCCCCTGCCGCCCAGCGACAGTATGTAGGCGTACGCCTTGACCATGACGGAGAAATTCCCGAAAAAGCTCTTCACCTTGCCTATGGACAGCGGCCTGTTGTAGTCCAGCGTCACACGGCCGCCGTGGCACGCCATTATCACCGGCGTGGGCAGGTAGGGTATGAGCTCCGCCTTGACGCCCACCGGCCCAGAGCCCGGGCCGCCGCCGCCGTGGGGCGTGGAGAACGTCTTGTGCAGGTTGACGTGCATCACGTCGAAGCCCATGTCGCCCGGGCGCACAATGCCCATTATGGCGTTGAGATTCGCGCCGTCGTAGTATAGCAGTCCGCCCGCCTCGTGGACTATCTGCGCTATCTCGCTTATGCGCGTCTCAAACAGGCCGAGCGTAGACGGGTTGGTCAGCATCAGCCCCGCCGTATCCGGGCCGACCGCGGCGCGCAGCGCGTCGAGGTCCACGCTGCCGTCGGGCGCGCTCTTGATCTCCTTGATCTTGAAGCCCGCCATGGCGGCGGAAGCGGGATTGGTGCCGTGCGCCGCGTCCGGAACGATTATCGTGGTGCGCGCGGCGTCCTGCCTCAGTTCGTGGTAGGCGCGGATTATCATCAGGCCGGTGTACTCGCCGTGAGCGCCGGCGGCGGGCTGGAGCGTGAACTTATCCATGCCCGTTATCTCGCAGAGCGCCTGGTCGAGGTGGTACAGCATATCGAGCGCGCCCTGGGTCATGTCTGCGTCCAGCAGCGGGTGCAGCCCGTTAAACAGCGCGGGCAGCTCCTCGCATATCTTGGGATTGTACTTCATCGTGCACGAGCCCAGCGGGTAGAAGCCGTTGTCCACCCCATAGTTGCGGCGCGAGAGGTTGGTGTAGTGGCGGACGAGGTCCACCTCGGCGATTTCGGGCAAGTTCAAACGCCGCTCCGCGCGCATGCCCTCCGGCACGAGCTCGCAGAGCTCCGGAACGTCCAACGCCGGCAGGTCGCAACCGCGCCGGCCCGCCTTCGAGCGCTCAAAAATCAGCTTGTATTCGCTTCTCATCGGAGCACCTCCTCGAGGGCAAGTATCAGCCCGTCTATTTCGGAGCGGAAATTCTGTTCCGTCGCGCAGAACAGCATTCCGCCGTCCTCTTTGTCGTAATACGCGAGCCTCAGGCCGCCCACATAGCCCTTCGCCTTGAGCGCGGCGCTCACCACGGACGAATCCTTGGCAAAGTCCACCACGAACTCGTTGAAGAAGCTCGCCTGCGGGTAGCGCAGCGTCGCGCCGGGTATGCGCGCTATGCCGTCCGCGAGGTAACGCGCCTTCTGCATGTTCAGCTCGGCGACCTCCGCCATGCCCTCCGGGCCCATCGCCGAGAGGTACATGGCCGCTGCGAGCGCGCACAGCGTCTGGTTGGAGCATATGTTGCTCGACGCCTTGTCGCGGCGTATGTGCTGCTCCCTCGCCTGCAGCGTGAGCACAAACACGCGGCCGCCGTCCGCATCCCGCGTCTGACCCACTATCCTGCCGGGCAGGTTGCGCATGAGCTTGTTGGTGGCGCACATAAAGCCGCAGTACGGCCCCCCGAATGAGAGCGGCATGCCCAAGGGCTGCGCATCGCCCACGGCTATGTCCGCGCCGTAGTCGCCGGGGCGCTTGAGCGCGCCGAGCGATATCGGGTTGACGTAGCTCACAAACAGGCCGCCCAGCTCGTGCGTCTTGTCCGCGACCGCGTTCATATCCTCTATGCAGCCGTAGAAGTTGGGGCACGCGCATATATAACCCGCCGCACCCTCCATATTGGCGGAGAGCGCGTCCATATCGGTCCCGCAGGCGTCCGTAAGCGGTATTTCCACGAGCTCCACGCCGTTGGCGTGGGCGTAAGTCGCCATGGTCAGCCTGACCTCGGGGTGCAGCCCCGCGCTGACGAGCACCTTGCGCTTGCGCTTGGCGTCGCGCAGCATGAACATGGCTTCCGCGGCGGCGGTCGCGCCGTCGTACACGGAAGCGTTTGACACGTCGAGCCCCGTGAGCTCGCACATCAGCGTCTGGTACTCGAATATGCCCTGAAGCATGCCCTGGCTCATCTCGGCCTGATAGGGCGTGTATGCGGTGTAGAACTCGCTCCGCGACAGCAGGTGCGGTATTACCGCGGGTATGTAGTGGTTGTACGCGCCCGCGCCCCTAAACAGCGGCAGGCCCGTGCGAGTGTTCGCGGCGTACGCCTCGAATACGCGGCGCACCTCCGCCTCGCTCATTCCCGCGCCGAGGTCGAGCTCCCGCTTCAGGCGCAGCTCCTGAGGTATGTCGGCAAAGAGCGCCTCCATGGAGTCAAGGCCTATCGCCTCAAGCAGCTCCCGGCGCTCGTTCTCCGTGTTGGGAACGTAGCTTCTCATCGCGCGCCTCCGCCACTCACAGCGCGGCGACGTGCGCGTCGTACTCCTGCGCGGACATCAGCTTGGACTCGTCAACGGACGCTATCTCGAGCACGGCTATGCAGGTGTCAAACGCCGCCGAATTGAGCAGCTCGGGAGCTTCCTCCAGCGCCTCGTTTACCTCCGTAACCGTACCCTCCACACAGGTGTATATCTGTGAAACCGCCTTGACGCTCTCCACTACCGCAAGCGAATCGCCCACGGCGTAAGAGTCGCCAACCGCGGGGAGCTCGACGTAGACTATCTCGCCCAGCGCGTCCTGCGCATAGTCGGTTATGCCTATGCGGGCGGAATTTCCCTCGATGAGTATCCATTCGTGATCCCTTGTGTACCTGCGATCATTGGGTGTCATATTGCTGTCCTCCTGCTTAATATTGCGTGTTTAATATGCTCTATTTCGCCCTCTTATAGAAGGGGATCTCAACTCTCCGCGCCGCGAGCCTGCGGTTGCGTATCTCAACGGTGAACTCCGCGTCGTCCGCGTGCCGCGCGTCCACCAGCGCCATGGCGTAGCTGCCCTCGAGCGTAGGCACCGGCATGCCCGACGTAGTCGTCCCCACGAGCTCGTCGCCCGCGTAGACGGCGTAGTGCTCGCGCAGTATGCCCCTGTCCGCCAGGCGCAGCCCTATCCGCCTGCGCGCGGCGGGCGCCAACAGCGCCTCGCGGCCTATAAACCCGCCCGCCTTGTCGAGCTTTATGGCAAAGCCCAGGTCGGCCTCAACGGGCGATATGTCGGCGTTCATCTCGTGGCCGTAGAGCGGCATGCCCGCCTCAAAGCGGAGCGAATCCCGCGCGCCGAGCCCGCAGGGCACCAGCCCAAACTGCCTGCCCGCCTCCATCAGCGCCGCGTGCAGCCTCATGCCGTCCGCTGCGGCGCAGTAGAGCTCCACGCCCGCTTCCCCCGTATATCCCGTCACGGACACGAGACAGGCGACGCCCGCCACACTCATGCGCTCCGTAAACGTGTAGTACTTGCGGGGGAGCTCGCCCTCATAGCCCGCCGCTTCGAGCGCTTCCATGAATCTCGGCCCCTGAAGCGCGAGCTGCGCCCAACTCGCCGACTCGTTCGTAACCGAAACGTCCTCGCCCGCGTGGGACGCGAACCACTCGTAGTCCTTGTCCGTGTTGCCGGCGTTGACTATCAGCAGGTACCTGTTTTCCGCGAGCATGTATATCAGTATGTCGTCTACCACGCCGCCGTTCTCGTAGCACACGGGCGAGTAGCGCACCCTGCCGGGCTTCATGCTCGTTATGTCGTTTGTGACTAATCGCTGTATCAGCGCGAAAGCGCCCGGGCCCTCCACCATGAGCTCGCCCATGTGCGACACGTCAAACAAGCCCGCGGCGTGGCGCACGGCCTTGTGCTCCTCGATTATCGAGCTGTACTGTACGGGCAGCGCCCAGCCGCCGAAGTCGACCAGCTTGCCTCCGTGCGCGATGTGCGCATCGTACAGCGGCGTCCTCTTGAGACCGTTAATCGTATCCATTGCTCTCCTCCGTGTTTATGCTGCTTATGTGGTATCGGGAGCGTGCCGCCCCCGCCGTCGTCTGCCTGTGCTGCGCCGGGTCGCCCACAGGGGAACAAGCCCCGCGCGCATCAGCCGTGGGTATTATATAACAGCCGTTTTTCCGGCGCAATCGCCGCGGCAGGTTCAGCTAAAATATAATCGCCGGGCCGTCTCCTCCATTTCGCGCCTGCGCGCTTCCATGTCGCACAGCAGCGAAAGCTGATTCGTCGCCCTGGCGAGGTTATGCCTGTCATAAGCGGTCTTGAAGTACACGTCTCCCATGAGATAATCCGTCAAAAAGCGCACGCCGCACTCGTACGTCATGGCGAGCGCGCCCGGCACCAGCGCGTTGAACTCGTCCCGCGTCAGCTCGCCGCCAAGCGCGCTGAGGTAGCCGCGGGTAAACGCCTCGTAGCGCTCCGGGTGCAGCCCCGCCGTCGCGGCGTCCTCGCCGTCCGTGGCGGCGCAGGAGCGAATGCCGTCGCCGAAGTCGCAGGCGATGTACCCCGTCATCACGGTGTCGAGGTCTATTACGCAGAGGCCCTCGCCCGTGGCGCGGTCAAAGAGCACGTTTGACAGCTTGGTATCGTTGTGCACGACCCGCTGCCGCAGCGCGCCGCACGCCGCGGCGAACTGCTCGCCCAGGTGCGCCCTGTCGAGGTAGCCGTCCAGTATGCGCCGCGCGCCGTCCAGCCTGTCGCACACGTCCTGGCGCGCCGCCATCTCCAGCGCCTTCACGCGCGCCGCAGTGTTGTGGAAATCGCGTATGGTAACGCGCAGCTTCTGCGCCGGAAAATCCGCGAGCAGCCGCGCAAACCGCCCGAAGCACGCCGCGGCGCGCTCCACGGTCAGCGCATCCGGCGCGACGTCATACGAGCGCGACCCCCCTATGTAGGGGTACAGCCGCCACACGGCGCCGTCGGCGTCCGTCACATAGCACTCGCCGTCGAGTGTCCTCAGCAGCGACAGCGCCTCACGCTCCTCAGCATTCCCCCGCTCGTCCAGGCGCGCGCGCAGGTAGTCCGTGACCATCACTATGTTATCCATCACCCAGTCCGGGCGCTTGAACACATTTGGGTTTATCCGCTGCAGCACGCACTCGCCGCGATCCCCGCAGACGCGGAACGTGTCGTTTATGTGGCCGTTGCCGTGGGGCTCCACAAAATCCACGCGCTCAAAATAGCGCGCGCACACGGTATTCGCCGCCAGCAGGTATTTATATGTTACAGCATCGCTCATGGCTGTAATTATATCACAAATAGACGCGCGTCAACACCCATGATACAATGTCACAAAAGGGAAAGGAGAACTGCTCTATGAACATCGACAGACTGCTCAACAGATTCATGGATTACGTCCGCTGCGACAGCGAATCGCGCGACGAGCTCGGCTTCTGCGAGAAGCTGGAGGCGGAGCTGCGCGAGCTCGGCATGGAAGTGCGCCGGGACGGGTGCGGAAGCGAATTCGGCTCCAATGGGTTCAACATATACGCCCGCATGGACGGCCGCGGCGATCCGCTGCTGTTTTGCGCGCATATGGACACGGTAGCGCCCGGCAAGGGCATAAACCCCGTAGTGGAGGACGGCGTCATAAGGAGCGACGGAAGCACCGTGCTGGGCGCGGACGACAAGTCGGGCGTAGCGGCCATAATGGAGGCGCTCGCGTCGCTCGCGGATTCCGGCGATGAGCACCGCACGGTAGAGGTGCTGTTCACCATATCCGAGGAGGTGGGCCTGTTGGGCTCCAAGAACGCCGACTATTCGCCCATACTCAGCCGCAGCGCAGTCGTGCTGGACTCCAGCAGCGTAGGCTGCATAATCAACAACGCCCCGGCAACTGTCCGGATAAGCGCGCGCGTGCACGGCAGGAGCGCGCACGCCGCCGTGGCCCCAAAAACCGGCGCCCACGCGCTCAAGGCGGCGTGCGCCGCGATCGCGGCAATGCCGTGCGGCTATGTGGGCGACGACACCGTGATGAACGTAGGCACCATGGCCTGCCCGGGCAAGACCAACATAGTCCCCGCGCTCGCGGAGTTCGACATGGAGATACGCTCGTTCTCCCAGGAAGAACTGGAGGCGCGCATTGCCCAGAGCGAGGCCGCGCTGCGCGAGGCGTGCGCGGAGTTCGGCACGACCTATGAGTTCATAGTGGACCGCCAGACCGAGGTGCTGTACGTAGACCCCACCAGCCCGATCGTGGAGGAGCTCCGGTCGGCCTTTGTAAGCCTGGGCCGCACGCCGCGCGTCGAGCGCACATACGGCGGCAGCGACGCGACGTGGCTGCACAAAAACGGCATTGCCGCGCTGAATGTCGGCACGGGGATGCAAGCGGTCCACGGGGTATCGGAGCACATAGCGATAGCCGACCTCGCAGATACCGCCCGGCTCGTCGAGCGGCTCATGCGTTAGCCCCGCACGCAGAGCGCCCGGTCGCCGGGCGCTCTGCACATAGCCGCGGTTTTTCCGCATGCACTCGCCGTTTCCGGCCACGCCGCGCAAGGGGTGACGTCCGCCCGCGATAAGGCGGACATTCGGCGCGCGGTGCGCGCGCCCCACCCACCCGCCCTCATAAGGAAGCTTCTCGCTCCCGCGAGAAGCCGCCGGCGGGCGCCGCGCTACGGCTTGAGCACGACCACCTTTTCGCCTCCCGCAAACGCCTCCTTGCCCGGTTGGCAGCGCCGCACCTGTTCCAAGGGCACTCGCAGCGTCTTGGCGACGTCGTACGCGCTGTCGCCCGGGGAGGTCACATAGACTATTATTCCCTTCGCCTCGCGGGGCGGATCCGCCTCCTCGTCAAAGCCCACCAGCGCCTCCAGCTCGCAGGAGCGCTCGAGCCTCGCGCACATATCCACCGTAAACTCGACGTCTATCCACCTGTCGCCGCTGTCGGCCGCCTTGACGGTGCAGTACACCTCCGCGTCCGGCGTACACACGGCGTCGCACTCCACCGTCGCCACAAATGGTATGTCCTCGACAAAGGAGTATATGGCGCCGCTCTCGCTCTCGTACACGAGCCGCGTTAGCAGCACGCCCTCCACGGTCACATCCGCGCCCGTCGCGGCCGCGAGCGTGACGACGGGCTGCGCCGACGCGAATACCGGCCGCTTGAGCGAGGGCAGGCCCTCGAGCAGCGCCACCTTCTCCCTGATGACGCGCCGCGAGCATATCCGCTCGGCGGGCATGACGGCGCGCACCCGCCTGTGCTTGGGCACGAAGCGCGCGCTGGGTGAGAACGCGTCCGTGGGGATCGCGAGCTTGCGCTCCTCCACGGCGTCTATCTCGACCAGCATCACCGCCTCTACGGACACTATGCCGAAGTCGTCGCTGACGGCGCGCAGCGCCACGCTCTCCAGCGTGACCGTCGCCTCCGGCGTGTGGGTAAACGCCTGTACGGGCACTACCTCCTCAAATTCCACCTCCCTGGCAAGCTGGGAGAGCGCGGAATCCCCGTCAGAGACCAAAGCGCTTACCATCAACCTGCCTCTGACGAGCGCGCCGTCCGGGGTGCACGTCACCGAGTCGCACAGCGCGTAGCCCTCGGCGGTCAGGGCGGAAGCCACGCCGCTTGCATCTATTTCCTCGCGAAGGCGCAGCCTGCCGCCGCCTATGCGCGCACGCGAAGCCGCCGTGACCTCCCGCTCGCAGAACTCCACGTCGTCTATCCCCCGTATGGCGGCCATCACGGGCAGGCCGGATGTGTCCACCGCCGTGCAGACCAACACTAGCGCGGCGTCAAAGCTAAGCAGCGAGTCCGCCGGGCGCACGTTTAACCCCTGCACGGACGGCTTCACGCTCACTCTGGCGCCTGCGGGCACGCCTTCACAGCGCAACGAGTGCGTGAACGGCGCGGACGAGGTAAACGAAAAGTACTCGTTGGACGCGTCCGCACACACCGCGTCGATGCGCACCGAGCCCGTTATAACTATGCTGTCGCCCACCACATCATGCGTGGCTACCGCGGCTGTCGCCCCCGCGCTTATGACGCTTCGGGCGGAGCGCTTTTCCGGCACGGGCACATCGCCCGCAACCGGCAACTGCACCGTCTCGGACAACACTATTCGCTCTATGATGAGCTCCTTTTGAACAAGCTCCATATACGTCCTCCAATGTGATTGTTACACCATTGTATGATGCGCGCCTGCGGATAAGAACGGTTTAACCGTATGCGCGGAGCGCTCGGCAAGTTCTTTTTTTACACAAACACACCGCCCGACGCCCCGCGCGCATGCCCTCCGTGCGCGCGAGGTTTCCCACATTATCCACAGAGTTATGCACTTTTTGCGCGTTTTCAGCGCATTCCCGTTGTGGATAACGCGCGGATATCGCGCGCCGACGGCCGTTTATATGAACAAAGTGTGTCGAATGCCGGTGCGCGCGGCGCGAATCAGGTCGAAAATATATGCAGCTTTTGATTGTGTTCCCCCACCCGCCCACCCTCAAGGACCGCTTCTCGCTGCCGCGGGAAGCCCATCTTCCTCCGCAGGCTCTCTTGGGAGCCCGGGGGCCGGGCGCGGCCAAAACGGCGCAGCCGTTTCAGCGTGCGCGTACGCGCACGCCGGCGCGCGCAGCGCGCCGGCCGCGCCCCGGCCCGTATTAACAGAATATTTACAAAATACCTTGCCGTGCGCCGCGTCTCCCGGCGAATAAGTATGGTACAATATCCTTGCTGCTGCGCCGGGCGCCCGCCGCGTGCGCGCCGCAGTCACACGTTCGCTTGGAGGTTCCCACTATGAATACGATGTATCTCGCCCGCGAAGGCCTGCGGGGACGAAAGCGGGACGCCTCGCTTTTGATAACCGTTGTCGCTCTGTCGTTTCTGTTCATAACGGTGGCGACGATATTTATCTCCAGCATAAACTACACCGAGGAGCGCAATAACGCGCTGTTGTACGGCAGCTTTCACGCGGCGCACTTCGACGCTTCGCAGGACGACGTCGAGAGGATACGCGCTTCATTTGCGGACGAGGGCGACCGGGTAGCCGCATCGCAGTCCTTTGGCGAGTGCGGTCAGTTCGGCAAAGTGGCGAGCCTGACCGACGCGCTGGAGGAGCTCGGCGCATTCCAAATGACGGAGGGGCGCATGCCGGAGGCGCTGGGCGAGATAGCCCTCGAAGCCAGCCAGCTCACCGCGCTGCCCTTTGGTACTGCGGTGGGCGACACGCTGCCCTTTAAAATATCCTTCTCCGTCTTCGAGTCCGAGGTGCCGACGAGCACCGAACTCAATTTCACAGCCGAGTCCCTGCGCGAGGAGCTGTCGGAGCTGCGCGAACTCTCCGCCGCCGACATTGACGTGGGCGGCGATGGTTATGTCGAGGTAGAGTTCGCTGTAACCAGCCCCTTCGACGATTCTAACCCGATGTCCGGAGAATACACGGATCCCTACTATATCGCCATCCCGCTCGCAGAGCTGAGCGAGCAGGAATTTGAGGCCCTGGTGCTTTCCACGTTCAACGCGCGCGCCGCCCTCTCCGCAGACGGCTGGGGCAGCCATCTGCCCTCCGCCCACCGCACCACCACAGACCTGTTGGCATACGACGACGCCATAGTGCGCCTGTACACGGAGTACAACGAGGGCGTGGTCGTATCGCAGAAGGTAGACATATCGTTTGACATGACCATATGCGGCGTGTTCGAGTCCTATTCCGACAGGTGGGACACGGGCATATACAGCGCCGCAAATGCCTATGTGTACGACGGCACCGGCGATTACGTGGCCGCCGCGCTCACCGTTATAGAAGACAAGCTGCTCAAGCGCATGGAATACGAGCGCAGTTACGACGTCTATGTGCGCAGCTCGGACGCGCTCACGGCATACGACAAGCTCAAGGGAGCATACCTGGCGGGCGACGCAGGTTCCCAGGGGACAATAGGCGGTACCAGCGCGCTCGACTGGGTGGAGATAGAGCACCTCAGCGAGAAGTACTACATACGAAACAAGGACTTCAACCCGTCGCAGTACACGGAGTGCGCCTTCTTTCCCGCGGCATCCGCCTACGCGGTCATAGACAGCGCAAAGGAGTTGCTGCTGAGTCACGAGTTCACATGCGAGTTCATGTCATCCTTCTGCGGTGCGGTCGAATACTCCAACGACTACCCGCACAATTTGTTTGCGGACAAGTATTACATAGAATCCGCCTCGTTGCGGATGATGAACGGCATTACCGGCGGCACGCTGATACCGTGGGACGTTGTGTCCGAGGCGCTGAACGCTAACTATGGCAATGCCGGGGAAGTTGACTTCCTGCTCGCAAACGGCAGCGGCAGCTTCACCTTCGCTCCGCAGGAGGGCATGTCGCTGACCGATGTGCTGACGCTGTACGACCCCGCCAACGCCTCCGCGGCGGACTGGGTGGAGGTGCGCCACGGCAACGGCGTCTACTACATGGAGTCGCGCTACATGCCCGATGTGTCCGGCTATTCGGACAGCACCTTCTACTACGTCCCGTGTACAGACGAAACGCTCGCACGCGCCGTACGCACCGGGAATGACGGCGTGACGCGCAGCTTCCTGCACCTTGTGTCGGATTCGAGCAAGTACAGCACGGGCGAGCTGGTGTTCCCGGACGCGCAGAGCGTCGTGGACGAAGGCGTACACTACCCCTATGTGGAGAACACCCTCCCCCTGAGGATAAACCGGCTCGCCTACCCGGATGGCAGCGCGGACGCCAAGGCGGCGATGATGCTCTCCGTAATAGGCGTCATATTCGCCACCACAGTGTGCTCCGTGTTCCAGATATTCCTGACGCAGGTGAAGCGCCGCTCCCGTAAGCTCGCGCTGATGAAATCCGTAGGCGCGGACAACGCTCAGGTGGCGTCCCTGCTGCTGTGCGAAGGGCTCATAGTGCTGATTATAGCGCTTCCGGCGGGCGCGGCGCTGGGCGGGCTCCTCAGCTACGGCGCGGTGGCGCTTGCGAATGCGCTGCGCGACGGCGCACCCATAGTATTCCAAATCGACCCGGTGAGCACCGGCATAGGCCTGGCAGCGAGTGTGCTGGGGCTGTTTGTGGGCATGCTCGCGCCGCTCATAATAGCGGTGCGCACGCCCCTGCGCGGCAGCGTATCCGTCAGCGCGGGCAAGGTATCCCACGCGAAGCGCGCCGCCAAGAGCGAGATGGGCGCGCAGTCCTTCGCGAGCGTAAACCGCAGGCATGAGCGCGCCAACCGCAGGCGCATGAATCTCGCGTCCGCACTCTGCTGCTTCGTGCTCACGATAATGCTCATAGCGGTGTTCCTGGGCTACGAGGCGTTCGGCGACTACCGCGACATGGTAGTAAACGTCGACCGGCCCGACTACATGATAAAGCTCCCCTACGCGCTGGGCGCCGCCGCGCTCGATACCGTGACCGAGGAGCTGCGCGCCATCGAGGGCGTCGAGTTCGACAAGCTGTACGGTTTTAGAATGGCGGAATCGGCATGGCTGTACAGCGATAAGCTTCTATACACCGATAACGGCTCTCTCTCCGACCTCATAAACCAGTTCTACGCCCTCCTGCCGCCCGAGGCGGTGCACCAGTACATATCAGGCGCAGCTCAGGACGAAGGTGCGGACGAAGACGATGTGCAAATCGTGGAAACGACGCCCGCATATGAGATAGCCGTGCCCAACAGCGCCCTCACGTCCACGGGCCCGCACTCCTGCCGGCATTCCGACGCCGACACGTGGTTGTCGTTCTTTGACCTGCAAGTGCAGCTCTCCCTGTTGGATGCGTTCCCGCTCCTGTTCTCTCGTCAGGGCACGAGCGGGCAAATCAGCGCCTACGCGCGCGCATACTACGACGAGGAGTACGGCGCGTTCCGCTTCATACGCTACACGCCGGAGCTCGGAGAGGAGCGGGGCGGCGAATTATCCGTGTACTGCCGCTCAGGCGCAGTGCCGTTCTCCCTCGCAGACCACGTCGCGGAGGATTCCCTGCTTATCGCGCCCGCGGGCTCGTACGCCACGACCGTCTACGGCATGAACCCGTCCTCGAGCGCCTATCAGCTGCTGATGGACGCCATAACCACAGGGGAGCTGGACGCGGAGGCGTTCCAGCGCGGCGAGCAGGTGATACTGCTGGCGCCGATGCAGAAGGCGGGCAGCGGCTCCGGCACCGCGACCACGGGCGACCTGGCGGCGCTGGACTTCAGCCGCAGGGCGAGCGCGCTGCTCAACGCTACCGGGCGCTACGACCTGACGCTGCTCGCAAGCCATGCGCCGCTGTACGATGTCGACGACGCGCTCGAAGTGGGCGACAGATTGTGGCTCTACGGGCGCGACACGCGGGTAAGCGAGGCGGGCTTGTTCATCTCCGTAACGGAAATTGAGACCACGGTAGGCGCGATAATACGCTACTTCCCCGACGAACCGATATGGCCCTTCTCCGACAGCGAGCAGCCCTACGCCATAATAGCATCGAGTTCCGTCGTCACCGGGATATACCCGCAACATATCTCGCGGCCCTCGCGGACGCTCTCGACTTCGCTGGCGATAATGGACCGGCTGTTCTACAAGGGCTCCATGGGCGGCACCGAGATATACCTCTACTCGCAGGACGCCACGCGCGGCGACACAGACCTCCCGCTGCTGTCCTACTGCTGGGACAACGGCTTCACGCTGTACAACTACCGCGAAAGCGGCGCTTCCCTGTATCAGGCGTCCGTCAATTCGAGCATCATAACCGGGCTGCTCGGCGCGGCGGCGGCGCTCATAGCGTTCGTCATACTGCGCAGCACCATAGTCTCCGCCATAGAACAAGAGAGCAAGCGCTACGGCATACTGCAATCCATAGGCGTGCGCGGCGCGCAGTTTAAGACGTACCAGGGCATGCTTGGGCTCCGGCAGGGCATACTGGGCGTGCTCGTCGCCAACGCGGCGGTCGCGCTCGTCCTGTTCGCCAGCGTGCTCGTGGAGCGCGCGGGCATGGGCTTCACGCTCTCGGAGCTGTTATACGCCGCCTTTGTTATAAGCATGGACGGTTACCCTTGGGCGCTGCACGCGGGCATTTGCGCGGCATTTGTGGTTGTAATGACGCTGTTATACAGGCTGCCGATAGACATGGTGCTGCGCCGCAGCCCCGTAGAGAACATCCGAAGCTAAGTGGAGGGCCATATGGAACGCAGAGTAATAATTGAATGCAAGGGCGTGACCAAGCGCTATAAATCCGGCAGGAGCGAGACCGTGGCGCTGCAGCCGAGCGATCTCACGCTCTACGACGGGCTGTTCTATGCCATAGTGGGCAGGAGCGGTTCGGGCAAGTCCACGCTCATGCACATGCTGGGCGGGCTCGACAGGCCCACGGCGGGCGAGGTGCTGGTGGAGGGCGTGAGCATATTCGCGCTTTCGGACCGCGAGCTGGCACAGCTGCGGCGCAGGCGGATAGGTTTTGTATTCCAGTCATACAACCTGCTCTCGGAGCACACGGTGCGCGACAACATCATAATGCCGCTCATACTCGACCGCAGGCCGCACGACGAGGCACTCCTGTGCGAATTGACGGAGGCGCTGGGCATAGCCGACAAGCTGCAGCGCTACCCCGACAGCCTCTCCGGCGGCGAGCAGCAGCGCGTGGCCATAGCGCGCGCGCTTATAAGCAAGCCCGCGATAGTGCTCGCGGACGAACCCACGGGCAATCTCGACCCCAACACGGGCGACGAGGCGCTCCGGTTGCTCAAGGAGCTTGCGCAGCGCTTCCATCAGACCGTTGCGCTCGTCACGCATGACATGGAGATAGCCGCCCTGGCGGACAGGGTGATCCGCCTCAACGCCGGGCGGATAGAGTCCGAAGTCGAGTCGTCCAGGGCGTACGCCGGCGTCGACAGGAGCCTGCTGCACGGCGGGAACGCGCACGTACCGGCACAAGACAGCGACGTGGTGCTGCGCTGCGAGCAGCTCGAGAAGGTCTATAACGCCGGCACGGCGACCGAGGTGCGTGCGCTCCCGCCCACCGACATGGCGATAGAGCGCGGCAAATTCTACTCCGTGATAGGCAGGAGCGGAGCGGGCAAGTCCACGCTGCTGCACCTGCTCGGCGCGCTCGACCGCCCCACGAGCGGCAAGCTCTACATAGACGGGGAGAGCGTATACGACATGAGCGACCGCGAGCTCGCGGATTTCCGCAGCCGGCGCATAGGTTTTGTGTTCCAGGCGTACAACCTGCTGCCGGAGCACACCGCGGGCGAGAACATAACCATGCCCTCGGATATGGCGGGCAGGCATCCCGACGCCGCGTATTTGGACGAAGTGATAGCGGCGCTGGGCCTCGAGGACAAGCTGCTGAGCTACCCGGACGAGCTCTCGGGCGGCGAGCAGCAGCGCGTAGCCATAGCGCGCGCACTGGTGGGCAAGCCGGCCATTATACTTGCGGACGAGCCCACGGGCAACCTGGACCCCAAGACGGGCGATGAAGTGCTTCTGCTGATGAAGAAGCTCGCGCACCGGTTTGACCAGACGATAATCGTGGTGACGCACGACATGGAGATAGCGGCCCTCGCCGACGAGGTAGTGCGCCTGGACGCCACGGCCGCGCTGTAACGCCGCGGGAGCGGCGCGCTATTCGTGGCGCGTAACGCGCCCCCACCCGCCCACCCCACAAGGTACCTTCTCGCTCACGCGAGAAGGGCACGGGGCGCGGCCCGAAACGGCTTCGCCGTTTCAGCTTGCGCACGCAAGCCGGCGCGCTTCGCGCGCGGCCGCGCAACGAGAACGAGCGCCCCTGCGGGCGCTCGGGGTATGGTAAACCTGGCTTTACTCCTTCAATTACAGCATCGACGCAAGTTGCTCGATGCTGCCTGGTTTAACTGGAAAAAGCGATTTCATTGTGTCGCTCCTACCAACCTCTGATACCTCTCCATCAAATCCGCCACACAGCTTGCCTCTGTCGTATCCTTGATGGAATAGCCGTAGGCCCTCATCACGGCGCGGTCATTGTCCCGGTGGGCTTTGAGCAATTCCGGCGGCATGGTAAGCGGGTCATAGAGGTCGGCAAGGCTGCTGTCCGGGAAAAGCTCGCGGGCGACCAGAATGGCCTGCGCAGTCTGCTCGATTTTTGCTTTCTGCTCATCGGTAGGGTCGGGCCATGGGAAGTTGTTATAAACAATATCTTTAGAATAGCTATAATCATTTTTCAGGCGCACGCCTACCATACGCATCCATGCATTATGCACATTAGAAGTTAGAACCCCAAAATGGTACTTTGTGATACCAACGACGATAAAGACACGATTATTAACAAGCGTGTTTCCCTGCACATAACCAACAGGTATATACTTTCTTCTGGAAGAAGATACAATGGGGACAATAAGAAAGTCTTGCCCTAATGGCTGGGTCGTTTGAGCAAACAAAGTCGGGGTTTCTGCAAATTTGTGAATTTCTGCTGCTTTACTTGATAACCTAAATTCTTTTACTTTCTCCACTCTCTCAAGAACATACGGCATTGTACGCAATTCATTAGGGCGACAATCCTTCAAAAATAATATCCATCGTTGAGTGTTATTAATATACTCTTTGGATCCCAAAAAGCGATACATATATTTTGCTGCATTGGGCTCAACTTTCAGAAATTCATTTTTTCATCATCAGTAAAAGTGTAATGTCCGCCGTCCCTTGGAATATTTCCGTATATCATTTTGGGAACATCGCATAAGGTTGTATTACGGCTTTGAACAATAACCGCCTCGCCATCATTCAAATACGCATTGATCTTTTTTACGATCTTTTCTATAGGCATACCTGCTATATCTTCATATACAAACAGACGTTTTCGATTGCGGTCAACTGTAGAAAATCCAACAATTACGCAAAAAACGGATGCTTTTCCCTTTGCTTCATTGCTCCACTTAAATGTGGTGTGGGCAAAGTTGATATGTATGCCATAATAATCAAAGAGCAAGCCCCATAACAACTCAATATGAACTCCTTGTACAATGCTATTGGTAGACACAAATGCACATTCAATGCTTGTTCCCACTATCATTTCAGCAGCCTTTTTATACCATGCAGATACATAATCTAATCTTCCTTGTTTGCCATTGAATACATCTATCATCTCCTGTTTTTGAGTGGGGTTGACATTTTTGTGCCCTACAAACGGCGGATTACCGAGGATATAGGACAGCTCCCGCTTTGGAACGACTTCCTCCCAGTCTATCCGCAGCGCGTTGCCATGTACAATGGTCGCGCTCTGCGTCAGCGGCAGACGGGCATAGTACGTCCCAAACTGTTCGGCGGCGCGGGTGTTCATCTGGTGATCCATCAGCCACATACCCACCTGCGCGATTTGACAGGGGAAATCCTCG
>JAUNBH010000071.1 GCA_030527165.1 Clostridia bacterium
GATTTGTGATTAAAAGACAATCTGCATTTGCGCTTTCACGAGAGTTCGTTCTTATTGCGTGGTTGCATTTATTCTGCCTTTCCATAACTGAACACCAATTTTGATATATTGTTATTGCAACATTAGAAAGCCTTTTGACTCTATTTTCACAAAAGCTGTCTGTTCATCATGATCGTCGATAGTGCGGTAATATCGCCGGCGTAATCGCGTAGGTCGAACGCGATATGAATACTTCGGCCGCGGGCGAAGTATCATCTAATACATTTGACAGAAAGGGAATGGCTGAGTTGAGGAACGCGCAGTATGCAAGGCTCGTTTTTACGACGGTCACAGTCGTGGAACGCCGGCGCATTAACCCGCATAGGGCGGTGTTGGCGTGTGCGATAGCTTTGGCAGTTGCTCTGGGGTACGCGCTGTCTACTTTTGCGCTCACAGTCAACCGCGTCACGGTAACCAGCGATAAGCTCTCGAATGAGGTTCGCATTGTGCAGCTGACCGACCTGCACGGTATGGTCTTTGGATTCGGTAATCGCTGGCTCGTAAGGCTTGTAGAGAGCCAGGCACCCGATTTCATTGCGGTGACGGGGGATATGTTCTCGCGTGACGACGCAAACGCCAAGGCAGTCGCATTATCGTTAATAGGGCGTCTTTGCAGGCTGTGCCCCGTATTAGTTGTAAACGGCGAACACGACGGCAAAAAGGCGTACGCGAATGCGTTCTCTGGGGAGAGCAACGCACATTTCCTGGCGGACGACGATATGATACTGCGGGCGGGTGAGAGCGAACTACACATATACGGCATAAGCAATGTATACTATTCTTCCACGTTCAGCCTCAGTGACAAGTTCTCCTTAGATGCGGACCGCTTCTCGATATTGCTCGCGCACATTCCAAATCAGGCGGCCTTTGCGTCGTTCGGAGTAGACTTAGCGCTGTGCGGCGACACGCATGGCGGACTGATTCGACTGCCCGCCGTAGGTGCGATATACTCCGGAACCGAGTTCTTTCCGGAACTGCGCGGCACGCCGATGAAGGGCATGTACGAGAAGAACGGCTCGCGAATGCTTATATCGAGCGGGCTTGGCAGCTATCCCATACTTGCGCGGCTGTTTAACGCGCCGGAGATAGCGGTCATCACGCTGAAGCCGGAGCGTGCATGATTGCAATGCGCTTGACGCTATTGCGTTATTGCGCGATGTGTTGCATAATGAACTGGTATGTGGAGGTAGTCAATGAAGCTCTTATTTGAACAGCGCCTGTTCTCCTGGCTTGATTCGTTTGAAATAACCGACGAGAGCGGCAGGGTAGTATTCACCGCAAAGGCCGAATTAAGTCTGATACCGCGTATAAACATTTACGACGCGTCCGGATGCCTGCTGGGTTCAATCAGGAAGCGCGTGTTGAGCTTTCTATCGCGATTCGAGCTGTATTTCTCGGAGGAGTATGCGGGATGTATAACGAAGGAATTCACCTTCCTAAAACCCCGGTACACAGTTGAATACAACGGGTGGGCGATAGAAGGCGACGTATTCGGCTGGGATTACAGCATACTCGACAGTTCGTCACGGACGATAGCTGTAATCAGCAGGCAGCTCGCGTTTACGGATACATACTCGATAGACATAAGCGCGCCGGCAGACGCTCTACCGGCGGTTATGGTGATGCTAGCTATTGATTACGACATGAGCAAGCGCGACTGATCGTATTTGTGCCAAAAAGCCGGCCGCGTGGGATGGTTACCCACGCGACCGGCTTTCGCATTCACTCATTGCGCGACATCAGTCACTGCTCTGAATCATCGTGCGCTCCGCTTGCAGTATCGGCCTGTGCCAAGCTGACTATCGCCTCAACGATAAGGTGATCGCGGACGTCGCGCACCTCCAAGTGCAGCCCGTAAGCTTCACAGGTGAACTGCGTACCGTCGTCCGGCACGGTGGTCTGAGTACTCATGATAAGACCACCCAGCGTGTCAAAATCCTCATCGGGCAGCTCTATGCCCAGTTCGTCTGTTATGACGTCGATGGGCACTGAACCCGACATGCGCCATGTAGTAGCGTCTATGCGCTCACAGATGCAGGGGTCGTCATCCTCTTCGGCGAAGTCGCCTACTATCTCCTCTATGAGGTCGTTCATAGTGACTATGCCCACGACGCCGCCGTATTCGTCAAGCACGACCGCAAAGTGGTTGCGCGTCTTCTTCATATTGGCGAATAGTATGTCGGCCTTTAGTGACTCCGGAACGAAGTACGGAGTTTCGGTAGCAACCTTTAGCATCTCCTCACGCGACAGACCGGAATTGCGGAAATAATCCTTCGCATCGAGTATGGCGACTATGTCGTCGGCGCTGTCCCGGCATATGGGGTAGTGAGAGTGACGAGTGTCGTGTATTGTATGCGCCCAATCCTCATCGCTGTCGTCCAGCCACAGCATATCGACTTGAGTGCGATGGGTAGCGATCTCACCGACCGATACGTCGTCAAACTCAAACACGTTTTGCAGCATTTCCTTCTCGAGCTCCTCTATGGTACCCTTCTCGCTGCCCACATCTATCATCATGCGAATCTCTTCTTCGGTGACGTTGGAGGTCTGCTCGGCGGGGTCGACGCCGAACAGGCGCAGCATACCGTTAGTCGAGACGGTCAGGAGCCATACCAAGGGGGCAAACGCCTTTGATATGAACGTGATCAGACCGGACATGCCGAGGGCGAGGCGTTCAGCTTTCTTCATGGCTAACCGCTTGGGAACGAGCTCCCCCAGCACGAGTGTGAAGTACGAGAGCACTATCGTTATCAGTATGACCGATATCGTGTCGATGGTAGCTGCGGGGATAGCCACGCCCGTGGCGACTATCGCTTCCGTCAGCAGTTCTGAAAAGTAGTCAGCGGCAAACGCGCTCCCAAGGAACCCCGCGAGCGTAATGGCCACCTGTATAGTCGCTAAGAATCGCGCCGGCTGGCTTGTGAGTTTGGAGAGGCGAATGGCACGCTTATCGCCCTCCGACACCAGTTTTGCGAGCTTAGCGTCGCTAATTGTTATGACGGCTATCTCAGCGCACGCGAACACCGCGTTGAGCGCAATGAGAGCTAACTGCAGCACTAACTGCCATACTATACCCATGGTAATTTAAATCCCTCCTAAGACAATACATGCAAAAAACAAACAAAAAACGAGCGTCAATACAAACGCCAAGACCTAACGCAGTATTCGAGTTGTCATAAAAGGGTCGAATAGAGCTCTAAAACTGATTCGGGAAACACATCGAGGCAATGGGACGTCGTCCACTTTACATACATCCTTTCAAAACAAGTCATGATATCTTATCATGGCTTTACATGCCTGTCAAGAAAATCTTAACCGAAAACGCCGCCCTCGACTCCGCGGCGGATTGTAAATTCAACTGCACCACTCCGGTGGCGTTGGTCGCTATGCTGC
>JAUNBH010000072.1 GCA_030527165.1 Clostridia bacterium
TTTTGACGTGAGCTTCTGCGCGTTATTTGCGGCAGCTGCTGTTTCGGCGGGGCGGACTTCGTGACAACGCCTCGCAGCGCGGTTTTGCCGGGGTCGCACCTTCGAGCTTAGATTGCAACGCGGAATCCGCCCGACCGCTGCGGCGGGGCGGGCGATGCGGGTTAGGTGCTCCGCCCGGGGGCGGCGCGGCCGAAACGGCGAAGCCGTTTCCCGCTTGCGCAAGGCTTTGCGCACGCCCGCGCGCGTACGCGCGCAGGCCGCGCCCCCCGCTTCCCGCGTCAGCGGGAAGCTACGTTGCGGGCGGGTGGGTGGGGGCGCGCACGCGCCAACAATAGATGAGGCGTTTATGCGGCGAGTACCGACTCCTGCTCACCGCATTCGCCCGTCCTCCTGCGGGTAGTACAGCTCGTCGTCGTTCTTCGTCAGCGGCAACCCGTCGTTGGATGCGGGCATGAGGGCGGCGCTCAGGCGCGCCAGTGCGCTCCAGGTGGGGATATCCACCGCGCCGTGCTCATCCATGCCCGCGCAGCGCTGAAGCCACTTGACGGCTTTGACCGACGCCTCATCATGCGTGCCGGACACCTGCACAGGCGGCACCCCGCCCAGAACCGTGGCGAGCGCCGCAAACATAGCCTGTATTATGTACAGCAGGAAGTGCGAATCCCCCGGTAGCACCGCCTCCTTGGGCAGCAGCCTCGGCGCAAAACACACCGGGTAAATGCTCTCAAGCGCCTGGTCAAACGCGCGCACTATCGCGTCCCAGGTATCGAGGTCCACGACGCCCGTCGCGGGCAAGCCCTTCGCTTCTTGGAAGCGCACTACGCTCCGCGCGGTCTGATCGCCGTATATGCCGTCGGGAATGACTGGCGGCACCGCCTCGTCTACGCGCGATATTTCGCGGAGCATCGTCTGCAGGCTCTCGACCGGCCGCCCCAGCGGCGTCTCGTAGTTCTCGTACATCACTGTTTCACCTCCATGTCTCGCGTCCCCTGCTTGAGATAGAACCCGGGATACTGCGTCATGCGCGAAGAGCGCGCGTATATGTCAGCGGGCTCTGCGGTCGCACCTCCCCGCCTGCGTCCACTCTCCGACACGCCCGCAGCAGCCGGCGCCGCTTCACTGCGCGCGCCCGCAGTTGGGAATCCGTCCGCGTCGGACAGCACCTCCGCAACCACGCCCAGATAGAAGCTGTACATCATATCCCAGGTCATCGGGCCCACTATACCGTCCGCCTTCAGGCCCGTCATGCGCTGGAACGCCACCACCGCCTCGTATGTCAATTCCCCGTATATGCCGTCCGGCGTCAGTGGCGGCACAGCATCATAAAACTCACCTATCACCGCAAGCATGTACTGCATATGCTCGACCTTAGGCCCCCTGTCGCCACGACTGATCGCGTCCGGGTACTGCCACGATATGCCGTACAGCGTCTGCCCGAGCGAGTTCAACTCGCTCAACCGAAGAAGCCCGACGTACAGCCGCGCCATGGAGTACCACGTCGCACGGCCCACTATGCCGTCCTGAGTTAAGTTGAATATCTGCTGGTACTTCTTAACCGCAGCCTCCGTGTTCGCCCCGAATATGCCGTCCGCGTTCAGCTTGGGTATGGCGGGATAGCTCTGGGATATGCGGTTTATCATAGTCTGCAGCACTTCCACCTGGTAGCCCCTGTCGCCCCTGCGCAGCACCCCCGGATACGACTCCACAGGCGTGCCCACAGGCGCATCGACCACCAGTTCTATATTGTTGCCGTAGTATGTGCGCAGTATGGCGAGGCTGCCGTAGCCCGCTTCCGCCAGTCCCTGGCTGCCCCATTGGCTGAGGCCGGCGCAGGTGACCGTGGTGCCGTTGCAGAACTTCGCGGCGAGCGGCTCGATAAAGCCCTGCCGGCGGATATAATCGTCGTAGAGCTCGTCAACTATGCGGCTCACGTTGGCGAATATGTTTCTCCCGTGTATGTACTTCTGGTCTATGCCCGTGGAGGAGGTTATCTGGAACGCCTTCCCCCTGCTCAGGTAGTACTCCGTGTAGACTCGGTTGAGCGCAAACGATACTATGGCGTATGTGTTCGCGCGCAGCGCCGCCTCTTCCCAAGTGGGATATATCTCGCTGCTTACCACATTCTTGATGTAGTCCGGAAACGCAACCGTGACGTTTGAAGCGTTGCTGTTTGGGCCGCCGAGGTGAACGGTGATGTATTCCGGAACTACGGGACTTACGCTTGCCATATGTCGACCTCCTAAAGCGCCTGCGGCGTTATGAATACCTGCTCCTCTTCCTCGCGCAGGTACGGGTCCTCGCTCTCGGGGAGCAGCATCATTATCTGTTCGGTCAGCACCTGCGCAAACAGCTGCACCCCGTTTACCCGAATGCGGTAATAGCCCGCCGCGTCGACCGTCACCGCCGCCTCCGAGAATGGCTCCTCGCCCGCATTGGGGGAAGTGCTCTCCTCCCTGGGCGGCGCCTGCACGGTCAGTTGCTCCGCCAGACCGCTTCGATCGGTGGTACGCAGTGCAAGCAGCTGCTGCGCGCCGGAACCGTCGTCCTGCGTCACTACGACCGTCGCATTGCGCACGGGTATCCACGCCCTGGAGGTTACCGCGCGTACCTGAAGTGTGCTCTCTGCCATCTTTAGCCTCCTGCCTGTTGATATGCTATTGTATGCGCGCACAGAGCGCAAAGTACCACGCGTGAGCGCCCTTGCGGACAAAGAAAAAAGCCCCGCCGACAGCCGTGCCCCGGCAAAGCGCTTGCCATCAGCTTGGGCGCTATGACCGCCTATACCGCGTCAGTCGGGCGCCTTCGCATTATCACCCACTTGTTTATGGGGAACTGTATCAGCATGGACGTGAACGCGTTTATGGCCTTGACCGTCATATCCCCCAGCGCCGCGCCAAGCGCCGCCACTATCGGCGCGCGCAGCAGCGTGGGCAGGTAGAGCTGAAAGAAGTACGTCGCGACGACCATCACCGCGTACAACAGGCCGCTCAGCAGCACATTGTTGTTCGCTTTAAAAGTAGTTGTGCGCTGCAAAAAGAAGTTAAACGTCTGGGACACGCCAAACGACGCCGCAAACGACAAGAACGCGCACAGTCCCCCATTGGCAATAGAGTAGTCTATTATCCACCAGGAGAACGGCGTCTCGCGCAGGTGCGTAAACACCGCGAAGTTGAGCAGTGCAAACACGCCGAAGTCCACCGCCGTGGTTATGCAGCCCATCAGCGCAAACATGATAAACTGCCACAGCGTCGCGTGCCGCGCTCTCCACCCCTCGAATGATTCGTGCGCCCTCATCAAACCGCTCCTCGCATTTGCATTCCGGAGCGATTATACCACTCTGCGGCTCACGGCGCAAACGCGGCCTGCGCGCTGCCGCGCGCCCGCGCGCACTCCGTGCGCGCGCTAAAACGG
>JAUNBH010000028.1:0-1421 GCA_030527165.1 Clostridia bacterium
GGTCTAACGCCTTATCGCTTGGAACGCGGAGCATGATTATTCCGCCGACGATGAACATGATGAGCACGGGCAGCACGCCCATGTTGATGTTCTGTGTGACGGTTATCACGATGCCCATGAGGAATGTGCCGAGCACAGACTCGAATTTGCTGAATACGCTGAAGAACCCGAAGAACTCGCCCGCCCGGCGCTTATCGGGTATGGCCTTGCCGAAGTAGGAGCGGCTTAGCGCCTGTATGCCGCCCTGAGCGGTGCCCACAAGTCCCGCGAGTATGTAGAACTCAGTGGCGGAGCGCATGAAGAAGCCCACGATGCACACCGCGAAATAGGTGCATATGCCCGCGAGTATCATCGTCTTGGCGGAGAAGCGGCCCGCGAGCTTGCCGTAGAGTATCGCGCAGGGGAACGCCACCACCTGCGTGATGAGCAGCCCCAGCATGAGCTCCGTGGAGCCGATGCCGAGCGCGCCGCCATACGTCGTAGCCATCTTGATTATGGTGCCCACGCCGTCGATGTAGAAGAAGTAGGCCACGAGGAAAAGCACCAGATGCTTGTACTGCTTTATGTTGCGAAATACCTCGCCCAGCCTGCGGAAGCTGTTGGCTACCATGCGCGGCTCGCGCTCTATGCCGGATATCTGGCGGACGTTAACGAGCAGCGGCAGCGTGAACACCGCCCACCAGGCGGCGGTCAGGAAGCAGGCGATGCGGACTGTCATGGCGCCGTCCACGCCTATGCTCTCGCCCCATATGTTCAGCGCGATAGTTACGAGAAACGGTATGGTGCTGCCGCCTATGTAGCCCATGCCGAAGCCCCATGTGCTCACCTTATCCATTCGCGCCGGCGTGGTCACATCGAGGAGGAATGCGTCGTAGAACACATTTGCTCCGGCGAACCCGAAGTTCGTCAGCGCGTAGATGACGAGCACTGCCATGTACTCGTTTACTATCGGTATGATGCCCGTGGAGAGCACGCCCAGCGCGAAGAAAGCGATGAAGAAGCGCTTGCGCACGCCCTTGTAGTCCGCTATCGTACCCAGGATGGGGGATGCGAGGGCTACAAGCGCACACGCTATGGCGCTCGTAAAGCCCCAGTTTGCGGTGTGCGTGGTGCTGTCCACGCCGGCGGAGTTAGCCATGGACAGGGCGAATATGGGCAGTACCGTGGCGATGAAAATCGCATACGCCGAGTTAGCCCAGTCGTAGAATATCCAGCTCCACTCCTCTTTGGAGAACATGCGTTGTTGTCTTGTCATAGTCCCCTCCGTACACTTGATATAATAGAGTATCATTCATTTCCGCTGCGGGCAAGTGCCGGAGCGCAGGTTTTGCCGGCGCGCCGCCGGATTATGGTTGCGCTTCGCGGGGGGGGGGGGGCGCCCCCCCCCCCCCCCCCCCCGGCGCGCGCGCGCCGGCGCCCCC
>JAUNBH010000028.1:1431-19827 GCA_030527165.1 Clostridia bacterium
CAGGTTTGGCCGGCGCGCCGCCGTTTGAGGGTTCCGCTGCGCGCCCCCCCCCCCCGCCCCCCGGAGGCTGCCCGCGCGCGGGAAGCGCGCCGCGCAAGAAAGCCGCGCCCCGCTGCTTACAGCGGGGCGCGGCTGATTGACGACAGCGGGCAGTTAGCTCAGGCGCTTGAGGAATATGTACAGGCGGGATTGAGCAGTCGCGTAGTCGTACGCATCGCCGCATGTGACGAGCGTTACGAACGTGTCGCGCGCGGTGGGCGTTACGCCGAGGTCTATTTCGGAGCGGGAGAGCTGGTAGGCTATCCATTCCGCGGTGGCTTCGTCGTTGGAGGCGGACAGCAGCTGCGTGTTGTAGAACAATGTGTTCGCGGGCTCGTCGTGCTCGACCTCATACAGCGCGAACACCTCCCACCTCGAATTGCGGCCGAAGAGGTTGATGGTCCAGATGCGGTTCTCACGCGTTAGCAGCTGCTGCGCGTTCTCCTGAATCTCGTGCAGCGCGTGGAACATCGTACCGGACTGCCGCATGTTGTGACCGGTTATCGTGTTGTTCTTGCCGAGCGTGTTGTAGTAGCTGTAAATGCTGCCTGCGTTGGAGGAGCGACCGTATATGTCGTGGTCGTTGTAGAACCAGTCGTCGCCGTAGAGTATGGGGTAGTTGATGTTAGTGCCGGGAACCGTTATAAAGCCTACGACGTCGGGGTTGACGGACAGCGCCGCCTCGTAGGAATCGAGCACTATGGTCTCATCTCCTATGTGAGTGGAGTCGATGACGGGCTCCGTAAACTGGCTTATGGGGTCGCCGCGCAGCAGATAGGTGCGAACCTGTACCGCGGCTTCGGCGCCGGTCTTTCCGTTCACCACTGCGGCTGCTGCCACGGCCGGATTGTCAATGCTCGCCGGATCCTCGTCCTCGAGATAGTCGGCGTCTGCGAGGGCTATCACGCCGTCGCCGGTGACGTCGCCGTGTATGACGAGCGTGCCGTAAACGGTGCCGCCGGTTATTATTTGCGCGCCGGTGGACACGTTAGACAGTGCGACATTGCTCAAGCCGAGCGCGTCGCCTATCAGCGCGGCCGCCGCTTCGTCGTCCGAGCCGGGCATAATGCCCTCGATCAGGTTGTCCTCGCCCGGCAGGGCGACCGGCCTGAGCTGTACATCGTACTCTACGTCCGCCTCGCCCTGGGCGTTTAGCACGGTGAGCGAACCGCTCTTGGACACTATGGCGTACCCTCCGTCGTCGAGCTGGGCGATTTCGGCCGCGTCGGTGACCGCGGCGAGAATGTCGTTGTGCGGGGCGGTCTGTACGCCGCCGTCGGCGCTGATTGCTATGGTGACGCCGTCAGCCGCTATGACCTTGACTGCGTCTGCCATGCCGGATGTGGCACACTGCGCGAGCGCATCGGTGGAGCTCCCGTCGAGTGCGAACGCCAGCACGCCGCCGGTGGCGGTGCGTATGGCTATGTGCTCGTCGCTTATGGCTATGCCGCGGGCGTCCGCCACCTCCGCGAGCGAGGCGGTCAGCGCCGCCGCAGCGCCGTATATCGCTATCGAGCCGTCCTGCCTGATTACGGCGAGGTTTGCGCCGTGCGCAGCCAGGGCGACGACGCCGTCAACGCCGGAGCAGTTGAGCGCGGCGGAATCGGGGCCGCATACCAGCAGCGCACCGTCCGTGTTCAGCGCGGCGGCAAAGCCGTCACCGAGCGCGGCGGCACATATGCCCGTCCACTCGTCTATCGCTTCGTAACCGGAGTCTTCGCCAAAGCTCAATACCGCGCCGGTCACCGTAACGCCGAGGGCTACGGAACCGTTTGATACTATGTCGCCGACATTGTACAAGTCCGTCACATACTTGCTTCCGCCGCTCAACTCGTTGACTATGCCGTCGGAGCGCAGCACCAGCAGCGAGTCGCCGTGCGCCGCTATCTCACCCGTCGGATACGCGTAGGCGGGCGACGGGACGGGCTCCGGCGTGGGCGCGGCAGTGGGTTGCCCGGCGGTATTCGAGGGGCTGTTGTTCAAATCTTGCGGCTCGGGTGTGCCGCATGCGCCGAGCGGGAGCAGCAGCGTCAGCGCGAGCAGCGCGCAGAATAGCTTCTTCATGTGCAGTACTAACCTCCAAATTGCTTTTGGGTCACTGTATGATAACACATCATCGCATAAATATAAACGGCGCGCGGGCGCAAATGGTTTCCGCATCGGTGAAATTTACAGTAATATTGCAAAAAAGACACAACGTGTAATTATTGTACGCAGTTCGGAGCAACGCGTGTTAATAAGTGGGCAAAATGAAAAATATATTTATTTGAGAGGCGAAAAACTCCCATATAATGGGAAAAATATACTTGCATTAGGGGGCCTCGATGCTATAATGAAGTGTTCGCTTTGAGAGAATCACCTGTCGATGCGGCTGATGCGCCCTTACCCGGCGCATATTCGATGGGCTTATATATCAAAACACGAACAGATTATTTTGGAGGTGCAACAAACCTATGGCTCGTATTTCCGGCGTAGACCTGCCCAGAGATAAGAGAATTGAAATCGGCCTTACGTACATATACGGTATTGGCCGCACTACCGCCGTACAGATTCTCGACGCGACAGGCGTCGACCCCGACACCCGCGTCAGGGACTTGTCGGAGGCGGATGTTAATAAGCTAAGAGAGTATATAGATCACAACGTCAAGGTCGAGGGCGACCTCAGGCGTGAGAACTCCATGAACGTGAAGCGGCTCATTGAGATAGGCTGCTATCGCGGAGTGCGTCACCGCAAGGGACTGCCCGTGCGCGGACAGAGCACCAAGCAGAACGCACGCACGCGCAAGGGACCCAAGCGCACCATGGCTAACAAGAAGAAGTAAGGAGGGATAGAAGATGGCAAAGCAGCAGACCAAAGTCAGAAGAAGCACTGGCAAGAAGCGCCGTGAGCGCAAGAACATTGAAAATGGCGCGGCGCACATCCGCTCTTCCTTCAACAACACCATGGTGACGGTGACAGACCTCAACGGCAACGCCGTTTCGTGGTCGTCCGCGGGCGCGCTCGGCTTCCGCGGCTCGAAGAAGAGCACTCCTTTCGCGGCGCAGATGGTCGCGGAGACCGCCGCGAAGGCGGCGATGGAGCACGGGATGAAGAACGTCGAAGTGTACGTCAAGGGCCCCGGCTCGGGACGCGAAGCGGCGATTCGCTCGCTGCAAACAGCGGGACTTCGCGTGAACATGATTAAGGACGTCACACCCATACCCCATAACGGCTGCCGTCCGCCCAAGCGCAGAAGAGTTTAAGGAGGCAAGCGACAATGGCAAGATATACAGAATCCGTTTGCAGACAGTGCCGCAGGGAAGGCACCAAGCTGTTTTTGAAGGGCAACCGCTGTTACACGGAGAAATGCTCTTTGGATAAGCGTCACACTATACCCGGCCAGCACGGCCAGGGCCGCATGAGGAGGCCGTCGGAGTACGGCATGCAGCTTCGCGAGAAGCAGAAGGTTCGCCGCACATACGGCGTGCTCGAGTCTCAGTTTAAGAAGTACTACGACATGGCGGTCAACATGCGCGGAGTTACGGGCGACAATATGCTCCAGCTCCTCGAGCGCAGGCTGGACAACGTCGTGTACCGCCTTGGCTTCGGCGACAGCCGCCCCATGGCGCGCCAGCTCGTCAACCACGGTCACATAACCGTTGACGGCAAGAAGGTGGATATTCCTTCCTATATAGTAAAGCCCGGCCAGGTGATTTCCTTACGGGACAACGCCAGGCAGTTTGCCGGCATTAAGCAGCTCCGCGAGGAAGGCTCCGCGAAGCCCATACCCAAGTGGCTGGAGCTCGACGCTCCCAACCTCACGGGCAGGGTGGCGGTGCTGCCGCAGCGCGAGGACATAGACCTCAGCGTTCAGGAGCACCTCATCGTCGAGTTCTACTCGAGATAATCCGAAGCGCGCCCGCACAGAGTCGGGAGACACCAGAAAGGGGAGTACATTATGTTTGAAATCGGAAGGCCGAAAATTGAGTGCGTTGAGATGACGGATACCTACGGCGTGTTCGTCGCGGAACCCCTCGAGCGCGGTCTGGGAACCACGCTGGGCAATTCGCTGCGCCGCGTTCTCCTGTCCTCGCTCCCCGGAGCTGCAGCTACGTCCGTACGCATAGAGGGCGTGCTGCACGAGTTCTCCACTGTGGAGGGCGTGAAAGAGGACGTAACTGAGATAATACTCAATCTCAAGGAGCTCTGCCTCACCATGCACACCGACCAGCCGCGCTCACTGCGCGTTGACGCTCGGGGCGAGTGCGTTATCACTGCCGGAGATCTCCAGCACGACGCCGACGTCACGATAGTCAACCCGGAGCTCGTCATAGCCACGCTCAGCGAAAACGGCAGGCTCGTCATGGACGTCGAAGTGGAGAAGGGCCGCGGCTATGATTCCGCTGACAGGAACAAGCAGAAGAAGCAGCTTGAGATTGGCAGAATCGCCGTCGATTCCATCTACACTCCCATACGCCAGGTGCGCTACGACGTCACCGACACGCGCGTGGGGCAGATAACCGACTACGACAAGCTCACTATCGAACTCACGACCGACGGCTCCATAAAGCCCGACGAGGCCATGAGCTTTGCGGCTAAGTACCTCATAGATCACCTGTCGCTGTTCTTGAACCTCTCGGACAGCGTCGCGGGGTTGGAGATAGTCATTGAGCCCGTCGAGAACGAGAACGCCAAGGTGCTCGAGATGACGATTGACGAACTGGATCTCTCGGTACGTTCGTTTAACTGCTTGAAGCGCGCCGGCATCAACACCGTTGAGGAGCTGATACTCCGCAACGAGGAGGAAATGATGCGCGTGCGCAACCTGGGCCGGAAGTCGCTCGAAGAGGTCCAGCAGAAGCTCGCCCAGCTCGGGCTGAGCCTGCGCAAGAGCGACGACTAATATACTAAACACTTAGGAGGAAGCAATACAATGCCCAACCGTAAGCTTGGCAAGCCTACCGATCAGCGCGTAGCTATGCTCAGGAACCTGACGACTGCGCTGCTCTGGAATGGCAGGATAATCACCACCGAAGCGCGCGCGAAGGACGTTCGTCCCATCGCCGAGAAGATAATCACACTCGCGGTAGCGGAGTACAAGAACAGCACTACCGGCAAGAAGGAGATAAAGAACGACAAGGACCAGATTGTCGAAGTCGAGACCTATGTCGATCTGCCCTCCAAGCTCCACGCCCGCCGCCAGATCATGTCGTACCTCTACGACATACCCATCCCCAAGGGGCGCAAGGAATCCAAGACGGAATACCGCAAGCGCATCAAGGGCATCGGTCATCCGGTCGTCGAGCGGCTGTTCCGTGAGATTGCCCCCGCTATGGACGGACGCACGGGCGGTTACACCCGCATAATGAAGCTCGGCCCGCGGCGCGGCGACGCAGCCGAAATGGCCATCATCGAGCTGGTCAATTATACGCTGCCGGAGAAGAAAAAGTAATCAGCACGCGGCTGAGAAGTAAAGCGGACGCCAAAAGGCGTCCGCTTTTGCGCGGGCGTGGCGCGAACGGCGAAGCCGTTCGGCGGGGCGTACGCCCCGCCGGTGCGCTTGCGCACCCGCCACGCCCCGCCGCTCGCGTGTGCGAGCGTTCCTTGTGGGGTGGGTGGGCGGGGGCGCGCAAGCGCCACTGATCCGCGGCGCAAAAAAGCCCGCGCGGCGCAGAGTGCCTTTGCGAGCGGATTCCGCTGTCTGTCAGCAGTGTGCGTGGGGGGGGGCGCGGCCGGCGCGCATTCGCGCGCCGGCTTGCGCACTGCGTGCGCACGCTGAAACGGCTCCGCCGTTTCGGCCGCGCTACTTGCCCTGCAGCATCTCCTTGGTCTTCATGAGCCGCGTGAGATTTCCCCGCTCGTTTTCGTCGAGCTTCATGGAAATGCGGTGAATTGCCTCGTCGAACTGCGGTATCATCACGTATTCGAGCGCGTTTACTCTGCGGCGCGTCTTCTCAATCTCATCTGCGAGCCGATTGCACGTCTTTTCGACCTCGGCGAGCTCCACCAGCAGCGGGAGCAGCTCGGCGAGCGCGCTGACGGCGCCGTCGAGCTCCGCGCTCGTAGTGGCGAAGCCATAGGGGTATGAGAATGCGTCCGACGTGTCGAGCTTCAGCTTGGGCACGGCAATGGAGAGCACATAAGCGAGCTTGGCGGACACCTCGGCGGGCCGGGCCGGATAGGTGAGCGCCTCCTCGACTTCCTCGGCGGTCATGGAAGCGCGCGCGTACACGAATGCCCGCATTGCGTCTGCGAGGCGCTGTTCTGCCTGCTCACGCAGCTCCTTGTTGCGGCGGACATAGCTTATGAAGCGCCGCACCATCTCGTCGCGCTTGTCCTTCATCAGCTTATGTCCCCGTATTGCGACTGCGCGGCGCTTTTTGAGGTTTGAAAGCTCCATGCGCGTCGGCTTGACGTTGAGCGTTGCCATGTATATCTCCTCTATTCGCGGCTCTTATGCCTCCCGGTCGTCCTGCGCCGGGAGATACTTGTCGATGTATTCGTCGCGTATGCGCTTGAGCTCAGCCTTGGGCAGTATGGACAGCAGCCGCCAGCCTATGTCCAGCGTCTCCTCTATGCTGCGGTTGCTGTAAAAGCCCTGGTTGATGTACTGCGCCTCAAACTCGTCGGCAAACTGCGCGTAGAGCTTGTCGACGTCGCTCAGCGCGGCGTCGCCCAGTATTACGGCGAGCTCTTTCGCCTCCTTGCCGCGCGAGTACGCGGAGAACAGCTGGTTCATGGTGTCGGCGTGGTCTTCGCGCGTCTTGTCCCTGCCTATACCCTTGTCCTTGAGGCGGCTCAGTGACGGCAGCACGTTTACGGGGGGCGTAAGCCCCTTCCTGTACAGCTCGCGCGAGAGTATTATCTGCCCCTCCGTGATGTAGCCCGTCAAGTCGGGTATGGGATGGGTGAGGTCGTCCTCGGGCATGGAGAGTATGGGTATCATGGTTATGGAGCCCTGCTTGCCCTTTATGCGCCCGGCGCGCTCGTACATCGTGGCGAGGTCTGTGTACAGATAACCCGGATAGCCGCGCCTGCCCGGCACTTCCTTGCGCGCGGCGGAAACCTCGCGCAGCGCCTCCGCGTAGTTGGTTATGTCGGTTATGATTACGAGAACGTGCATTCCCAGGTCGTACGCCAGGTACTCGGCGGCGGTTATGGCCATGCGCGGCGTGGCTATGCGCTCTATCGCCGGGTCGTTGGCGAGGTTGACGAAGGTCACCGTGCGGTCGATAGCGCCCGTCTCGCGGAAATCATTGATGAAAAAGTCCGCCTCCTCGAAGGTGATGCCAACGGCGGCGAACACGACCGCGAACGGGTCGTCCGTGCCGCGGACGCGCGCCTGCCGCGCTATCTGAGCCGCCAGGTTGGCGTGCGGGAGGCCGGAGCCGGAGAACACGGGCAGCTTCTGACCGCGCACGAGCGTGTTGAGCCCGTCTATTGCGGACACGCCGGTCTGTATGAATTCGCTGGGGTAGTCGCGCGCGGTGGGGTTGATGGGCGCGCCGTTTATGTCGAGGCGCTTCTGAGCGATAAGCTCCGGCCCGTCGTCATTGGGCCTCCCCATGCCGTCGAATACGCGCCCCAGCATATCCGGCGAGACGGCGAGCTCTATGCTCCTGCCCAGAAACCGCGCCTTGGAATCGGATATGCGAAGCCCCTGCGAGCCCTCAAAGAGCTGAAGCAGCGCCTTGTCATTGTGTATTTCGAGCACTCTGCCGTGGCGCACCTCGCCGTCGAGCTGCTCTATTTCGACCAACTCGTCGTACTTGACGCCCTCGACGTTCTCAACCATCATCAGCGGCCCGACGACTTCCCTGATTGTGCGGTATTCCTTGCGCATGCTTCCTCCTTATTCGTCGTCGCCCGCGAGCAGCCTGATTTCCCTCTGGAGCTGCGCGCTGATCTCGCCGTGGCGCTGAGGCGCCTCGTCCTCGGCGACGTATTTGAATCTGCCTATCTGTTCGCGCACGGGCAGCGCGATGATTCGGGAGAACGGCAACTCGCTCTCGAGCGCCTTCAGCCCCTCGTTGTAGTATGTGAATATCAAATCCAGTAGCATGTACTGCTTCTTGAGCGACGTAAACGTGTCCGTATCGTGGAAGGCGTTCTGATGGAGGTAGTCCTCGCGTATGGAGCGCGCCGCCTCAAGCGTCAGCCTGTCCTTGTAGCTCAGGGCGTCTATGCCCACGAGCCTCACTATCTCATCCAGCTCCGACTCGCGCTGCAGGAGCGCCATGGCGTCCGACACCAGCTTTGTCCAATTGTCCGACACATTATCGCCGAACCAGGATTGCAGTCTGTCCGTGTAGAGCGAGTAGCTCTGCAGCCAGTCGATAGCCGGGAAGTGACGCGCGTACGCGAGCTTGGACGACAGCCCCCAGAACACCTTGACTATGCGCAGCGTCGCCTGTGAAACGGGCTCCGATATGTCGCCGCCGGGGGGCGAGACCGCGCCTATCGCCGTGATGGCGCCCGTCCTGCCGTCCGCGCCGAGCGTCACTACCATGCCGGCGCGCTCGTAGAACTCCGCGAGCCTGCTCGACAGGTAGGCGGGGTAGCCCTCTTCGCCGGGCATCTCCTCAAGGCGTCCGCTCATCTCACGGAGCGCCTCCGCCCAACGCGATGTCGAATCCGCCATTATCGCGACGTGATAGCCCATGTCGCGGAAGTACTCAGCTATGGTTATGCCCGTGTAGATGGACGCCTCACGCGCCGCCACGGGCATGTCGGAGGTGTTCGCTATCAGCACGGTGCGCTTCATGAGGCTCAGTCCGGTGCGCGGGTCTTTCAGCTCCGGGAACTCCATGAGCACGTCCGTCATCTCGTTGCCGCGCTCGCCGCAGCCGACGTATACGATTATGTCCGCGTCCGCCCACTTTGCCAGCTGGTGCTGCACGACAGTCTTGCCGCTGCCGAACGGGCCGGGGACCGCCGCGACGCCGCCCTTAGCCACGGGGAAGAGCGAGTCTATTACGCGCTGCCCTGTTATCATGGGCGCAGACGGCGGCAGCTTGCGCGCATAGGGCCTGCCGCGCCTGACCGGCCAGCGCTGGAGCATGCTCAGCTCCGCCACGCTGCCGTCCTCGCGCTTTAGCCGCGCTATGACGTCGTCTATGGTGGCGCTGCCGGAGTGTATCCACACGAGCTCGCCCGACACCTTTGGCGGGACCATTATCCTGTGTTGTACCGCCTCAGTCTCGACTACTACGCCCAGTATGTCGCCCGGCAGCAGCATTTGACCTGTCGTCGCCGTGGGCGTAAAGTCCCACTGCCGCTCGTGGTCGAGTGCGGGCGCGCTGACGCCCCTCGTTATGCGGTCGCCGGCTCTTTCGCGCACCGCAGCCAAGGGACGCTGAATGCCGTCGTATATGGACTCTATCAGCCCCGGGCCCAGCTCCACCGACAGCGGCGCGCCGGTAGACACCACGATCTCGCCCGGGCCTATGCCGCCGGTCTCCTCGTAGACCTGTATGGACGCCTTGTCCCCGCGCAGCTCAATGACCTCGCCTATGAGCTGCTTGTCGGAAACGCGCACGACGTCGTACATCTGCACATCCGCCATGCCTCCCGCGACTATGAGCGGCCCCGAGACCTTTTCGATTATGCCCTGTGACATTTACTCATCCTCCGAAAACAGTATATCTGCGCCAATCGCCTTTTCCACGTTGGCTTTCAGGTTGGCGAGCGCCACGCCCGAAGCGCCGGAGCCGTCCGGTATGGGTATTATGGCCGGATACGCCTCAGCGCGGTATTTATCTATCGTCTCGGCGCACGCGACGAACAGCGGCTCGGTGACGAATATCACTTTACAGCCCTCGCGCGCGAGCCGCGCTATGCATTTTGAAGCCTCCAGGGCGTCGGATTCAGGATACACCGAAAGCCCTATCGCCCTAAAGAGCAGCACCGAATCCCTGTCGCCGATTATCGCTATGTTACCCTTGGACATACAGCGCCCTCAGCCTTTCAAGTATTGCGCCCTCGGTCGCGCCGATGCGCTTGAGCGTTATGACCAGGCGTATCGCCTTGGCCTCGCTCTCCCTCGCCAGAAGGTATCCGATTATGGGGTAAATGCTCTCCGATTCCCAGCGCCTGACGGAGAACAGGCTCATGAGGTAGTCGTCGCGCCGCAGCTCTATGCGCGCCAGGGAACCGTCGCGGAGCATGTCGTCGACCGCGCGAATGAGGCGGTTGCGCGCATCCCCGAAGGGCATACTGCGCACCAGCGCCTCGGGCGGCTGCTCGTAGTGCTTTATGAAGTGCTCCGCCGGTATTTCACCGGAACACAGCAGGCGACGCTCGAGCGCGTCCGCGCCGGAGCCGGCGCGGCGGAGCCGGAGCGCCGTGAGCAGGTTGGTGTAGTCGCAGAACGCCCGGAAGTACTCGCGCACCACCGGGTCGCCGTTTTCCTGGCCGTGGGCGCAGTAGCCGCGGTCGAGCGCAGTGGATATGTGCTCCGGGTCGAACCGCAGCGCCAGCCTAAACTCCAGCTCCTCCGCCGCGGCCGCAAGAGCCGCCGGCAGCGCGCCGTAATCGCCGGTCTCTACCATGGCGCGCAGCGCGTCCGTGGAAAACAACCCGGTGCGCGCCGCTTCCGGCTTGAGCTCCGCGCCGAGCTCGCGCAGCTTTAACAGCGTCTTTAGCGTAAGCACGTCGTTCTTGAGTATGAACACATCCGTGGCCGCGGGGTCGCTCGTCAACTCGCGCACATCGCGGTACGCGCGCTCGAGCTCATAGGTTATCATCTCCTCGAGCCTATATGAACCCGCGTCGGGTATGGCGCCGTAACCGGTCTCGCACAGCAGGCGCATGGCGTCCGGAAGCGGGGCGGCGGCCATGCGGCGCAGCCGCTCGCCGTCCACGAGCCCCTTCTCGAGCGTCCGTATGCGCGCTACGGCGTATAATGTGCTATCGTTGGGCATGTGCGTTCTCCACTGTGCCGTCAAAGAGTAGTGCGGCGACACGGGTTTCGTGCACCGCACGGACGTCTGCGAGCAGCGCTGTGAATGAGCAGCTCTTGACGTAGCTCTGCGCCCGAAGCAGGAAGCCGCCGTCCATGGCGACCGTCTCCTCGGACATGGAGAGGCGCTGTCGTCCGCTCGCGGCGAGCGCGGCGTTGATCTCTCCAATGCGCTCCCGCAGGAGGCCCGCGTCCGCCTCGGAGGGCACCAGCGTTTCCCCGCCCTGCGCCTCGCGCAGCGCGAGTGCACAGAGCAGCTCCCCGCGCGGCGCCCCGCTGAGCGCGCACAGGCGCTCATACGCGAGCCCAAACACTTCGTCTATGAGCGCGCGCTTGCGGGCGAGCGTCAGCTTACGGCCCTCGAGCTGCGCGTTTGTGCGGTTGCGCTCCATCACGGAGGCGGAAAGCGCTTCAGCGCGCGCGCGGTAGTCGTCCAGCACGCGCCGGGCGTCGGCGCAGGCGCGCTCCTCTACGAGGGCGGCTTCGCGGTTGGCGGCTTCTACGCTGCTGTCGGCGTCCCGCTGGGCGTCTTCTATTATTCGCTTTACTATGGCGTCAAGTCCGCTTGCAGCCGTGTCAGTCATAGCTCGCTCCAAATCAGGCGATTACGATGAACAGCGAGATGAGGAACGCGAACAGCGCGTACGTCTCCACCATCAGCGTGAGCATCATGGCGTTGCCGAAGCCCGTGGCGCGCTTTGCGAGCATGTTGATTCCCGCGACCGCGACCTTGGACTGGTATATGGCGGAAAGCAGGCCGCCTACACCCATCATCACTCCGCCGAATACGAGGCTTATCGCGCCCGCCATGTCGGGCAGCTCGCCACCCATGACGCCGTTTGTGACGAGTATCAGCACCGAGATAGCCAAGCCGTATATTCCCTGTGAGCCCGGCAGAAGCTGGAGCACCAGACAGTTGCCGAAGCGCTCCGGCTGCTCTGCGAGCACGCCCGCCGCCGCCTGACCTGCGCGGCCGACGCCTATGGCGGAGCCTATGCCGGACAGCAGGGGAGCGATTACGGCCGCTATGATAGTGAGCACCAGGGGCCAGTTTGTGTCGGCGAATACGCCGGGCGCTTCGATTGCGGTTTCAAATAGGGTAAGCATTTTCTTCCTCCTGTAATAGTGGGTGATATACCGCCTGCGCGCGGGCAGGACGGGTGCGTCAGCGCTTTATGCCGACGTTTCTGGTGTCGTAGCGCAGGGGCGTGAACGGCCGCCCGTTGTCCTCATAGAACTTGCCGAAGAACTCGACGAACTGGAGCCTCGCGGTATGGACGTAGGCGCCCAGCGTGTTGATGAACAGGCTGAATGCGTGCAGCGCTATGAGGAGCGGCGCCGCCGCTATCGCGCCGAGCACGACGCCGAATGTGCCCAAGCCGGAGAAGGCGTTAAACACCATGGAGCCCATGAGGTTGAACACCATGCCCATTGCGCCGCCGGCGAGACCGAGCGCCAGTATTCGCACATAGCTCAGCGTGTCGCCTATGTAGGACGTTATGTTGTAGAGCTGCGCCAGGCCGGAGCCCATGCGCTTGAGGGGGTTATTTGTCTTGCGATTGGAGAAGAAGAGCAGCATCAGCGCGCCCAGCGCCGCGAATATGACGCCCGCCGTGGAAAGCCAGCTGAGGGACAGGAACATGCTCCCCAGTATCGCGACGAGGCCCAGCATCAGCAGCATCCATGAGAAATTGTTGAACACGGCCTCTTTCCAGTCGCCGTCGCGGAAGCACATGTACATCTTGATGCCTATTCCAAACAGCATGTGCAGTATGCCGAGGCCGCAGCAGAGTATCATCATCCCCATCATGTTGTCCATGGGGTCCATGAGAAAGGGGAACGGGGACGCCTCGCCCAAGAGGTCTGTCCACTCTATGCCGAAAAACGAGCCCGTCATCATTCCGCACAGCACGGTCGCGCCGCCGCACCAGGTCAGCAGGCTGACGAGCTGCGCCATGTTTCCGCGGGGCCGCTTGACCTTCGCAAAGAGCAGGCAGCCGAGCATGAGTATGAGCCCGTAGCCCGTGTCCGCGAGCATCATGCCGAAAAACAGCATGTAGAAGGGCATGAGCATGGGCGCGGGGTCTATGCCCGAATACGCCGGAGTTGAGTAGAGGTTTGTGACGGACTCGAAAGGCGTTACCGCGGGCGGATTGATGACCACCGTGGGCGGCGTCTCGCCTTCCAGCGGGTCGCGCACGTCGAAGTAAAACGCGTCGGTGCAGGCGCTTATGGCGTCGCGCACGCGGGACTCGTCGTCCGCCTTTATCCAGCCCTCGAGCACAAAAGTCGAGTCGAGCTGCAGCGTGCGCAGCGCGTGCTCGTGGCGCGAGGCCTCGATGGAAGCGGCTTCCAGCGCCTGAAGCAGCGCGTCGCGCCGGTCGCTGAGCTCCAGCAGGCGTTGCTCCACGGTCGCGGTGCGCTCTTGCAGCCGCGCCAGGCGCTCCCGCAGCAGCGCGCAGTTCTCCTCTGCAGTCCCGGTGAGAGCGGGAAAACTGTAATCCGCGAAGTTGAGCTCGTGCAGCCGCGCGTACAGCGCGTCCGCGCATGAAGAGTGCGCCGCCGCCATTACGGCGCAGACGTCCGCGCCGGATATGGCCTGTACGCACGCCTCCTCGGGGACTTCGAGCTTTGTCAGCGCGTCGTAGCTCATGTAGCCAAAGTAGAAGCGCACGTTCTTCGTGTCGCGCAGCGCCTCTATCGGAGTGGAGAGCCGCACCCAGTCGCTCAAATATGAGAGCGTAGAATTGAGCTTGTCGGCTTCGGCGTTTAGCTCTGCGAGCTGCGCCTCGAGCAGCTCCGCCTCGTCGGCGAGCGGCCCGCTCGCCGCGAGCTGCGCCTGCAGCTCCTCGACGGTGTAGTAGGGTGTGGGGGCAAACAGCGAGCCGCCCTTCTTGCCATAGGGCTTGAGAAACTCGTACGCCTCGCTGAGCCGCCGCCGGCGCTCCTCCGCGCGCTTGTAAGCGGCGTCGTCCGCGCCTTCACCTCCGGATTCGATTATTTCGACCGCCTCCGCGTCCTGCAGCGCGCGCATTATGGACTCCTCGTCGGCGCGCATAGCCGCAACGGTCAGCCGTTTCATGGGAATTATCATATGTCGGAGAGCCTTTCAAGTATGTACGCCACGGCGGCGTCCGTATTGCCCCGGGCGTCCGCGCACAGCTCCTGCGCCTCCCGCTCGTACCGCGCCACTATGCGGCGCGCTTCCTCTCCGCCCTCGTACTCGGACTGCTCCCTGGCGGATACGAGCAGCGCCTTGCCGTCCTCGTTCGCACGATTGATGGCGGCGTCGTAGTTGAGGCGCGCATCTGCGACCACGTCGCGCGCATCTGCCGCGGCTTCCCTGCGTATTGCCGCCGCGCGCTCCTCCGCGCTCCTTATTGTCTCGATAAGCGTAGGCATCAAGTCCTCCCAGAAGCAATTATTACCGATTATTGTACCGCACTCCCTGAGTCAAATCAAGAGCGGACGGAAATTGACATAAATAGCTGCGTGCTACCGCCCCGCGCGAACGTCCTTGCCCTCTATAATAATGAAGGTAGTCAGCTTTGGCGACGTGAGCCGCGAGAATATCCGCTCACCGTAGAGCTCGCTTATGTGCTTGGAGGTGAGGTTCGTGGCTATCAGCGTGGCTTTGCCCGTTTCAATGCGTTCGTCCAGCACGCAGAACAGCTTTTCGGCGGTCACGTTGGGTATGGACGGCTCCACGCCGAGGTCGTCGAGTATCAGCAGGTCGGGCTCCGTGTAGGACGGCGCGGACACGTTGTTTCGTATGGAGTGGAGCACGGCGTTGACCATGCTGTACGCCGTCACCCGCACGACGCTGTGCCCGCGCTCGAGAATGCGATTGCCTATGCAGCCGCACAGGAAAGTCTTTCCCACGCCCACCGCGCCCTGAAGCACCACGTTTCGGGGAGTATTGTAGGGGAAGCGGTCCGCATAATCCCGCGCAAACGCGTAAATGCGCTCCATTTGCCGCCGCACGCGTCCATCCTGGAACAGCTCCATGTCGAACGCATCGAATGTGTGTGCGGGCTCGAGGCGCGCCTCACTGTACCTGCCCAGCAGCAGCAGCCGGCGCAGGCACTCGCAGGGCTCGCCCTTGAAGTAGCCGGTGTCGGCGCACTTCGGGCAGCAGTACTGCATTTGAAGGTAGCCCGCGTCAAAACCGTGCGTCTCCAGCAGCTCCACCTTGCGCGCCTTGAGCGCGCCGAGCTCCGCGTCGCGCGCAGCGCGAATCGCCTCGCGCTCCTCGCCGCGCGCCCCCGCGATGGGGCGTGTGTATTTGTTGACTACCTCCATGCACTGCCGGTCGATGTCGAGCGCCTCCGGGCAGCTCTCCCTGACGCGCTGTTCGCGCTCGCGCAGGTTCGCCGCAGCGGACTCGCGCAGCAGCTTGTAGTGCCGGCGCATATTCTCGTTAATGCCCATGCTCCCTCCGTCAATCATCCAGGAATGTAACGCCTATGCGTTTGAAATCCTCATCCGTGTACTCGTGCTTCTGATACATAGCCGCGCGCGAGGACTTGCGCTTTGGCGCGGCCGACGAAGCCTCATGGCTGCGCCGCGCCGCATCGAGGTCGCCCGTGATGCCCTCGTCGTGCCACTGCGTGATGAGCTTGACCATGCTCGCCCAGGGCGCTGCGGAGCGCGCGCAGAGGTCGGCTGCCAGCAATATGAGCTCCCTGTCCATGCGCCATGCGTCCGTAAAGCGCCTCAACTGCTCCCGCTGCGACGCCCTGGGCGCGGACGCGAGCCCCGCCCGCGTGAATACCATCCGCGCGAACTCCTTTGCGCCGTCCTCGCGCTTCATCAGTTCGTCTATATCCTCGGCGCTTACCGCGCCCTGCTGCCTGTACCTCTCGAGTATCGTGTCGAGCGCCTTGAACGAAGGGTTGGCGGCGAATGTCATACTCATGCACACGGCCACTATGCTCTCGTGCGTGAAGCCCCAGCCGCGGGTCCACTTCTCGTACAGCGCCTGCTCGTCGAGCGTCGGCCTGCGGCTCATGCCCCAGCGCGCCAACAGCTTCTTTGCGCCCGCAGCCCCGTCGCCCTCGCGCGCTATGCGCTCCAGCGCCTGTTCGCGCGTGGACACGCCTTCGTCCGCCCAGTTCTTTGCCACCGCCTCCATGTAGTTAACGCTCACGCGCTTGCCCTTTTGTTTCGCGCAGTGGGCGCACAGCTCGTACACCGCCTCGGCGGACAGCCCGAAGACCTCCACCCAGTCGTACACATGGCGAAGCTCCGCCGACGACAGCAGCCGCGGCGAGAACAGCGCGTTGAGGTTGTTCACGAGGTCGCCGTGCCTGCCGTATTCCACGGGGCTGCTGAATGCCGACGCCCTGGGGGACAGGAAGCGCACCTGATAGTCGTCGGGCGCGTCACCCACTATGCGCACGAGCCCCCTGGACTGCCAGTAGGTGAACGCCTCCAGCAGCTTCTTTGCGTCCGTCTTGAGCGCGAGCAGCGCATCGTCCGCCTCGAGCTGCGGATTGCGGCAGAGCATCAGCCCGTAGAGATACGCCTTGACGTACTCGGCGGGCGCGGACGGCATGTGTTCGCATATGAATATGTTCTCCACGGGTGTGATGTCGAGCATCGCGGTCTCGCTTGAAAAAACACAGCGCATCATGGTTAATAAACTCCGATTGTAGTATAATCTATTGGTGCGGGCGGCCCCCGCCGACGCTACCATAATACCACATGCAGGGGCGCGCGCAGAAGGATTTTTGATGAGAAGATACCGCCCCAAGACCATGCGCCTTGGAAAATCCAGATATTCGCAGCGCAGAGCCCGCGCGCTATGGCTTATTGGCGCGGCTTTGGGCGTCGCCGCCGTAGTTGCGATCGCGGTCTTGGCCTTTGGCGGGGAGGGCGGAGCCCCGCCCGCGCAGACCGCCGCGAGCATGCCAGCGCTCACTCCGACGCCCGCCGCTTCCCCCACGCCTGCGCCGACTTTTACCTCCACACCCACTCCCGGCGCCGTGCAGACCGCCGCGATGCGCACGCGCTACAACGCCAGTGTGGAGGCCGTGCAGAATGTGGGAGAGAGTTACATAGACATGAGCCGGGGCTATCACCTGCTGTGCCGCGAGGAAGTGGTGTACACAAACCCCACGGGTGACGAGCTCTGGGAGGTGTACCTGCGCTTCTATCCCTGCGCCGTCGAGGCGAACTGCGTGACCGTAACTGCGGCCGCGGTAAACGGGCGGCAGGCGTACTATGAGCTCAATGCGGACGGCACGCTGCTCATGCTGCCGCTGACAGAACCGCTGGCGCCGGGCGGCGTCGCTTCGATATACCTCGAGTACCGAGTGGACATGCCGCGCGACGACGGGCGCTTCGGTGCATCCGATTATGGGCTCATGCTGGGTGGGCTGCTGGCGACGGTGGCGCACTGCGGCGAGTCGGGCTGGGATACGCGCGCGTATGTGGACTACGGAGACCCGTTCTGGTGGGAATTTGCGGACTACACGGTGAGCCTCGAAGCCAATGCCGGCTTCCTGGCGGCGGCCACCGCGCCGGAGCAGTCGGTTTCCGTCGAGGGCAACCGCGCCACATGGCTGTACAGCGCGTCCAACGTGCGCGACTTCTGCATTGCGCTGTGCAGGGATTTCAGGGTGCACGAGTTCGAGGTCAGCGGTCAGCGCGTGGCGCTCTACGCCAACGGCGCCTCCGAGGAGCTGAACATGGTGCGGGAAGTGTGCGAGCAGGCGCTGGGCTACTTCATAGAGCGGTTCGGGGAGCTGCCCTTTGAGCGCGTGTGCATAGTCCGCAACGCCATGGACGGCGCCATGGAGTATCCGGGGCTGATCATGCTCTCATCCCGCTACTGGTTCGAGGCGAACCGGTCGCAGACGGAGGTGCTCCTCAGCCACGAGCTCGCCCACCAATTCTGGTCGTGCGCCGTGGGCAACAGTCAGTACGACGACGCCTACATCGACGAGGGCCTGGCGACGTTCTGCTCATATATGTTCATTAAGGAAATACACTCGGAGGAGTACATGGTGCGCGCGTGGGAGATAGAGCTCGCGGGCGTCTCGCCGGACGAGTGCGATTACACGCGTTCGCTGCCCGAATACGCGGACGCGCAGGACTACTACGACAGCGTGTACCGCGCCGCGGCGCTCCGGCTGATGGAGCTGCGTGAGTCGGAGGGAGAGGAGCGGTTGTTCGGCAGACTGCGGGCGCTTTACGCGGCGTTCCTCGGCAAGACGGTGTCCGCGGAGGATTTCGAGCGGCTGCTGACGGGTTGACCGGCAGTTATTGAGAGATTGCGAACAAATGAGGCAATTTCAGTGACAAATAAGGTGCATTTTGGGCGTAGAAGTGAAATTCGGCAAGGGACGATAATATATCGTTTTTTTCCTAAAAAACGTGTTGACAAAGGGAATGGGAATCTGCTATTCTACTT
>JAUNBH010000029.1 GCA_030527165.1 Clostridia bacterium
AATATGGACCGCCCCGCGCGGGGGCCGGGGCGGGGGGCGCGGCCCGAACGGCGGCGCCTTTTGGGTCTGCGCACGCAGGGCGCTGGCCGGCGCGCGCAGCGCGCCAGGCCGCGCCCCGCCCCCACCGGCAACGCAGCAGTCCCGCTCGGAAAAAGCGCCGTGCAAACGCACGGCGCTCCAACTCTCATGCTTCGCCTATGGCCGCTCGTTGCGCCCGCCGCCCATGAATCCGCCGAAGAAGCCACCGCCGATGCCGCCGCCTATGCTGCCGCTGAACTGACCGGAAGACGTCGCCTTGGACGTGAGCTGTACGCTCTGCACAACTTCGTCGTTCACATAGAGCGTATATGTGTCGCCCTGCGCCATATCCGGCATGGACACCAGCACGCTCGTAAAGCCCAGCGTCGCCGTGTGCTCATAGACAGTTGCACCGTTCTCGTCCGTCAGCCGTATCGAATCGCCCGCGCTCCCCGTCGCGGCAACAATCAGCGTGTACTGCGCGGAGCTGTCTCCGGGCAAGACCATCAGCGAGCTGCCGCCGCTGCCGAATACCACGCCCCCGTCTATCAGGAACAAACCCTCGCAGTCGTACGGCACGTCCGGCCCCGACGTTACGTTCTCGCAGCATATGGTGCCGCTCGTTATCCACACGCAGTTGTTGGAGTCCACTCCGTCCCCGCCGGCGCGCACGGTTATGGTGCCGCCCTCTATCTTTACGAGGCTCGTGCCGTCTGAGCCGAAGTTGTCGCCCGCAAATATCCCGCCCGCGTTTTCAGAGTCATCGGAGCCGCCGGCGGAATTTATGCCGTCGTCCGCCGCTACTATGTTCAAAACTCCGCCGGATATGAGCACGCCTATGCCCTCGACGCCCTCAAAGCACTTGGACACGACCAGCGTGCCGCCCGTTATGACGGCATAGTCGTCGGCGTGCACCGCGTCGTCCCCCGTCATTACGTCAAACACGCCTCCGCTTATGCATAGGCTGCCGTTGGAGTGCACGGCGTCGTCATATGTGTTGATTGTCAGCGTGCCGCCACGCACGACTATGCCGACCTCGGCGGACAACCCCTTGGAGCTCTGTTCTTCATCGTTCTGCTGCACGCCCTCAAAGCTGAAGCGCCCCTCGCTGTTTTGCGTGAACTCCACGTCGTCCGCTCCGCCGCCGCACGTTATGTCGAGAGTGCCGCCCTCTATGAGTATGCAGCTCTCCGCCTTTATGCCGTCACCCTGTGCGTTTATGGTTATATTCGCGTCAAGCACGACGACGCAGCCCTTGGAGGCGTCAGACGAGTTCGTCGAGCGCAGGGCGTCGTCCGCACATTCCACGCTTATGTTCGCGCCGCCGCCTATTAGCAGCGAGTCCTTGCCTATTATGCCGTCATCCACGGATGCCACGCTGATATTGCCCCCGTATATGACGAGCCTGTCCTTGGACACTATGCCGTTGTTGTAATTGCCCTCGACATACAGCGCACCCGAACCGTTTATGCTCAAGTCGTCCTGCGAGAATATGGCGGCATTGGGCTCGTTTTCGTCACCCGTGTCGAGCGTGTAATCGGCGCTGTCGGACACATAGTTCTCACTGCCCTCGGCGAGCGTTATAACGACCTTGTCCGCCTTCTTGACGTATATGGCGGAACCTCCCTCGCAGCGTATGTCCGCGCCGTCGAGCACGAGTATCACCGGGTCTGAGTAGGCGCAATCAACTATTATCCTGCCCAGAAGCGTGCCGGAGAGCACATACGCACCCGGTTCCGTTATGGTGTACGGCGTCTCCACTGACGTCAAGTCAACGCTCGTGGCGCTCTCGTATTCGGTCGTCATGTCCGCGCGCTTGAACTCGGGTATGCTGACGGAGCCGAGCACGTCCGTTTCACTCGGGAACTGTACGTCCGGCGTGTTGCCGGTAGCCAATCCTGTGCCGACGTCCGGCTCCGTGGGAAGCATACCGCCTTGAGACGGGTCTACCGCCGGTATGTCCGGCGTGCCGCCGTCCTCGTCGGTGTTTACGGCGCAACCCGCAGCCATCAGTACTGCCAGCAGGAGCGCTGCGGCTGCCGTGAGCTTTTTCATGGGATCAATCCTCCGCTTCATGGATTTTCGCAGTTATTATAACGCCTCACGCCGCTGAAAATATGGCGGAATAGTTAACTAACAGAAAAAATAAAAGGCAGCCGCACTCGGCAGCTGCCCCACATTTTACACAGCTACTCGCACGCGAGCGCAATCATTGCATCAGCGAGCATGTGGGCGTTAAACATCACGTCTTCTATCCGTATCGACTCGTTTGGCATGTGTATGAGCGCCGGCACGCCCGGGCGCTCGCAGCCGAACGCCACGGCGTTCTCGACAGCCCTCGCGTATGTCCCGCCGCCAATGGCAAGCGGTTCCGCGCGCTCGCCCGTGCGCCGCTCGTAGACCTCCAGCAGCTTCGTGACGAGCTCGCTGTCGCGCGGCACAAAATGCCCCTCCTGGAAGTGCTCCTGCATGAGCGCTGTGACGCCTATGGCGGCGTTAAGTCCGTCCACGGCGTCCCGCAGCGCAAAAGTGGTGGGCACGCGCATATCTACCACCAGCGCAAAGCCGCTCTCGTCCCAGTTTAACACGCCCGGGTTGACGGTAAGCCTTCCCGATTGGTCCGCGCAGTCTATGCCCGCGCTCTCACCGTGCATGTCGAGCCTGAATGCCTCGTGCAACGCGCTTATGCAGCGCATGTCCTCGTCCGCCAGCGGCAGCGCAGCCAAGAGCATAAGCAGGCCCTGTATGGCGTTTCTGCCCTGTTCCGGCATGGATGCGTGCGCAGCGATGCCCTTCACGGTGGCAACAGTCAGCCCGTCCACCTCGCATACCTCAACGGCGAAGCCCGCCTCCTCAACGCGCTCCGCCGAGCTGCGCACCTCCTCCACGGGGAGCTCCAGCTTAACAGTCGCGCTCTCACACACGACATTGGGGCGCGAACCCGCCTCGATTCTCAGCCGCGAGGCGTACTTCCGCCCCAGCGTACACTGCGCTATGCCCTTCTCCGAATTGACCAGCGGGTACTCCGCGTCCGGCGAAAAGGCGAGCTCCGGAAAGCGCTCGTGCTCGCCGTAGTACTTCATGCAGCCCCAGCCGCTCTCCTCGTCGCCGCCGAGCATTATGCGGACGCGCCGCTTCATCGGAAGCCCGCACTCCTTTATGGCCGCCAGGGCGTACAGGGCGCATATCGCCGGCCCCTTGTCGTCCAAGGCGCCCCGCCCGTGTATCTCGCCGCCGTGCACGACCCCGCCGTACGGCGGAAATGTCCAACCCTCGCCCTCCGGCACCACGTCCATGTGGCACATAACGCCCAGCGTTTCCTCGCCGTCCCCGTGGTCTATCAGCCCTATGTAACCCTCCATGTTGCGCGTCTTTAGGCCATAGCGCCTGCCCGCTTCGAGCGCGTGCTCTATCGCGCGCGTTACCTCCCTGCCAAACGGCGCGCCCTCCTCGGCCTCGCCCTTTACGCTCGGTATGCGCAGCGACTCGCACAGCGTGTTTATGAGCTCGTCCTTATGCGCGTCTATCCACTCGCTGACTCGTTCCCTCAACTCCATGTCGCATATCCCTCCGAATATCAGTTTGCCTCACCGGCTAATTGAGCGCATTGAAGCCGCGCCCCAGCACTTCCTTTGTTTCCAGTATGGAGAACAGCGCGTTCTCGTCCTTTGCCTTCACGATGCGCTTCAGCGTCGCCAGCTCCGCGGTCTTGACTATGCAGTACACGAGCTTGCGCTCTATGCCGGTATATGCGCCCTGCGCTGGTATGTACGTCACGCCCCTGTGCATTATGTTCATTACGTCCGGCGTTATCTCGTCCCACTTGTCCGAGATGATGAACACCGACACGGTCCTGTTTAGCCCGGTGAGCGCGTAGGAGAACGCCACGTTGCTCACGAACATGGCTATCATGGAGCACAGCGCTATCTCTATGCCCTTTACGAGCCCCAGGCAGAGCATTATGACGATGTTGAACATTATGTTTATAGTGCCCATGGATATTGAGAAGCGCTTGGCCAATATCAGCGACACTATATCCAGGCCGCCGAGCGTGGCGTCGCGTCGCACCACCGGAGCCGCGGATACGCCTATTATGGCGGAGCCCACTATAGCGGCGACCAGCTCGTTCTCTATCGGTATTATGAAGCCCTCCGTGAGCACTATGGAGAGCGTCAGCAGCGCCGTACCGATTATGCTGAACACTACCAGCTTAAGGTTGAGATACTTAAAGCCCACTATGCACACGGGTATGTTGAGCACCAGTATTGTCAGCCACGTCGGCACCTCCAGGGAGTAGTCGAGCAGCAGCGCTACGCCCGTGATGCCGCCCGACAGGAAGCTGTGCTGCACATAGAAACCGTTTATCGCCAACCCCTGCACCGCGCAGGCGAGTACCATTATCAGCAGCGTCACCGCATCGTGCCGGAGCACGGCGCTGTCTACGAGCCGCTTGTCGCGGGACGCTTCCCGTTCGGGTTTCGCGTTCTTGACCATCTGCAACCTCCGTTAAGCCGCGAACGGGTTGCTAAACACCAGGTTGAATACAAACTGATCTAGCAACACGAGCAGGCCCAGTATGAGCGTGTAGAACGCAAAGACGTTGAGCTTGCGATTGACTATGAGCTTTATCATGAGCCGCACCGCGAAATAACCGCTTACCGCCGCCACGAGCGTACCCACGGCAACGCTGAGCCAATCTATGGAGCCCGCGCCGGCGCGCACGGCGTCCGGCAGCTCCAGCACGAGCGACCCCAGTATGGCGGGTACCGACAGCAGGAATGAGAACTCCGCCGCCGCCTCCCGCTTAAGCCCCATGTAGCTCGCCCCCGCTATTGTCGCGCCCGAACGCGATATTCCGGGCAGTATCGCTATTCCCTGTATCGCGCCCACGCCCAGCGCCTTGTACCACTTCATCCCGCGCAGGTCACAGCTGCCCTTGCCCGTGAAGTTGAGCAAAAAGAGCAGCGCGGCGGTCACGATGAAGCCAAAGCCCAGGTACTTACCCTCGTACGAATCGTCTATTACATCGCGGAACACGAGCGCCATTGCGACGGTGACGAGAGTGGCGAGAATGAGCAGCCATATCTTCTTCATCTCGTCCGTGCGCACATGCGCGCGCAGCCGCTGCCATTCGCCCTTAAACAACAGTCCAAACGACGCGAAAAACGCCTTTATCATTCCCCAGAGCTGCGCCCGGTACGCGACGACCACGGCGACCAGCGTGCCCGCGTGGAGCATGATCGTGAAAAACAGCGAGTTCTCCTCCACGCCGAATACATTCTGGAGCAGCACGAGATGTCCGGAACTGGATACCGGCAGAAACTCGCACAGCCCCTGTACGAGCCCCAATATGATTGCGATAAGTATGTTCATCGTTGCCCTCCGGTTCATAAGCCTACGCCTACGATTATATGCCAGTCAGTCGCGAATTACAATGCCTTTCGCCCGCCGCTGGGCGAATAATGCGAGCCGGCAGCGCGCACAATACTACTGCGCATGGGGTCGCAAGACCCGTTTGTAGCATTCAGAGGAGGTAATAGCAATGGATGGAAACACAGGTTGCCAGACGATTGGCTGTTCCGTGACGAGCTGCCGTTATAATGACAGCGGTTGCAAGTGCAAGCTCAGCAGTATCTCGGTAGAGCCCTGCGCTTGCGAGCACACGGGCGATCCGGCAGATGAAAGTCTCTGCGGAAGCTACAAAGCAAAATAAGCGCGGAAGCGGAGGTAACCCTCCGCTTTCAAATCGCACTCAGCCCGCAGCGGGGAAGACATCAAGGGGCGGACGCCCCTTGATTTTTGCGCCGCGGCGCCCGCTGCCCGCTTGTGCGGGCAGCGTTCCTTATGCCCACCGCCTGCTTATGTGGGTAGCGATCCCTGCGCCCGCTGCCCGCTTGTGCTGGCAGCGTTCCACGTGCCCACCGCCTGCTTATGTGGGTAGCGGTCCTTGTGCCCGCTGCCCGCTTGTGCTGGCAGCGTTCCTTGTGGGTGGGTGGGTGGGGCGCGCGGTCAGCGCGCAATAATCGGCTGTGCGCCGGGCGAAATGCCGCGTGCCGTGCGCCGGCGCTACTCGCCCTTTGCGTCGAGCCGCGCGTTCATGGTCTTCTCCACAGCCCTGATTATGTTCTCGTAGCCGGTGCAGCGGCACATGTTGCCCGACAGGCGCTTCCTTATCTCGTCCGTCGTGCAGCGCTCGCCGGACTCGAGCAGCACCAGGCTGCTCATTATAAAACCCGGAGTGCAAAAGCCACACTGAACCGCCGCCTCATCCACAAACGCCTGCTGTATATCGCTCAGGCTGCCGTCGGGGTTGGTCACCCCCTCGAGCGTTCGTATGCGCTTACCGTCCGCCCAGATAGCCAGGTATATGCACGAGTTGTACGCTTCACCGTCTATTATGACGGTGCACGCGCCGCACTCGCCGACCTCGCAGCCCTTCTTTACGCTCGTGTGCTTGTGCGCGTCGCCCCTGAGGAGATCCGTGAGGGACAGCCGAGGGTCTATGTAATTCTCATAGTCGGTCCCGTTGAGATTGTAGCGTATTCTGACCTTATCCATCACAGTTCGCCTCCTGCGCGTATGATAGCGTCCTTTAGCGCGCGCCGCGTGAGCTCCCGCGTGAGCTGCAGCCTGAACTCCTTGCTTGCGCGCCAGCTCGTGCGGGGTGATACGTCTTGCAGCGCCGCTGCGGCGCACGCGTCTACGGTCGCGCCGCAGACGGCCGCGCCCCGCGCCGCCGCCTCCGCGCTATGGGCGCGTATCGCCGTGGGCGCGGCTACCCCGAACGCAAGCCGCATGTCCTCGATTCTACACCTGTCGGGCGAAAGCCTGACGTTCGCCGAGCAGCCCAGCGTGGCAATATCCATTGCCGCCCGCATGGAGTACTTTATGTAGCGCCCGAAGTAACCCTCATAGCGTTCACGCCGTATGAGTATCGCCGTCAGCAGCTCGTCCGGGTGCAAATCCACTCTGCCTGCACCTACCTGGTATTCTCTCATCGTCAGCCGGCGAACTCCGTTGGCGCCCGTCAGCTCCACCTCCGCATCCCACGCGTGCAGCGTAGACGCCGTGTCCGCGCTCGTGACGCCGTTTGAGATATTGCCGCCTATGGTGCCTATATTCCTCACCTGCGGGCCGCCTACCACGTCCGCAGCCTCGCACAGCACGGGTATGTGCTCCCTAAGCAGCGCGTTCGCGGTTATATGCGAGAAGCTCGTCAGCGGCAGTATGCGGAGCGTTCCGTCCTCGTCCATGCTCACGCCCCTCAGCTCGTCCAGCTTGTAAATCGAAATCAGCTCCGCGCCCGCGAGCTTTCCCTCGCGTATCTTGATGAGCACGTCGCTTCCGCCGGCAATTATGACGGCGCGCGGATGCTCCTGCCTCAGGCGCACCGCGTCGCTCACGCTTTTTGCCTCGTAAATGGCATCTATATCGTACATGTGCTACCTCCCTATCAGCCCTTCTTCGCTGAACCGCTTAAACAGTACGTGCGGCGTCATGGGCGCTTCGTTTACCGCCACGCCCGTGGCATGCAGTATGGCGTTGCGTATCGCGGGCGCCGCCGGCACCGCCGGCGGTTCGCCAAGCGCCTTTGTCCCGTATGCGCTCGTCGGCTCGTAGAACTCCACAAAGCGCGCCTCCAGGTGCGGATGGTCCATAGTCGTGGGCAGCTTGTAGTCGAGCAGATTTCCGTTTAGCGGCCTCCCGGTCTTGGGGTCAAACTGGAGCGTCTCATACAGGCCATAGCCGAGCGACATGCTCATTCCGCCGTGCACCTGCGCCTCGGCGAGCTGCGGATTTATCAGTACGCCGGCGTCGTGCACGTTTACCAGATTAAGTACGCGCACCTTGCCGAGCGGTATATCGACCTCCACCTCCGCAAACGCGCAGCCCATGCTCAGCGCGTTGGACTTGCACTGCTGCGTGCCCTCCGCGGTTATGTGCTCCGCGTCCGTCATGCTGTACAGCGTCTCCGTCGCCACGTCGCCCACGGTCATCAGCGCTTCGCCCGTGTCCTGCCGCACGATGCGCCCGTCCTCAATGTCGAGCAGCGCCTGCTCGACGCCGGACAGCCGCTGCGCGTGCCGGAGAATCTTTTCCTTCAGCTCCTCCGCGCTGCGGCGGATCGCCATTCCCGCAACGTATGTCTGCCTGGATGCGTACGCCCCGGTGCCAAACGGCGATATGTCCGTATCGTGAGTGGACACTACATGCACGTCCTCAAACGGTATGCCGAGCGTATGCGATGCCATCTGCGCAAACACGGTATCCGCGCCCTGCCCTATCTCGGTTTCGCCCGTCTGCAGCTGAACCGAACCGTCCTGGTTGAGAACGAGCCTGCAAGCCGACGCCTCGAGTGATATTGGCCACACGGCGGTGTTGTACCAGAATATGCTCATTCCCACGCCGCGCCGTACATCGCCCGTTTCATCCGCGTAGCGCGCGCGCTTGGCCTCATACTCTATGTACTGCGCGCCCTTCTTGATGCACTCGCCCAAGCTGTCGTAGTAGTTGCGGTTTTTGGAGAAATCGTCGTAAAAGCCCGGCTTCATCATGTTCAGCCTGCGCAGCTCCATGGGGTCCATGGAAAGGCTCCGCGCTATGTCCTCAACATGGCTCTCCATCGCAAAGGTGATCTGCGGTATGCCGTACGCGCGCATGGCGCCCGCTGCCGGCATGGTGGTGAACACCGTGTACACATCCGCTTTTGTGGCGGCCTCGTCGTCATAAAGCTGCGCGAAGGCGCTCGCCGCCTTGGCTATTACGCCGTGCCCGTGCGAAGCGTATCCGCCCTGCGCCGAGTAGCCCTCCAGCCGCCGCGCCACAAACCTGCCGTCGCGCCGGTAATGTGTGACTATGTGAAAGCGCATGGCGTGACGCACCCTAGTCGAGGTGAAAGTCTCCTCACGCGTCAGCTCGAGCTTGACGCAGCGCCCGCCCACGAGCGTAGTCAGGTAGGCGTTAAGCGGCTCGTACAATGCGTCCTGCTTGTTGCCGAAGCCGCCGCCAATGTACGGCTTTATGATTCGCACCTTGCCCCAGGGAATGTCCAGCGCCTGCGCGACGACGCGCCGCACTATGTGCGGTATCTGCGTCGAGCTCACGACCACTATCCTTCCGCCCTCCATGTACGCGTACGAGCAGACGTTTTCTATGTGGCAGTGCTGCACCGTCGGCACGCTGTACCACCCGTCGTGTACCAGCAGCCCTTCCTCTGCTGTCGCCGCCGCGTAATCGCCGTTTTCATAGCCCGAATGCGCCAGCACGTTGCGCTCAAAGCGCTCGTGCAGCCTCGGCGCATCTTCCCGCATGGCGTCAATGGGGTCGAGCAGCGGCTCGTACTCCTCGTATTCCACCGCTATCGCCGCCAGAGCCCGCGCGGCGCTTATCTCATCCTTCGCAATAACCGCAGCTATGTCATCGCCATAGTAGCGCACTCGGTCGGTAAGCAGCCGCCTGTCCGCCACGTCCTGGTGCGCCGGATCCGTTGACCAGGGGTGCCCCGCCGTGGGGAACTGCGTGTCGGGCACGTCAAAGCAGGTAACTACCTTGACCACACCCTCGACCTCCAACGCCTTGGACACGTCGATCTTCAACACCCTGCCGTTGGCTATGGTCGAGTGCAGCACCTTGGCTACGAGCGGCTCCCTCTCATAGAAGTCGTCCGTGTAACGCGCCCTACCCACGACCTTGTCATAGGCGTCGACCCTCTTTACGCTCTTTCCCACGCTCATACAGCTCACTCCCCTTTTGCCTTGTTTTTGTATATGTACTCCGTTTTGCCAACATCTATCAAGCCCTCGTCCGTGAGCCTTACATTCGGTATCACGGGCAGCGCCAGGAAGCTCAACAGCACCAGCGGATCGCTCTCGTCCGGCGCGCCCAGGAGCTTCGCCGCGTCTACGAGCGCGCGCTGCTTCCGAAGCACCTCCTCCACGGGCGCGTCCGTCATCAATCCCGCTATCGGCAGCGGGAGCCTGGCGAGCACGATTCCCCTGTGCACGACCGCAAAGCCGCCTCCGCATTCCACGAGCGACTCGACCGCCAGGAGCATGTCCTCGTCGTTGTCCCCCACCACCACTATGTTGTGGGAATCGTGCGCCACGCTGGCGCAGATTGCGCCGTCCTTCAGCTGCAGTCCCTCCACCACGCCTACGCCGACGTTGCCCGTGGCGTGATGCCGCTCTATCACCGCCAGCTTGTTGAACCGCTCGTCTGCCGCGAACTCGCCGTCCTCGAAGCGCAGCCGCTCGTACTTCAGCTCCGTGACGAGCTGCCCGGGTATCGTCCGGATAACTGGGAACAGCCCGTCGGCGCGCGCGTTGGCGCCCAGCACATCACGGCGCAGGCTCAAATCCCGCGCGGAGACCGGCGCGCAGTTTATGGTGTTCAGCACGTCCGCCGGCAAAATGTGGCCTATGTCGCATGCGGTGTCCTCATAGCGCCTGCCCATGGCGAACACGTCCACCACATTGAAGTCGCGCAGGTTGTCAAACAACACCATGGTTGCGCGATACCCCGGCGCTATCGCCCCCTGCCGCTTGAGCCCGTACGCCCTCGCGGCGTTATATGACGCCATTCGCACCGCGTCCACCGGCGCTATGCCGCACTCTACCGCCAGCCGCGCTATGCAGTTTATATGCCCCTCGCGCAGGGTGTTCTCCAGGTGCTTGTCGTCCGTGCAGAACATCATATTGTCCGTGGGCAGCCCTCTGTCCGCTATCTCAGTGAGCATTTCGCGCACGCCGTTGGCAGCGGAGCCCACGCGTATCAAAATGCTCATACCAGCTCGGAGCTTCTCAAGCACCTCGTCAAAGCATGAGCACTCGTGGTCAGTGGAAGGCCCCGCAACGCAGTAGGCATTGAGCGCGTTTCCGCTCAACAGCGGGGCGTGCCCGTCTATTCTCATATCCTCAAACAAAACGAGCTTTTCGAGCATGCTCTCCTCGCAGCGCGTCGTGGACACATAGTCCATGACCTCGCCCAAGCCGAGCATTCGCGACTTTTGCTTGAGCTGGCGCATGTCGTCCGCCAATATCCGCGCGCCCGTGTTGTCAAACGGCGTCGCGGGTACGCAGGACGGCATCATAAAGTACACCCACAGCGGCATCATGTTGGACATCTTGTACATGGCCCATATGCCCTCCGTGCCGCAGACGTTCGCTATCTCATGCGGATCCGCTATTATCGCCGTCGTGCCGTGTGGGAGCACTACCCGCGCGAACGAATTCGGCGTGACCATTGACGACTCTATGTGCACATGGGCATCTATGAATCCCGGGCACAAGTAGACGCCCTTCGCGTCATACTCGTTGTCGCAGGAGTACTCTCCCACGCCTATTATAGTGTCCTCGTACACCGCAACGTCCGCGAGCGTGACCTCGCGGGTAAACACATTGACAACGTGCGCGTTCTTAATAACGAGAGTCGCAGCGCCCTTCATTGCAGCGCCTATTCTCTCTCTCAGTTCGGTAGAGTTCACCGTCACTCCCTCCCATCCGCTCTCGCGCGTGTTATTCTTCATTATACCAAAACCCAACCGGACATACAATATATGAAACTATCCGATTTATACTCCTTCCGCCGCGTGCGTGGCTAAATTCCGATTGATTTTCGCGCGGGACAGGTATAGAATTAGGATGTATTTGTTCGCCCGTTTTGGCGGGGCATGGCATTTGGCAACTTAAATATACGGAGGTAACAGAAAATGAACAAAATCACGACGGCTCGCGACGCCCTCGCTCATATCAAGGACGGCGACACCGTTATGGTGGGCGGCTTCCTTCAGGGCGGAAGTCCCGAGCACATTCTCTCCGAAATGGTAGACCATCCTGCGCGCAACCTCACCATAGTCAATAACGACATGGGCCGCCCGGACACCAACATGATCAAGGTGCTGGAGAACGGGCGCGCCGTAAAGCTCATCTGTACCTACATAGGACAGAACGCGACGGCGCAGCGTATGTACGCGGATGATCCAGCCAGCGTGGAGCTAAATCCCCAGGGCACTCTCGTGGAGCGGATTCGCTGCGGCGGCTACGGCATACCGGCGTTCTACACCCCCACGGGCGTGGGCACCATACTGGCAGAGGGCAAGGAGTCGCGCGAGTTCGACGGCAAGACGTACCTCATGGAGCGAGCGCTGCACGGCAATGTCGGCATAGTGCACGCTGCCGTGGTCGACGAGTTCGGCAACTGCTTCATGAAGGGCTCCGCCAAGAATTACAATGCGATTATCCCGCAGGCGTGCGACTACTGCGTAGTCGAGGCGGAGGAAGTGGTTCCGGTCGGCGCCATAGACCCCGAGTTGGTAACCGTATCCGGCATATTCATCGATGCCATAGTGCCCGTCCCCAAGGAGGTATAACATGGACAACAAGAATTTTATAGCTAAGCGCGTAGCCCTCATGCTAAACGACGGCGACGTCATCAACCTGGGAATAGGGCTTCCCACGCTGGTCGCCAACCACATCCCCGCCGGAATAAACGTCACATGCCACGCTGAAAACGGCATCATAGGCTCGGGCGGGCACGCTGAACCCGGTCACGAGGACTTTAACGTGTTCGACGCGGGCGGCATGTACATAAACACCGTGCCCGGCGCAACCTATATTCACAGCGCCGATTCGTTCGGTATAATACGCGGCGGCCACATCAACGCCACCATACTGGGCGCGCTCCAGGTGGACGAGAAGGGCAACCTCGCCAACTGGACGGTTCCGGGCAAGAAGGTCACGGGCATGGGCGGCGCCATGGATCTGGTGGCGAGCGCAAAGCTCGTAATATGCGCCATGGAGCACACCGCCAAGGGCAATCCCAAAATACTCAAGGAGTGTACCTTCCCGCTCACGGGCGCGGGCGTGGTAGACCTAATAGTGACGGAGATGGGCGTCATCCGCGTAACCGAGTCGGGCCTGGTGCTCGAGGAGATAGCCGCGGGCTACACGGTAGAGCAGGTTCAGGCGGCGACCGGCGCAGAGCTAAAGGCGGCGGACGACCTGAAGGTAATCCAATTCTGCGACTGACAACAAAAAGGGCGGCTTCGGTCGCCCATTGATATTCAGGAGGGAGCTTACGTTTATGAAGGAAATTGTATTGGTCGGCGCTTGCAGGACAGCGATAGGCGCGTTTGGCGGCGCACTGAAGGACGTGCCCGCGGTTGACCTGGGCGCAATCGTCATCAAGGAAGCCGTGGCGAGAGCGGGCATCAGCCCGCAGGACATCGACGAGGTCGTCATGGGCTGCGTACTCCAGGCGGGCCTGGGTCAGAATGTGGCGCGCCAGGCGGCCGTCAAGGCCGGGCTGCCCATTGAAATCCCTGCCATGACCATCAACAACGTCTGCGGAAGCGGGCTAAAGTGCGTAAACCTCGCCGCCGCAATGATAAACGCGGACGAGGCGGACGTGGTGCTCGTCGGTGGCATGGAGAGCATGAGCCAGGCGCCGTACACGCTGCCCAAGGCGCGTTTCGGCTATCGCATGAGCATGCACGAGGACAAGATAAGCGATACCATGGTCAAGGATGGGCTCTGGGAGGCGTTTAACGACTATCACATGGGCATTACTGCGGAAAACGTCGCCGCCAAGTACGGCATCACCCGCCAGATGCAGGACGAATTCGCCGCTCACAGCCAGCAAAAGTGCGAGGAAGCGCAGAAGAACGGCTACTTCGACGAGGAAATAGTCCCCGTACCGGTGCGCGTAAAGCGCGAGACGGTACCGTTCGTACGCGATGAATTCCCCCGCGCGGGCGTGACGGCGGAGGGTATAGCCAAGCTGAGACCGGCATTTAAACCCGATGGCGGCACCGTAACCGCGGCAAACGCCTCCGGCATAAACGACGGCGCGGCGGCGGTCATACTGATGACGGCGGAGAAGGCGAAGGAACTCGGAGTTACACCCATGGCGCGCATAGTAGCCGGCGCTTCCGCCGGAGTTGAGCCCAGCATAATGGGCATAGGCCCCGTCGCGGCGTGCCGCAAGGCGCTCGCGAAGGCGAATATGACGCTGGACGACATAGACCTCATAGAGGCAAACGAGGCGTTCGCCGCACAGTCCATAGCCGTGGGCATGGATCTCGGCTGGGATCAGGCAAAGGTCAACGTGTCGGGCGGCGCGATTGCGCTCGGTCACCCCATAGGCGCCAGCGGCTGCCGCATACTCGTGACGCTGCTCTACGCCATGAAGCGCCTCGGCAAGAAGACAGGCCTGGCTACGCTCTGCGTCGGCGGCGGTATGGGCGTCTGCACCATAGTCGAAGCTCTGTAAACGCATCACCGGCATTTTGAGAGCGCCCTTTTCGAGGGCGCTCTTGCGCGCTGTGGGAAGTCCACTCGGGTGGGGCGCGGCTTGCGCGCGAATGCGCGCAGGCGCGGGCGCAATACTTGCGCCCGCGCTGAAACGGCGCAGCCGTTTCAGCCGCGAACCATGGCTTCTCGCGCAAGCGAGAAGCTACCTTGCGGGTGGGCGGGCGGGGCGGCGCGCACGCGCCACAAATCGACCCCCTAGCCCGCGATTGGAGCTGTGTGCTCCCGCCGGGCGGGGACGCACCCGCGGGAAGCGCGGCATATCAATCGGGATAAACGCCCTCACCGCCGCATTGCACAATATATAACCCGCTGTCTGTGCAAAAAAATCACCCTGTTTGCCAAATAGGCTATTGCATTTTTGCTACTGCTCCTCTATAATGTGTAAGTCGCTTTTGCTGGTGTAGCTCAGTAGGTAGAGCACGTCATTGGTAATGACGAGGTAGTCAGTTCGAATCTGATCACCAGCTCCACGTCGGAGCAAAGTCCGCTCCACTCACAATCCGACAGCGTGTAACCGCCGTCGGATTTTTCGTATGCGCTCCCTTGCTCCTCCTCTTCCGCAAAAAGTCACGTTTGCCTCCGCTATGCCCTTGTAAACGCGGGCATGACGCTCCGGCGGCACTACCAACTTTTTTGCGGGGCACGCCGCCTGCGGGCGGCGTGGAGACGAACGACAGCTGCGAGCAGTCACGTCAGGGTGCAAAGTCCGCTTTGCTCCGACGCTTTTTTATGCCTTCGGCAAATAACAGCGTCGTCCGCTTGCCAGGGACGAGCCTCTCGCAAAACGGTCGAGCTTCGTAACAATAAGCGTATCCCCTGCTCGCAGTCTGCGTTTGAGTTTGTCAAACACCGGGCGGTCAAGCATCGTGCCCGTGAACGAATCACTATATATGTCCACCGCCCCAGCCGCTCGCAATGCACTCGTCTAACTATCAAGACTGTTCCCGTCACGCGCTTGACCCTTAGTGGAAACACGAGCATACCCGTGAATCATTCTATACCTTCTGTCTGAACGATTTTGGCGGTATCAATTTAATTCTTCGTTGGGGCGTTGACCCCTTTGAGTATTCGTTTATTTACGGAGCGTTTACATCGACCTTTGGTTAAGAGTCATTTTCGGACGCATCGCCTATCGTGAGCTCATAACCGCTTTCGGGGACTCTTGAGTTACTCAATCGTAAAACTATTATCGGGAAGCGTTGTGTCTCGGGGCACAATAATGATTTTATAATCTAAAACTCGTAGCATTTCATGTAGTTTGGCAATGCTAATATTTTGCTGGCTCAATCGTTCGCTGACAAGCCGAGGGGATTTCCCCAGTTTATCAGCCAATCGATTTACACCTGTTTTTTTCAATCTCATTACTTCTCTAACAGCGTCTCCTGTATTCATGAAAACACCACCTTACTTATCTGAATCGAGTATATCACGGATATATCCGAACAGCAAGATATTTCCGAATTTTTCTCTTTCATTTTTCCGGGATACTCAAACCACTCCCCACGGGCGGGAGGGCGGCGGTATATCCCCCTCCGGGGTAGTTGGCGCCGTCCGCTTGCCGTCCGGTTGTTCTCCACGCGGGGCGGGCGCGCTGCGGCAGAAGCGCTGCGGCGATAATATCGCGCGCCCATGGAACCAAGCCGCCGGACGGCGCGTATTATTTGTGAATGATAACTTGGCGGGCAGCGCGTTATTGTCGCCGTGGCAATGGCGCGCTCGCGAGCCCGCTACCGGAGGCGTATGGATATAACACGCATATCCCGGCGAGGCGTCATGCTGCGCTTCACGACGGGTGAAGCCTGGGATCTCAACTGCTACGTCATAATCGGCTCACAGCGCGCCTATCTCATCGACACCGGTCGGGGCATGGACGACGCGCGCGCGCTCGACGATGCGGTGCGCACACTTACAGCCCTGCCGCTGACCGTAATCAACACGCACTATCACTGGGATCACATCTGGGGCAACGCGCTGTTTGCAGACCGCCCGATACTGGCGCACTACGCTTGCCGTGAGCTGTGCGTGGCAGACTATGCGCTGTCCATGGCAAACCCCGCGGTGCACCCTGGCGGTGAAGCGCCGCTGCTGCCTCCCAATGTGCTCGTATGCGGGGAGCTGCGCTTCCCCTGCGACGCGGTACGCATATTTCCCGTTCGCGGTCACACGCGCGACGGGCTCTGCGTGTTAGACGAGGAAGACGGCGTGCTCTACGCCGGCGATAACGTGGGTGACGCACCGGAGTCGCCCTTGCCCGAGCTCGAGGACTCACCGGAGCAGTACGCCCTGTCGTTGGACGCCATGGAGCGCTTCCCGTTTGCCCTCATAGCTTCCGGCCATAACCTGCCCATGCCCAGGAGCTTTATTGAGCGCATACGCGCGGAACTGTCTCAGCGGCACGGCTGACATGCACGGTAAGCTCCCGCCGGCGTGGCGGCAACTCATGAGACGCAATACCAGGAGGTCATGCACGTGAAGAAGAACTCTAAACTACTCGTCGCCGCACTCGTCGTCGCGCTGGCGCTGTGCGCGCTGCCCAATGCCGCGCTAGCGAATTCCGCCGAGCCGCCCCTGCTCACCGTCGTGCTCTCAAATGCGCCGGAGGATACGCTCGTCGAGCTGCGATATGTCGACGGCACCACCGTGAGCCCGCTAACGCTCTCTCACACCTCCAAAGCATGGGAGAACTATTTCCGCTTCTACCTGCCCGGCAACGACGTCGACTTTGACCGCGAGCGCGTATACATCGTCATAAGTGCGGGCGATGAAGTCATAAACGAGATCGTCCTGACGCCGGATGAGCTCACGGATTACAACACGCTGCTCTACATCGACTGCACGACAATGGCGGTCTCCTACGGCATGCCGTTTGCGCGCAACGCGCTGCTCATCGCAATCAGGGTGGTGTGCACGCTCATAATAGAGGGACTCGTGCTGCTCATATTTGGTTACCGGGCAAAGCGCAGCTGGCTCATATTCCTGATCGTCAACCTCGTCACCCAGACAGCGCTGAACATACTGCTGTGCAGCGCCGGCGCATACGCCATGTTTGCGCTCGTACTGTGCGAGGGGCTGGTATTCGCGGTGGAGGCGTTAGTGTTCGCGCTGACCATGAAAGAGAAAAAGTGGTGGGTCGCGCTGCTGTACGCACTCGTCGCAAACGCGCTCAGCCTTGGTGTGGGCGCGCTCCTCATCACCTATCTACCGGTGTAAGCATTTGCGCACTCCGTGCGGGCGCGGCATTTCCGCGCCCCTTTTTTGCGCTGTTTTGACAGTTTTCCGCGCGCGTCTGCGTTGCGCACGCATATTGTGGTATAATTTTTCGTGCGACTTCGCGCTGCGACCCCGATTATGCGGCGCCAACGCCGTATTACTTATTATGAGGAGAAATCTATGGCCAGTGATCACGAACTAACGCGCCTTGTGCAGGCCGCCCAGTCCGACCCAGATGCCGCAGATGCGCTCATACGCAACTACATGGGTTTCATTCGCGTTGAAGTGTCCAAGCACCTCAAGCGGATACCCATCGAGGGCAGGGACGACGAGCTCGGGATCGCGATGTTGGCGTTTCACGAAGCCGTGTTGAGCTACGATCGCGTTCGAGGCTCGTTTATGGCATATGCGGCTGCGGCCATTCGCAATCGGCTCATCGACTATCATCGCCGCGAGAAGCGGCACAGGGATGTGGTCTCCGCCGATGCTCCGATAGATGAATCCGGCCGGACCGTGCTCGACATCATCGACTCCGGTGACGACGAGATCGAGAATAGGACCGCCCGTCACGCCGCACGCGAGGAGATAATGGAATACGCCGCCGCGCTGAAGGGATTCGGTATCTCGCTCACGGAGGTGGCGGACAGCAGCCCAAAGCAGAGCCGCACTTTGGAAGCCTGCCACAGCGCACTCGCCTTTATGCGGGAAAACCCACACTTGCTGGATGCGCTCGTGAGAAGCGGAAGACTCCCAATCGCGGAGATCTCACTCGGGTCGGGAGTGGACAGAAAGACTATTGAGAGGCATCGTAAGTACATGATTGCCATAGCGGTGGCTTACACGAACGGATACGAGATTATTAGAGGCCATTTATGCCGCATGATCCCGCAGAAGGAGGCAGTGACACTATGAAATACCTGATTCTCGAATGTCATACGAGCTACGCGGTTGCGCTCGATGAGCAGGGTCGCTATATAAAGGTCGCAAATCTCAACTACGAGTTGGGGCAGCTGGTGGACGAGGTGGTGCCCATGCGGGAGCCCGCCGGCAAGGTGCAGCTCCTGGCCAGACGGCTTGCGACCGTCGCCGTGGCGGCCGCGTGTATGCTGATACTGTTCTTTGGCCTGATACAGCCCAATTACATAGTATCCGGCTCCATACGGCTCACTATAAACCCAGAGGTACTGCTCTCCGTGAGCAGCAGCGGCAGAGTGCTCGACATCGAGCCGCTCAACGACGACGGTGCAACGCTCATAGAGGGCTACTCATACCGGGGCAAGCACAGCACGCTCGTCACGGATGAGCTGATACTGCGCGCCATGGACATGAACTTCCTCATTGACGGGGGTGCCATCAAGCTCACCATATCTGACGGCACGGATTTTCAGGCATTGGTGGAACAGTTGGACGAACTGCTGCTTAACAACAACATCACCCTCATCATAATACCCGAGGGCGCCGCCGACCCGGGCCAGAGCCCATCCTCCACGCCGCAGGGCACGCCCGCGCCGCAGGCGACTCCGGGCGTTGGCGTCAGCCCCACGCCCCAGGAGGGTAGGACGCTGATAAGTGCACAGGAGGCCGGCGCAATAGCGCTCGCCGCAACTCACGCGGACGACGTGAGGCTCGTATCGTGCGAGCTGGACGGAGACGAGTACATTGTCGTGATATACGCCAACGGTAACGAGTACGAATACGAGATAGACGCTTACACCGGGGCAATACTGGACTGCGACA
>JAUNBH010000030.1 GCA_030527165.1 Clostridia bacterium
CGCCGCGGCCCAAACGGCTCCGCCGTTTTGGGGCTTGCGCGCATGCGCAAGCCCGCGCGCATTCGCGCGCGGGCCGCGGCCCCCCTTGCGGGCGAATAGTTACGCTCTGCTCAGCGCGTCCTGACGGGCATCACGAGGTAATAGTAGCTGTCGCCCTCTATCGGGCGTATTACGCACTGCCCCACGCTCGTAGTCATATCGAACAGCAGCTCCTCGTCGTCGAGATTGCGCAGCACGTCTATCAAGTAGCGCGCCTTAAACGCTATTTCTATGGGATTGCCTATCACCTCGACGCTGTGGTTCTCGTCTATGCCGCCCATCTGGCTGCTCGCGGTTATGCGCAGCGAGTACTCGTCGAAGCTCATGTTGACGTCCCCCGTGCCCGAATCGCGCGTCATCAGCGCGGCGCGCTCCACCGCGTCCAACAACTCCGCCCGATTTAGCCGCACTCTCGTCTTGTAGTCATTGGAGAGTATGTGGTCGTACTTGATGAACTTCGATTCTATCAGGCGGGTGTACATGCGCGTGTGCCCCAGGTCTATGAGCGCGTGGCTGTCCGAGAGCACGAGCTGCACCTGCTCGTCGTCAATGATGCGCGCGAACTCGTTGAGCGACTTTACAGGTACTACCACGCTCTTGCTCTCAAAGGAGCTCTCCACCGCTTCGCGCCGTATGGCGAGCCGGAAGCCGTCCAGCGCCACCATTTCGAGCACGCCGTCCTTGGAGTCGAACAGCACGCCCGTGAGCATGGGCTTGGAATCGTCCTGCGCCGTGGCGAACGCGCACTGTCGGATCATGCGCTTCAGCAACGCGCCGCCGATAGAAATGCGGCTCTCGGAGTCCACGACGGGCGGGCGCGGGTAATCCGCGGCGGGCGTCATCTGCAATGTGGTCTTCACGAGCCCCGAGGTGAGCACCACCGAGTTGCGATGCGTCTCAAACGCCAGCTCCCCGCCCGGCATGCGCCGCGATATGTCCGCGAACAGCTTGCCCGGTATGACGGCCTCCCCGGCCACCTCTACCAGCGCCGGTATGACGGCCTCAATGCGTAGCGAGAGGTCTGTACACACTATCGTGAGCGAATCGCCCTCCGCGCGAATGTACACGCCGTCGAGTATGGGCATTATCCTGTTGGGGGAGAGTGCGCGTATGGCGACCGCCACTCCTTCGTTTAGCTCGTTCGTGTTAACGGTGAATTTCATGGTTACCTCCCGTCGATGCATAGACTCCGTTAATATTATTATAGTAGATATAGTAGTAGGGACGCGGATTCTGTGGATAACGCCGGCAGCGCGCCGCCTAAAGCCAAAAGCTCCGTTGAAAACGCAGAGGAAAACTGCCGCCGGTTATCTACATATACCACATATCCTGATATTATTCACACACATCACAATGCCAAATAACAAAATGTGTATGGATAACCAGGATAACTCCAACCACCTCCTCAATTATACCAGACGCGCTGTTTTTGGTCACGCCTTTTGTGCGCGGCGCGCATTGAATACCGTACAGTGATATTGTACAAATAGTAGTTTTGGCGTATATATTGATTGAGTCGGCGCGCTGCGCGTATCCACATCGAAGTGCGGACGGGTTCGGCGCAGTGTGTGGAAAATGAGCGCTTTTGCCGCAAAAATCGCGTTTCTAATGTGGATAACTATGTGCATAATGTGCAAAGATAGTGCGATTTGCGTGCATGACCAAATGAGGCGGGTGTGCAAAAAAGCGAAGTCGCGCTCACGAAAAATGCCGTATTTAACGCAAAAAACAGGCTGTTTCTTTTTGGCGAGAGCGCCTGTGCGAGTATGCTCTCGATGTGGAAATCTCGCGTGTCGGAGAATGTAAATTGTTTATCGAATATTCGCCGGTATGTGACGAGATTGCTCCCCTGTGAAGCTAAAAGGATGGCAGCAAAATCTGTTTAAGTAATTAAATTACAAATATGATTTGTGGAATTTGTTTATTACTGAATAAAAGGATTATATATTTGTGAAAAAATTAGATTTATGTATATATAGAATCTATATCAAAAATGCCACTGATTATCTGATTTTTCAAGGGTGTTCAACAATTTTATGACATAGTTTTCAGAATTAGATTTAAGTAAATGTAAAAATAGACATAAATTGATGTAGCAAGAAGAAAATTCTGGTGTTATAATTCTACCATCAGCGGCAAAAAGCTGCAGCGATTGCCCTGTCATACCATTTGTTCACGAAATAAGGGAGGAAACGATGATAAAAAGCAAGATACTTGTTGCTGACGGAAACTCGCAGTTTAGAAATGCCGTGCGCGATTATATGGCGTCGAGGGAGAGCGTGTCCAAGGTGGACGTCGCAAACGACGGCATGGAGGCGCTGACCATGCTGCGAAGGGAGCGCTATGATGTGCTGATACTCGACCTCATACTTCCGAAGGCGGACGGGCTGTACGTGCTGGAGCAGCTCGCCGCTTGCGAGGGCTCGCCCGCCGTAATAGTCGTCAGCGCGATGAGGCATGAGGACATGGTGCGCCAGGCGTGCGCATACGGCGCCAAGTACTATATGGTAAAGCCGGTCGACCCCGAAGCGCTGTTTCGCCGGATATGCGACCTCACGGACTCGACATCGCTCGCAGCGGCGCAGACGCTGACGCTGGGAATACCCGCCGCTCCGCGCACGCTCGACGAGAAGATCACCTCCGTATTCCTCACCATAGGTATACCCGCTCACATAAAGGGCTATCACTATCTCAGGGACGCGATCCGCATGGTATACCACAAGCCGGACATGATAAACCGCATAACGAAGGAGCTGTATCCCAGCATAGCGAGTCATTTTGAGACGTCGTCGTCCAAGGTGGAACGCGCCATAAGGCACGCCATAGAGGTCGCGTGGACGCGCGGCAGGATTGAGAATATAAACCAAATGTTTGGGTATAATATTTACAGCAAGAACGACAAGCCCACGAACGGAGAGTTCATAGCGCTCGTTGCGGACAAGTTCGTCATGGAAGACGCGCGCGAGCGCGGCCGCGGCTACGAGATGAAGGCCGCCCAGTAGAGCCCATACCATTCCCTCCACATATTCCGAAGGGTCCCCCCAAAGCGGGGGGCTCTTTGGCGTTTTGAGCCCGCCGTGCGCACAAGGACGGGGTGTGGCGCGGAGAGGAAAGGGGGCGCCCTTTTCGAGTTTTGGGAGGGAGGGAGGGGTGGCGCGACAGCGCCCAAAAATCATCAGGAGGGCGCCCCCCGCGACGCGCTCACTCGTTCACGCCTGCGGCCCCGTCAAGCTTCTCAGGCGGCGCATCGTACTTTTGTTCTGGGGGGGGGGGTGCGTCACAGAGAGGTATGTACACCGCGGCGCGATACACGCCGTCCTCCGCCTTGAAGCTGCATATGCCGCCGAGCCGCTTTACGCTGCGGCGCACTATGGCCTGTCCGTGGCCGTGGTTAAAATCGTCCGGGTCCCGTGTGTTGGCGGCGGTGAAAGTGTTGCTCACGCTGAGCTTAAAGCTCATGGCATCCTCCACGCACACGACGTCCACCTGCCCATCGGCGGAGTTCGCCATGGCGGAGACGGCATGCGCGGCATTGTCGAGCAGATTTGAGAGAATTGTGACCAGGTCGAAATCAGACAGCGCGGAATCCGGCGGAAGGCTCGCTTTGAAACACACTTCCGCGCCGGCGCTGCGCAGCGGGTTCAGCTTGCTTTCGAGCAGCGCGGATACGAGCGCATTGTCGCATATCCGCTCGCCGCCGGGGCTGTACTGGGCGTTGAGCTCGTTGAGATATGCGCGCAGCCCGCTCACGTCGCCCTCGTCGAGCAGCACGGACATGGCGAGCAGGTGGTTTCGGGTGTCGTGTTTTATCTCCGCAAACTCCCTCTGCCGCTCGCGCATGGCCGCCACATATTCGCGCACAAGGCGGGTATGCTCTATTTCTATCCTGAGCCTGTGTATGTACCGCCAGTCAAACACGCCGCGTATAATGCCGAGCAGCGCGACGCCGTAGAGCGGCACCGCCATGAGCGCCGCCGGGCTTATATGCGAGTGCGCGCGCTTGTAGACTGCAAACGTGGCGGCGGCGAACAGCGCGGCAAAGAATACGCAGTTCGACGCCCACTGGAAGCGCGGCACACGCGCGACGCGCTCCACCGTGCGCTTGTACATGAGCTTGCAGAGCGCGAACGCCAAGGCGCTCGAGAGCGCCAGCTGCGCGCACCGGAGCGCGTGGGGCGCTTGCTCTGCGAGTTCCAGCAGCGGTTCGCCTATCCAGCCGGAGCACAGCCAAACGGCTGCGGCCGAAAGCGCCATGACCGCCTGCGCAAGGCAATACTCAAAAGCGAATTCGCGGAACTGCTTGCCCGTGACAACGCCCAGCAGCGTAATCTGCGCCGCCATGAGCGTGAGCGCGCAGAGCGCGGTGCAGAACGCTTTTGAAGTCAAATTGCTGCCGGCGAAATCTATCTCGCCATTGGTGTACAGCTCGATGTGCACCATACCCACGCTCGCAATGCCGCACAGCAAAAACAGGACGGCGTACGCCAGCGCCAGCGCATGGAAGCGCTTACGGTTGGGGGTTTCGCAGAACCAAAAGGGGGTCATGCACGCGGCGGGTAAGATTAAAAGCAGCGCCACGCTATAAGCGTTGTCGAGCGTCCACGGCAATGCACATCACCTCCAAAGTGATAAGGTCACGCAATGAACAGGCGGCGCATGTGGCTTACAGCCGCCAGGAATCGCTGTCGAGGCATATGTGAAGCACCGATTGCCGCATGGAGCGGCTGATGGGCAGCTTTGCGCCAGAAGCCATTACTATCTCTTTCTGCGTCTTGCTGAGCGCGGATATGTGCTGTATGTTGACGGCATAGCTCTGGTGGCAGCGCACGAAGCGCCCCTGCGGGAGCATGTTAACGACGTCCGAAAGCTTTGCGGAATAGGTGTAGAGAGTGCCGTTGATACAGTGCACCGTGACGTTGTGCTTGAAGGACTCGAAGTACTCTATGTCGCGGTAGGGAATGGACAACACGGCTCCCTTTGTGTCTATTATGAAGCGCTGGTTTGCCATCTCCAAGTATGTCAGGAATGTTTCAAACAAACTCTCCACGCTCTCGTAGGTCACCGGCTTGAGTACATACGCCAGCGGCTTGAAGCGGAACGCGGAGCCCATGTGGTCTTCAAGCGAAGTGACAAAGGCTATTTCGACCGCAATACAGTGGCGCCGCGCGAAACGCGCCACATCGTAGCCGCTGCCGTCAGGAAGCATCAAATCGATTATGGCGAGGTCAAACGCGTTGCGGGCGAGCAACTCGCGCGTTTCCGCAACGGTTGAACAGCTCACCACGTCAACATGTAACGCCCTTTCGTCCGCGCATCGCGCAATCAGCTCACCGAGCTGGCGGACGAAGACGGCCTCGTCATCACATATCAGAACTTTCAGCATAAAGTAATTGTACGGTATTTGGCGGATTAACACAAGTCGAAGAAAGGCGTTTATAGACCTAAAAACGACAAACAATGTCGAGAGAGTGCTTTTTTTGCATGATCGCGCCGGCCGTGGTGTATTTACGCACCGCCGCGCATGTGTTATAATCATGCAAACAGCATGGCGGTGAGATATGAACTATGTAGTGCTTGATATGGAATGGAACCAACCGTTTTCCAAACAATGCACGAAGCAGCACCCCTTTCCGCTCACGGGGGAGATAATACAGCTGGGCGCGTACATGCTCGACGAGCGCTTCGAGTTCGTCGGCGACTTTGCCATATACGTCGCGCCGCGTTACTACAAGAAGCTGCAGAGCAGAGTAAAGCGGATAACGGGCATCACGCAGGCGGCGCTCACCGCAGGCCGCCCGTTTGCAGAGGCCATTGCGCGCTTCCGCGACTGGTGCGGCGAGGATTTCGTGCTGCTCACATGGGGGCGGGACGATATGCCCATGCTGCTGGACAACTTGCGCCTGCACAAGTTAGATGCGGGCTGGGTGCCGCCGTGGTTTAACCTGCAGCTCATATACAGCAAGCAGGTCATGGGGGATCTCAACCAGCGCTCGCTCAGCTCGGCGATGGAGCACTACGGCATAGAGCAGCGGCTGAGCGCCCACAACGCGCACAACGACGCTTATTACGCGGCGCTCGTGGCGCAGCGACTCGACATGGAGGCCGGGCTGCGGGACTACTTCACGCCCGTAAAGACGCGCACGGCGTTCATGAATTCGCACGTATACTCGACCGTCATAGCGGGCTTCGCCTCGCGCGAGGCGGCGATGCAGGCGCGCACTTCGGTATCGTACAGGTGCCCGGCGTGCGGTTGCCCGCTGCCCATAGACGGCTGGATACAGTTCAGCATCTCAAAGGCAATAGGCATTGCGGCGTGCAAGCAGCACGGCGATTATCTGGCGCGCGTCAAGGTCTCGCGGGCTAAGGACGGAAGCTGGAAGCTGGCGGCGTTCCTCTATGTAGCGGATCAGGCGGTGCGCGGCTACTACGCCCAGAAGCGCTGGGCGAGCATCGCCGCCGAGCGGCGTCAGCTGGGCGGCTGACCGGCGCGCTCTAATCTAATGGACATCTGCTGCCCCCGCGTGCGGGGGCTGTTGTTTTTTGCGTCCGCCCGCCGGGGGGCGCGGCCGGAACGGCTCCGCCGTTCCGGCCCCCTTCGGGGGCTGGCGCGCGTATGCGCGCCTGGCCGCGCCCGGCGCTTCCCGCACGCGGGCAGCGCTGCCTTGAGGGCGGGTGGGTGGGGGCGCGTGCGCGCGCCAACAATCCCCCCAGGGCGCCCGGATTTGACATATTACGCGCGGAGGCGTATGCTTAATATGCCGGACGCCGGTGCACCGCCGGATATGCCGGATTAACTGATGCGGAGGAATACCATGGGCAAGTTTGTAGTCAAGACGGTTCCGACGGGGTTCATGTTCAACCTCAAGGCGACCAACGGTCAGGTTATTGCGACGAGCGAGGTGTACACTACGGAGGCGGCGTGCCTCAACGGCGTCGAGAGCGTGAAGAAGAACGCCCCCATCGCCAATCTGGAGGATCAGACCGCCGAGGAGACGGTGGCAGCCACGAATCCCAAGTTCGAGCTGTACACGGACAAGAAGGGCGAGTTCCGCTTCCGGCTCAAGGCGCGCAACGGCGAGATCATCGCGGCAAGCGAGGGCTATGCGTCCAAGGCGAGCTGCGAGAACGGCATTCAGAGCGTGCGCGACAACGCGCCCGACGCTCCCGTAGAGCAGCTGTAAGGGCTGTGCTCTGTTGCGCGGCAAGCGCGGCGTGACCGCGCTCGTTTGGCGCGCCGTATCCACATAAAAAAGCGCCCCGTCTGGGGCGCTTTTTGCATAGCGGCGCGGCTCAACCCACTATTACGTTCTCCTCGACATATCTGCCCGCGCTCATGGACGGCCTGGCGACCGACACCGCGATAGTCAGCGGGCCCAACCTGCCTAAAAACATCAGCGCCATGAGCAGTGCGCGCGTAAACGCGGTAGAAGTCGCGGTCAGCCCTGCGCTCAGCCCCACCGTGCCTATGGCGGACATGGTTTCGTACAGCACGTCGACGTATTCCGCGCCCGCCCCCGCGAGCTGCTGGGCGAACGATATCGCTATTGTCGATATAATCGCGGCGGACACGGCCAGCATTATTATCGAGAGCGAGCGGCGGATCGCGCCGGCCTTTATGGAGCGCGAGAACGCAAACACCTCCTCGCGGCCGAGTATGAGTGAGCGCAGCGTCAGGAACGCGACCGCCACGGTAGTGACCTTCACGCCGCCGGCGGTGCCCGCGGGCGCTCCTCCCACGAACATGAGTATTGACGAGAGCACCTTTGTGGAGTCGTTTAGCGCGGCCTGGTCTATTGTGTTAAAGCCCGCCGTCCTGCAGGTGACGGATTGAAAAGCGGCGGCGAGCAGCTTCTGCCAAAACGGCATGTTGCCGATGGTATCGGGATTGGAGTACTCCGTGAGCAGCACGAGCAGCGTGCCGCCGACGAAGAAGGCCGCATAGCTCACGAGCACTATCTTGGCGGAGAGCGAGAGCCTGCGCTTGGGGTTGGCGACCGCGAGTATCACCGCAAAGCCCATGCCGCCGAGTATTATGAGCGCCATTAGCGTCACGCTCACGAGCGGGTCCGCGACAAACGCGGTCATGGAGCTGTACGGTCCGGTGACTCCGCCCATGAGGTCAAATCCGGCGTTGCAGAAAGCGGACACGCTGTGGAACACCGCATGGCCTGTCGCCCGCCATACGTCTCCTTCAAACATGGGTATAAACCGTATCAGCAGCACGCTGACGCCTATGGCCTCTATGCAGAGCGTCAGCAGCACCGCCTGTTTTGCTATGTGGTACGCCTTGTCCAGCCGGTCCTCACCAAACGCCTCCGCGACGGGCGCGACCTGCTGAGGCGAGGGCACGCGGAAGAACGAAAACGCCATGGCGGCCAGCGTCATGAAGCCGAGCCCGCCCACCTGTATCATTAAGAGTATGACCCCGCGCCCGAACACGGTGAATTGCGTGGCCGTGTCGCGCACGACCAACCCGGTGACGCAGGTGGCGGAAGTCGCTGTAAACAGCGCGTCAAAGAACGGCAGCGCTTCGCCGTCGTTAGACGCTGCGGGCAGTGACAAAAGGCATGCGCCCGCGAGTATGATGCACAGAAAGCCAAGCGGCAATATCACGACCGGCCGCATCGCCCGCCGCCTTGTGTGAGCCATCTCCCGCCTCCAACAGTTTTATTGAGAACCACTATATCACGGCGCCGGCGAGAGGGCAACTGTTTTCCCCGCCCGCATGCCGCCGAAAGCGTTCGATGAGGGGGCGGGGCGCGGCCCAAACGGCTTCGCCGTTTGGGCCCCCGGAGGCGCACGCCGTGCGCCCACCGGGGGCTGGCGCGCGCACGCGCGCTGGCCGCGCCCGCTTTCACAAAACCTGCGCTCGCTGAGTATTATGTGGTAGCTGGGCGACCGGCAATCATCACAAGGAGGCTCATTTAATGTTCTGCTCAAACAATAACTGGTGGTGGATCATCATACTCATTCTCATAGGCGGTTCGGACGACGGCTGCGGCTGCGGCAACGGCAACGACTGGACGTGGATAATTCTGCTGCTCCTGCTCTGCAATAACGGCTGCATCTCCGACGGTTGCGGCTGCGGCTGCAGCGATACGACCTGCGCCCGCACGAGCTGCGGCTGCTAACGCCATATCACGACTGCGCATACACGCGAGGGGACGGCGCCGCCGCCCCCTTTTTTCGCGCCGCTTGGCAGGCCGCGCGGAGCGCCGCGCTTCCCGGCTGCGCGCCGTAGTGCGAGTCGACAAACTGTGCTATAATCCTGTGGTAAAGCGCGCGAATGGGAGGTATGGCATGGCAAAGAAGAAGATAACCGTCCGATGGGATAAGCAGTGGGCTGACGCCCACAGCAAGGAAGGGCGCAGTTACTGCCGCATGATGGCGGAAGGGCTCGCCACGCGCTTTGACAAGCGATTCCTGCTGCTGGGGCTATGGGAGTACGCCTGCCAATTCTTCGTGGATATAGATATGCACGAGGACTTGATGTCGCAGTGGCTGTTGATGACGCTTCGCGGGATAAGCCGCGATGACGGCATGGCGGAGGCGCTTGAATACAGCTTTGACCCGTACGACCCCGAGCGCGACAAGCCCGTGGAGCTGCCGTCCGCCGCGCCCGCAGCTCCCGCCGCGCCGCCGGACGCCAAGCCGGCCGAGCCGAGGCGTGAAACGCACATAGAGCAGCGCGCCGCCGTCGGCGGCGCGGAGGGGGAAGCCCTGCGCACCTCCTCCGCGAAGCAAGATGCGCGCGACGCGGGCGTACAGAAGACGCTGGACGCCATAGACGCGCTCGTCGGCTGCGATGATTTCAAGCAGCTCGCCCATGAGATAGCCGCTATTGCCCAGGAAATAATCAAGCGGCGAACCTATGACGCATTCAAGTCGCAGCGGTACATATTCTCGATTGGCGGCGGGCACGGGCTGACCACTTATCTCGAGAAGCTGGCGGCGATAATCGACGCGAGCAAGCTGGCGCGCATAGACAAGAACGACCCCGTGCTCGAGGTGGCGCCGGCGCAGCCGCGCAGCGACGCGGAGTACAACCCTCTGCCCATGCTCGACAACATGGGCCTGGACAAGTATCGCGCGGAGAACAGCAAGGTGATATGCATAGACCTGAGCGCCTGGATATCCAAGACCAATTCCCCCGAGTTCGCCGCCATACTTTGGACTGTGGAGAACAAGCTGCACAACCACATAGTGGTATTCAGGGTGCCGTTTGTGGAGAAGAACGTGCTGGCGAAGGTCAAGCGCGACATATCCAACGTGACGTACGCACGCGAGCTGACTTTCGCGCCGCTCTCAACGGAGGACATAGGCAGCTATGCCGAGCGCCTGGTGAGGGACATGGGCTTTGTCATGGACGAGGACGCGTGGCCGGCATTCTACTCCCGCATACGCGAGGAGAAGAGCGACGGCAAGTTCTATGGCTTTAGGACGGTCAAAAAGGTCGTGCACGAGCTGCTCTACATCAAGCAACTGGCGAACGTGCGCAACGGCGTAGACGATACGCGCATAAAGCGAGGCGAGATAGCCGGCTTGACGCAGGAGAGCGCGGACGGCATGTCGGGCATGGCGATGCTGGACGAGCTGGTAGGCGTGGAGGCTCTGCGCGACCGGATAAAGGAGATAGTGGCGCAGATAAAGCTGTCGCTGGAACTGTCGGACGTCGAACCCCCGTGCATTCACATGCGCTTCGTGGGGAGCCCGGGCACGGGCAAGACCACCATTGCCCGCATATTGGGCAGGGTGCTCGCGGAGAACGGCGTGCTGCGCAACGGGAATTTCTACGAGTATCACGGGCGCAGCTTCTGCGGCAGATACATAGGCGAAACGGCGCCCAAGACCGCTGCGATGTGCCGGGACGCTTATGGCTCCGTGCTGTTTGTGGACGAGGCGTATTCGCTCTACGCCGGCGACGACAACACGCGTGACTTCGGCAAGGAGGCGATTGACACCATGATAGCGGAGATGGAGAACCACCGCAGCGACATGGTGGTGATAATGGCGGGCTATCCCAACGAGATGGAGACGCTCATGAAGGCGAATCCGGGGCTCGCAAGCCGCATGCCGTATACCTTGGAGTTCCCGAATTATACGCGGGAGCAGCTCGCGGATATTTTTATGCGCATGGCGCGCAAGAGCTTTGAGTACGACGCCGGTTTTGAGGCGGCGGTGCGGGATTACTTCACGCGCCTGCCGGACGCGTTCGTCGAGAGCAAGGCGTTCGGGAACGCGCGGTTCGTGCGCAACCTGTTCGAGCGCACCTGGGCGAAGACCGCCATGCGCCGTACGCTCAACAGGGACGCTTCGCTCGTCATGAGCCGCGAGGACTTCGTGCATGCGTCGTCGGAAGGCGAGTTTGCCGATGCGGCGCTTGGGCACGGCGGCAAAAAAGCCATGGGGTTTGATGTCGATTGACGGCGGGGGGGCGCGGCCGTGCGCGTGCGCGCACCGGCCCGGCGCACGCGCCGGGCGGAACGGCGAAGCCGTTCAGGCCGCGCCCCCCAATCTCGCCGCACCGCCCGGCGCCGTGTGGTATAATCTGAAAAAAGGTCACGGGAGGGGCAAATGGAGATATTGCTGTACATATGCCTGGCATTGCTGGCGTTGGTCACGGGCCTGCTCATAGCCGTGCTCGTGCGTCAGCGGCGCTACGCTGTGACGGGGAGCGACCTGTCGGGCAGGCTGGAGCGCCTGGAGGCGGAGCGCAAGGTGCGCGACGAGGGCATGCGGCGCGAGCTGAAGGAGCAGCAGGACGCAGCCGCGGCGATGCTTTCACTCCGACAAGAGGCGTTCATGACGGGCGTTTCCCAGGCGCTCGACGCTATGAAGCAGCTCATGCGGGCGGACGGCGAGGCGCAGCGAAAGCTGTTTGAGTTGAATGCGAGCGCCGTGTCGGAGCAGCTGCGCGCCGCCGCGGAGGCACAGAGCGCGCTCTCCGCCGCGAGCGGGAAAGCGATAGGCGATACGCTCAAGCAACTCGAGCAGCGCTTGGGCACATTCTCGACCGACAACGAGCAGAAGCTCGAAAACATACGCAGTACCGTGTCCCGCCATTTGACGAGCATTCAGGAGGAGAACAACCGCCGCCTGGACGAAATGAAGCAGATAGTGGACGAGAAGCTCCAGAAGACGCTCGAGGACAACATGGCGCGCTCCTTCAAAATGGTCAGCGAGCGGCTCGAGCAGGTCTACAAGGGGCTCGGCGAGATGCAGACGCTTGCCACGGGCGTGGGCGACCTCAAGAAGGTGCTTGCCAACGTCAAGACGCGAGGCATTTTGGGCGAGATTCAGCTCGGAGCAATACTGGAAGAGGTGCTTGCGCCCGAGCAGTACGAGCTAAACGCGCAGATAAAGCGCAACACCTTCGTGGAGTTCGCCATAAAGCTGCCGGGGGAAGACGACAAGACAGTGCTGCTGCCCATAGATTCCAAGTTCCCCATGGAGGCGTACCAGAAGCTGTTGGACGCGTATGACAGCGCGAGTCCGGGCCTGGTAAAGAGCGCGGGCGAGGAGCTTAAGCAGGCGCTCAAGAAATCCGCGCAGGACATCCGGGACAAGTACATAGTGCCGCCGCTGACCACCGCATACGCAATCATGTTTTTGCCCACTGAGGGGCTGTACGCGGAGGCGGTCAAGCTGGGGCTCATAGAGGCATTCCAGCGCGACTACAAGGTGAACATAGCCGGGCCGAGCACCATGGCGGCGCTTTTGAACAGCCTGCAGATGGGCTTCAGGAGCTATCTTGTGCACAAGCGCAGCGGCGAGGTCTGGAACGTGCTCAACGAGGTCAAGACGGAGTTTGAGAAGTTCGCGGACGCCCTCGCGGCGGCGCAGCAGCGGATAGAGCAGGCGAATACCGAGCTGGATACGCTCGTGGGCACCAGGACGCGGCAGCTGCGCCGCAAACTGGGGAAAGTAGCGGCGGGCGCTTCGACTGCGGAGCTCGAGGGCGGCGCCGAGTGAGGCGGATCCGCCTGACCAAGCGGCTGAGGACGCTCGCGGAGCTGGCGCGGGGCGCGGGTGTTGTGGCGGACATAGGCTGCGATCACGGAAGGCTCGCGGTGGCGCTGCTTACGCAGTACGAGGTCACGCGGGTCGTGGCCGCGGACATAAGTCCCGCCGCCGTCGTGAAGACATTGGCGCTGGCGCGCAGGTGCGGCGTGAGCGAGGCGCGCTTGGAGGCGCGCGTCCAGGACGGCTTGGGCGGCATGGCGGCGGGCGACGCGCGCGCCATAGTGCTGGCGGGCATGGGCGGAGAGCTTATCGCGTCCATACTGGGCGCCAATTTGGATTTTGCGCGCAGCTGCGAGCTGATAATGCAGCCCATGCGCGGCGTTGAGGAGCTGCGGGGCTTTCTCGCGCGGGAGGGCTTCGCTGTGTACGACGAGCGCGTGCTCGTGGACGGCGGGAGGTTCTACCAGGTGATCGCCGCGCGGTTTGGCGAACTCCCACGGGCGTTGGAGTGGTACCCGGGCGACTACCCGCTCCTGGGTGAGCTCGCATTCGTGAACACGCCCGCGGAGGCGACGGAGTTTTTGGAAGCCCGGCTGCGCGGCTGCGAGCGGCGGCTTGCGCTGGTCAGGGCGCGCAATTCGAGCGCGCCTGCGCTCGAAGCCGAGGCGGAGGGCATTCGCCGCGTGCTGGCGCTCGTTCGTTCGCAGCTGTTGCGGTAGACGGGGGCGGGGCGCGGCCTGAACGGCGCAGCCGTTCGGGCAGGCGCGAAGCGTGGGCCCGGGTGGTGCGCGGGCGCGCACCGGCCGCGCCCCGCCCCGCGCCACTGCGCACCGGCGTGGAACACTTGTGTGCGATAGAGAAGCGAATAACACTCATAAGCCCTGTTATTCCATGGCGGAGAAGGAGAGCGAGCTATGTCTCGATAGCTGGCGATGGATTGCGTGGCGGACGTCTTTTATGAACATATCAGCAACGTGTAGTTAACTACAAGCTGTAAATCCGACTTGGATTCAAAAGCCGCAACCACTTTTGCGTATTGATTCCTATCAGCCCGCGCGGGACTGAAACTCCCAACTCTAAAAGCTGCCCGGCACACTCTTCGGGTCCAAAGAGGGAATTAGCACTTTGCAATCTTTCAAAAGGACTCTTGATGAACCCTGGCAACATCCGTTTTCCCTGTGTTGCAGGGAGTGAAAGGGAAAACTGAGAGCTGCGCACACGGAGATAGCGTGAGCAGGCAGCGGGAGATGCTGCCGCAGCGCCACAATTCGCTTACCGCTGTTTTTGCCCTTGCGGAGTCTCGTTGGGAGTGACTTCCCCAAACCCGCCTTATCGAACTCGCGCAGCGCATAGCATTTGCTTCCGCGCGCGCATTGGGCCTCAATATAGTGGCCGCCGGGCATTTTCAGACACAAACCGCGGTGCTGCCGCCGCTCATTACCCGTTTACAGACGTTGACGAATGGTGTACAATATAAGTTAGCTTCCGCTAACGCACCTCCCACGAGGTATTGCTGATTTCGGGAGTTAAGCTTAGGAAAGGCGAGGTATGCGCATGAACGAGCTGAATACGCTGCTGGAGTATCACCAGGCGCACCAGGCGTTGGCTGCGCTTCAGTCGGACGTGAAGAACACGGAGATGCGGAAGCGCTTCAACCAGCTTCACGGCTTCCTCAAACAGCAGGAGGAGAGGATAACCACCTTGACGGAGCAGCTTGCGCAGACGAGCGCAAAGCTGATGGACATGGAGGACAGGGTCGAGGAGTTGAGTCGGCAGTACGCGTTGGAGATATCGGACTTTGAGATGATGGAGAAGGACGAGGAGTGCACGTCCGAGGAGGCGACCTATGCGCGGCAGTCCATGGAGAAGCTGCTCTCGCGCGTAAAGGGGCTCAGCAAGGAGATGATGGACACGCTCAGCTTCATAGAGGCCGCCGGCAGGGAACTCAACAGCGCCAAGACAAAGGGCCGGAACGCCATGAAGGAGTACACGGCGGTCAAGGCGGCGTGCGAGGCGGAGTTTGAGGATGTCCGGCCGCGCTCGGAGGCGATGCAGGGCGCGATAGCCGCGCTCGAGCAGAAGCTCCCGCGGGAACTCGTGCGGCGGTATCAGGCTGTGCGGCGCAAGTTCCCCAACCCGATGGTGACGATAGACAACAGCCAGTGCGGCGGCTGCAACATGGCGCTGCCGTCGACCGTAGTGAGGCGCGTGGTGCAGGGCAACGAGCTCGTACTGTGTGAGAACTGCGGCAGAATACTCTACTCGCTGCAGGAGCAGCAGTTGAACTGAGAAGGAAATGAGTAAGCTATGCGACCGCATGGAAACATGAGGAAAGTCCGAGCTCCGCAGAGCAGAGTGCCGGATAACACCCGGTGAAGGCGACTTCAAGGAAAGTGCAACAGAAATAGACCGCCCGTTCGCGGGTAAGGATGGAAAGGCGAGGTAAGAGCTCACCGGCGGCATGGCGACTTGCCGGCCCTGTAAACCCCACTTGGAGCAAGATTGGAATGAGAGCATTTAATGGCTGCTCGTCACGCTCTCGGTAATCGCATGAGCGCACAGGCGACTGTGCGCCTAGATAGATGGTCGCACCAGACAGAACTCGGCTTATTGCTTGCTCATTGTCCCCCGCGCGGGGCCCTGCGGGGCTCCGCGCTTTTGCTGTGCGCCGTCGCGCGAGAATATATACTTTGCCTCCTGTCCATGACGGAATATATATGGTATCATTCCAGTGTTAATTTTATTGGGGAGGCGTCTATGCGAATAGAGAACCATCCAATACTCACATTTGACAGGGAGCGGCGCGTCACCATCTTCTACAACGGCGAGCCCATAGAGGCGTATGAGGGCGAGAGCATAGCCGCCGCGCTGCACGCGGCGGGCGTCCGTGTGCTGGGGTACAGCTCCGAGCTGCACAGGCCGCGGGGCTTTTATTGCGCGATAGGCAATTGCTCATCGTGCATGATGGTCGTGGACGGCGTCCCCAACGTAAAGACCTGCATCACGCCGATCCGCGACGGCATGCGCGTGGAGCTGCAGCAGGGAAAGGGCGTGATACGGTGAAGCGCTGCGAATTGTTGGTAATAGGCGGCGGCCCCGCGGGGCTCTGCGCGGCAATAAACGCCGCCAAGGCGGGCTGCAGGGTAACCGTGCTGGAGCGCAACCCGCTCATGGGCGGCCAGCTCGTCAAGCAGACGCACATGTTCTTCGGGTCGCGCAAGCAGCACGCCGCGTCTCGCGGCATACACATAGCGGAGCTGCTCGAGCGCGAACTCGCCGGGCTGCAGGACAATGTGGAGCTGCTCACCTCGACGACGGCGCTGGGCATATACGAGGACGGCGTCGTGACCGCCATGCGCGGCGAGGAGCGCTACATGCGCATAAAGAGCGACGCGCTCGTGGTCGCCTCCGGCGCGTGCGAGAAGTCGCTTGCGTTTGAGGGCAACGACCTGCCCGGCATATACGGCGCGGGCGCGGTTCAGACGCTGATGAACGTGTATGGGGTCTCCGTGGGCGACAGCGTGGTAATGGTCGGCGCGGGCAACATAGGGTTGATAGTGAGCTATCAGCTGCTCCAGGCGGGCGTGCGCGTCAAGCGCATACTGGACGCCGCTCCGCGCATAGGCGGCTATCTGGTGCACGCTTCCAAGGTGGCGCGCATGGGCGTGCCTATAGAGACGAGCTGTACGGTGCGGCGCGCATTCGGCGGCGATTCTCTCGAGGCGGTGGAGACCGTGCGCCTGGACGGGGATTTCCGGCCCATCGCCGGCACCGAGCGCATCATAGACACGGACGTGCTCTGCATTTCAGTGGGGCTCACGCCGCTGACGGAGCTGCTCGCCATGGCGGGCTGCGATATGTGCTACATTCCCCAGCTGGGCGGAATGGTGCCAAAAAAGGACGAAAACTACATGACGAGCGTGGATAAGCTGTTCGTCGCGGGCGACGTATCCGGCATAGAGGAGGCGTCGGCGGCCATGGTCGAGGGCAGCATAGCGGGAATATGCGCCGCGCGCGCGCTCGGTCACGAGCCGGCGGACGCGGACGCCGCGCTGGCGGAGCTGCGTGCGCAGCTCGACAGCCTGCGCGCAGGCCCCGCGGGCAAGCACATACGCGACGGCGTATCACAGACCGCGCTTTAGGAGGGTTAGCGCTATGTTTGAACAGACTGGAATAGCTTCGGCCGAAATGGTGCTCTCTAAGTTTCCGCCGATAGAGCGCATAGCTCGGGGGCGCGTCGCCCTGGCGGAGTGTTACGCGCGCATACCCTGCAACCCCTGCGAGGACGCGTGCCCGTTCGGCGCGATAACCGTCGGCCCCGACATAAACGAAATGCCCGTGGTGGACTTCGACCGCTGCGTGGGCTGCGGGAAGTGCGTCAGCCGCTGTCCGGGGCTCGCCATAATGCTCGTGGACGGCAGCGTGGGCGACGGGTGCGCGGATATATACCTGCCGTACGAGTTCCGCCCGCTGCCCGCCGAGGGCGACGTCGTGGCGGCGCTCGACCGCTCGGGCGCGTTCGTGTGCGACGCGCGGGTGCTGCGGGTGGACAATTCGCCCGCAAATGACGGCACGCCCGTGATACGGCTCAGAATACCGCGCTCGGAGCTGTACGCCGTGCGCAACATATCATTGAAGTAATCCGGGGGAGGCGCACATGGATTCCAATACGATTATCTGCAGGTGCTCTGACGTGACGCTCGCCGATGTGCGGCGGCTCATAGCCGAGGGCTACACCTCCATGGATGAGCTGAAGCGCATAACGCGCCTCGGCATGGGCCCCTGCCAGGGGAAGACCTGCTCGCAGCTGCTCATGCGCGAGCTGAGCGCCGCGGGCATAGCGCCTCAGCTTCAGAAGCCGCAGACGACGCGCCCGCCGGCAGTCGGGGTGCGGCTTGAGCTAATTGCCCAGGGCGAGGAGGACGAGCTATGCTGACCAGCGCAGACGTAGTAATAATCGGGGGCGGCATATCGGGCTGCTCCGCGGCGTACAGCCTCGCAAGGAAGGGCGTGCGCAACATAGTCGTGCTTGAAAAGCGCTTCATATGCGGCGGTTCGACCGGCGCGTGCGGCGCGGGCGTGCGTATGCAGTGGGGAACGCGCATGAACTGCATGTTCTCCAAGTACTCCATCGAGTACTATGAGCGCGCCAATGAGTTGCTCGAATACGAGGGCGATATCGAGTTCAAGCAGTCGGGCTATCTGCTGATAGCGGATACCGACCGCGAGATAGAGCAGTTCAAGCGCAACATAGAGGTTCAGCGCGAATGCGGGATACCGTCGCGCATGTTGTCCCTTGACGAGGCCAGGGCCATAGTGCCGCACCTGAATACGGAAATACTGAAGGGCGCAGCCTTCTGCGAGAAGGACGGGTTCCTCAACCCATTCCACACGACGGACGCCTTCTACCGCGCCGCAAAGCGGCTGGGCGTGCGATTTGAAGTTCCCTGCGTCGCAACGGGCATCGAAGTCGAGCACGGCCGCATAGCCGCGGTGCTCACCGACAAGGGCCGCATAGCCACGCGCTGCGTCGTCAACTGCGCGGGCGGCTACTCCAAGGACATATGCGCCATGGCGGGCGTGGATGTTCCGGTTTACAGGGAGCGCCACCAGATCCTCGTGACCGAGCCCGTCGAGCCCATGCAGGGTCCCATGGTAATGGCGTTTGGCTTAAACCTGTATGTGCAGCAGTCGCCGCACGGCTCGTTCATAATGGGGCGCGGCGACAACAGCGAGCCGCGTGATGGCCGCGTCACCTCCTCGTGGCAGTTCCTCGACGAGATGGCGCGCACCGTGACGAGGGTGCTGCCCCCGCTCGGCAAGCTGCGCGTGGTCAGGCAGTGGGCGGGGCTCTACAACATGACCCCCGACAGGCAGCCCATATACGAAAAGAGCGACCAGGTAGAGGGGCTATACATGGCGATAGGCTTCTCGGGACACGGCTTCATGTTCGGACCCGTGACGGGCGCGGTAGTGAGCGAGATGGTGCTCGGCGAGGAGCCCACGATAGACGCATCGCGGCTCTCGCTCAAGCGCTTTGAGCGCGGTGAAATGGTGTTCGAGCCCTCCGTGGTATAGCGAGGGGCGTGTCGCGGCGGCCCTTCTGAATAGACGGCGCGAGTTGCGGTCAGAAGCGGGGGCCCCCCCCCGGGGGGAGCCCCCGGCTCACAACCGGCCCACGCACACCCGCCGGGCGCGGGCCGGCCCCCGCCCCCCCC
>JAUNBH010000073.1 GCA_030527165.1 Clostridia bacterium
GCATTCTTCCAGGTGGTCAGTCCCATATTGGGTTTTGTGCTGTCGGCTCTGTCATAGATGATCTCAGCGGCCGTGTGATGCGTGACTGCGAAATGAAGCTTATTCTGTACAGTTGCAAAAAAGTCTTTCGTGATCGGGCTGTCCACATCATAATCAGCGCTGCATTGAGCGTAAATATCGGTGATCTTTTGATAAAACCGCCGTTCGCTGGAACGAATATCGCGGATGCGCTCCAGCTGTTCCTCGAAATAGTCCTTGCCGAAAAGGTTTTCCGGCTCTCTCAATCGAGCGTCATCCATCACATAGCCCTTGATGATAAACTCCTTCAACACCCTGTTCGCCCATATGCGGAACATGGTCGCCTTTTTGGAGTTGACACGATAGCCGACGGCAATGATGGCATCCAAATTGTAAAAATTGGTCTTGTATCGTTTCCCGTCCGCCGCAGCTGTTTCCATTTTGGAAACAGCTGAACCCTCATGAAGTTCGCCGGATTCAAAGATGTTTTTCAGGTGCTTTGAAATGGCGGCTTTCTGAACTTCAAACAGCGCGGCCATCTTTGCCTGTGTCAGCCATAGGTTTTCCTGATACAGCAATATTTCAACCCGCACGTCGCCGTTATCCGTTTTATAGAACAGGATCTCCCGCGTTTCGTAAGGGGTAAGGCCACGGCTTTCGCTCATCTTGACCATCTCCTATTCTTCGTTCTTGTTCTTTGCCCGGCTCTTGTAAACATTGTACCTGTTCTTGCACTGTGCGCTGCAAAACACGGCGCTGGGGCGGCTCGCGACAAAGGCTTTGGTGCAGTGCTTGCACAGGCGCAGCGGCTTGTCGCTGTCGGTCAGCATGAAGCTGAACATCATCTGAATCCCCAGCAGCAGGGAGTGGAAATCCCAAATGATCGTCGGTTTGTCCAGCAGGGCGATATGATAGGTCGGCGCGATGCCATCAAAGGCGGCCATGCCTTGCTGATACAGGTTTCGGGTATCCTCGTCGATTCGATCATAATCCTCATAGTAGAGAACGCTTGTGGTAAAGGTAAACGCCCAATCGGTAAACTGCTGCTTCAGCCAGTCATACCGCTCCGCGTATTCTCGTTGGAAGCCCATGCTAACGGCCATCGGTTTGTCGCTCATCGTCATGGCCAGCGCCATCATCGTCCTGTCTGAAACGTTCCACATGGATTCAATACCGCGCTTGACGACCTCCGGCCTTTCAAAAGGGAAAAACAGCGCAAGGAAATCCTCCGTTTGCATGGTTTCTGCCTTTATAAAGTGGTTTTTCGGGAGGTAAACCGCCTCATAATCCATAAAGCTGGTCGTTGTAGGCAGCGCCGTCATCAGCCCCAGCAGCCCGTACCGCAGAGCAAATTGCAATATGGCCTTTTGGATTTCTTCGTCCGGCTTTTTGCTCATGCATAAGCGCCCGATATTGAGCGCGTCCAGCACCAAATCCTGTGCATCTTTGAGTGGGTCGTAAATTGCCGGCCTTGCGGTTTTCGTTGGCGTCAGATAAAGATGCCCGTCTGCTCCCTTTTTCCATTCATAATGATCGTATCGTACCCAGCTGGAGCTGGTATGCTCAAACGGTTTTTTCATTTTGATCCCTCCATTCAGCCGTAGTAACCCCATTAATTAGAAATGGTATTATCATTATACTGTTACCTCTCCTAAAGGTCAACCGATTCACACGCCCCAGCTAAAAGAGTTCTTTCCTCAAGCGTCATATCCTGTTGCCTGTCCATCTTTTGCTGAAGGGCGGGCAGCATTTGTTTTCGTATCTTTTGCAGCATCAAAGCGCGCCCTTTGCGGATATTGCGGTCGGTTTGCCCGCGAATGGCAGCGATTCGTTTTACGCTGAACAACCGAACCGCGGATAAAAACAGCAGTTCTTTATGCGTCTCCGCCAATGCTCTGAGGATTCGTGACAGATATTCTTCTGTCACGAGCTCGTGAATCTCGTAAGGACAGTAGAAGATCGCATCCAGGAAATCTCCTTTGCGGATTTGTTTTTCCAGTACGTCGCTCAGCGTGTCCGGGAAATACAATTCGTCAACAGACGCGCCATAGTCCAGCGGTATGTCATCTCCGCTGCGCATCAGCTCATGATAGCGTTCCTTACGTTCACGATTGGTGTCCTGCTTATTCCATAAAACGATGATGTTTTCAAAATCGCGGGGCGTTCTGGCTGCATCCTCCAAACGCCTCAACGACTGTAAGCGAAGCTCCCGCTTGAGCTTTTTCCGTTTGGAAGGTTCGCCTTCGTCATCGTCATCAAGAGGCTTTCCCTGTGCTTCGGCTTCCTCGACGATATGCTTTTCAATGGCGAGCTGCCGCGCAAACCGTTCCTGCGTATCCCTGGCTTCATCCTCTATAGGCATACCATCGCGCACATCTTCGTCATCATACACAGCCTATCACCTCGCCGAAAAAAATATTTGAGGTTTTGTTGCAAAACAGTTCCGCAAAGGCGTCTGTTTTTCTCCTATTAGTGAGGGAGTAATATATAATGCTCGTTTTATATTACTCCCATCCATCAAGGAAGGAGGATACTCGCCTATGAACGACAGTCACCGGGAACTAACGAACAGGGAAATCGCGCGCATCGGCAAACTGGTCGTTTCGCGCTGTGCGAACTACGACGAGGAATACGGCTGTTTGCCACTGGACGGTACGTGCTATATGCTCGGCATCTGCTATACAAACAGCCCCCTGTGCAAGTATTTTCGAGACGCCGTGTTGCCGACTGCGCCAGCATTGTACGCCCTGTTTCAAAAGGCATCGTTAGCGTCGTGCAGGCAATGCGGCAAACGCTTCCATGCAAACGGCAGGCGCGCCTATTGCTCTGATGCTTGCGCAACGGCGGCACGGCGGCGGCAAACAGCGGCAAGGGTTCGCAGGCACCGGCAGCGAAAAAGCGGGGAAATGTAACGGAATGGCCTCTTGAAAGCCTTGATGGATAAGGCATTCGAGAGGCTTTTTTCGTGAGCCTGAGGGTTTGCCCGTGAATGCCGGTTTTGCCGCTCAAATGGTTACAACGTATGGAACCAACAGCATTATACACGTTCTTCATTCAAATCTCAACACGAAAGGAAAATGCCTATGGAAGAAAACATGAAAAACATGGTTAATGAGAAATGGAGCTACATGAGCCGTCGAATCGGCTCCACGACCTATCGGGTCAAGGTGATCTTCAACGATACCGCGAAGGAAACAATGGAAGAAAAAATCATTCGATTGATTCGCTTTGAAGC
>JAUNBH010000031.1 GCA_030527165.1 Clostridia bacterium
TTTGAGCCATTTCTTTTTTCTCTTCAGGTGGTGCAGTTAGATTTACAATCCGCCAAACTTTGTTGGGCGCCGGCTGCCTGCAGGCAGTTCAAGCGTGGGCAAGGATATATACTCACCGGGTATGCCTTGTGCTATAATGGGGAAAACGCAAAGGGGTGCATGTATTATGGATTTGTACAAGGCAATAGCCGACCTCGTCACCGCGAGCGGCGTTACCGGTCACGAATCAGCAGCAGCCGAGGTAGTGGCTGAGTACTTTAAGCGCTACAGCGATGACATATGGCGCGATTCGTCCGGCAACGTGTTTGCCCGCATAGGTGACTCCGGCCCTTCGGTCATGCTCATAGCGCATATGGACGAGATAGGCATGATGGTGACTGATATAGAGGACAACGGCATGCTGCGCATACGCTCGGTTGCCGGCGTAGACCCGAGAGTGTTGCCTGGCTCCGAAGTAGTCGTATACGGGCGGGAGCGGATTCGCGCTGTCGTGGGGGCAGTTCCCCCGCATCTGCTCACGGGAGACACGGATGCGGCGTACAAGATTGACGACCTCATGGTCGACACCGGGTTGTCCAAAGCGCGCGTCGACGAGCTGGTCTCGGTTGGCGATATAGTAACCTTTGCTCAGGAGGAGCCGCTCAAGCTGAAGAACAACCTCATCGCCTCGAAGACGTTGGACGACAGGGCGCTGGTGGCGTGCCTGTTTGAAGTTGCGGAGCTGCTCGCCAACAGGAAGCTCAACTGCTCCGTAATACTCTGCGCTTCGACTCAGGAAGAGTGCGGCGGGCCCGGCGCGGGCGTTGCGGCATACAGCGCGGAGCCCGACATGGCGATAGTGATGGACGTCACACACGCTCCGCAGCCCGGAGCCGATCCGCAGGATTGCATAGCGCTCAACAAAGTCGCCCTGATGATGGGCGGAAACATACACCCGCGCATGTACGAGCTGCTCAAGAAGTCCGCGCAAGAGCAGAACATCGAGTACGCCGACGAAGTGGCGATGGGCTTCTCCGGGACGGATGCGGATTTCGTGCAGATGTCCCGCGCGAGCATACCGACGGGAGTAGTATCGCCTCCCGTTAAGTACATGCACACGACCGTAGAGCTGATGAGTCTCGATACGCTCAGGAACACTGCGAAGGTTGTCGCCGGAATGATAGAGCACATCGATGCCGACTGGGAGGAAAAGTTATGCTTGGACGACTGAAGGAACTGACAGAGCTAAACGGCGTAAGCGGCAACGAGGGCGCCGTCCGCAAATACATAAAGGAGTATGCCGCGGCGTATTCTGACGAAATATGGAATGATTCCATGGGAAATCTCTTCGTTCACAAAAAGGGCGACGGTCGGAGGATAATGGTCTGCGCTCACATGGACGAGGTTGGTATGATGGTGCGCGGTATACGCGACGACGGGCTGCTGGCATATTCAGCCGCGGGCATAGACCCGCGGGTGCTGTGCGGCAGACGAGTGGTAGTAGGCGCGGAACGCGTCCCGGGCGTGATAGGAACGAAGGCGATACATCTCCAGAGCAAATCGGAGTTTACCGCGGCATACAAGCACAAGCAGCTCTACATAGACATAGGCGCTAAGGATAAGGCAGATGCCGAGCGCTCAGTGAAGCTCGGGGACTACGTCGCGTTCGCAACGGAGTTCGAGGAGTTTGGCGAAGGCCTGATGAAGGCAAAGGCCCTGGATGACCGAGTGGGCTGCTGTATAGCCATGGAGCTGCTGAAGCACGACTACGAGTGCGACTTCTACGCGGTATTCACAGTGCAGGAGGAGTTAGGGCTCAGAGGCGCTCGCAGTGCAGCGTACGCCGTCAAGCCGGAGCTCGCGCTGATATTGGAGGGGACGACTGCCAACGATACCGCCAAGACGGAGGGGCATCAGTGGGTCACGCGCGTGGGGAAGGGCGCTGCGCTGTCGTTTATGGACGGCGGCACGATAACGCGGCCTCAGATGCTGGACGAACTCAAGCGCTGCGCTGATGACAACGGTATAAAGTGGCAACTGCGCCAGGGCAACCGGGGCGGAACCGACGCAGGCGCCATTCATAAGGCGATTGGCGGGATTGTGACCGGGGGCATATCGCTTCCGTGCAGATACATTCATTCGCCGGCGAGCGTCGCGTCCATAGACGATTTCGAGTGCTGCTACAAACTGGCAGACAGGTTCCTGGCTGAAAAGCGATACGAAAAAGTGCTGACTGCATTGAAAGGATAGGTGGAGTAGTGATGTTTACCAATATGCTTAAGGATTTCTTGAAGGCGTACGGAGCTACCGGGCGCGAGGCGAAGATAAGCGACGTCATTCGCGGTTATGTGTCCGAGAAGGCGGATGAAGTGTACAACGATGTGATGGGGAACCTCATCGCAGTCAGGCGCGGCGTATCCGGCAGGAAGATAATGCTGTCGGCGCACATGGACCAGATTGGGCTTATAGTTCTCGACATAGATGAGAAGGGCTTCCTGCGCGTATCCAACGTGGGCGGCGTAAACCCGGTCATATCCGTGGCTCGCGAGGTGGTCTTTGAAAACGGGGTGCGCGGCGTGACGTTCTACGAGAGCAACAAGGGGATTGCCGAAACGACGATAGCCAAGCTCTTTGTCGACATAGGCGCGTCCACGCGCGAAGAAGCGGAAGCGAAGGTATCCATAGGCGACATGTGCGTATTTGCCACGAATTATGTAGACATGGGCAACAGGTTCGCATGCGGGGCGCTGGACGACAGGGTGTGCTGCGCCATAGTCGCGGAGTGTTTCAACACTGCCGAGTCCCCGCACGACATATACGCGGTGTTCACCGTACAGGAGGAGGTAGGACTGCGCGGCGCAACGACGGCGGCATACGCCATTTCGCCCGATTTCGGCATTAACCTGGACGTGACGCTGACGGGCGACATTCCAGAGTGCGCCAGAATGTCGGTGAAGCTCGGCGAGGGCCCGACCATAAAGGTGATGGACTCCTCTGCAATAATCCCGCCGTATGTGCGCCGTTACATGGAAGACGTCGCCAAGAAGCACGACATTAAGGTTCAGAACGAAGTTCTGCGCGCCGGTGGAACCGATGCGGGCGCGATATTGAAGACGAAGGGCGGCATACCCGCGTGCTGCGTATCCGTACCTACGCGCTATGTACATTCGCCCGTCGAGATGGCCGACATGGGCGACTGCCTCGGAGCGGTAAAGTTTGTCAACGCCATGCTTGCGGAGCGCGAACTGCCGAAGCCCTAACGGCTGACCATACAACCCGCCGCCCTTCGGGGCGGCTTTTTGTCGCCGCAGGGCAGCGCAAAGGCGGCGCTCCTTTTCATACAACGGGAGCTTGTCGCGCCGAGCGCGGCCGTACCACTCAGGATGTGCGCGGATATTCTTTTCAAACACCCTTGACAATATGATGTGTCAGTGCTATATTGATTGACGTTAAATTGTTAAACATTAAACTAAAAGCGGAGAGGAGGGAGTATGGAAGACATACGGCACATAGCGGCGCGCAAGCTGACACGCTTTGAACTGGTGCGAAAGATAGTATTTCGCAGGTCTATGCAGGGGGGCAGGATGCACTTCAAGCAGATGCCCATATTGGCATACATAGTCAATCACAATGGCTGCAGACAGGCGGAAATAGCGGAAGCGCTCGGCGTTACGCCCTCGTCGATAGCGACGTCGACGAAGCGCCTTAGCCATGCCGGACTGATAGACAAGCGGGCGGACGAGTGCGACACGCGCTGCAACCGCATATGCGTGACGGATGAGGGCTTGCGCGAGTACGAGCGCGCCACCGCAAAGCGCGCGGCGCTCGTGCAGCGGCAATTTGAAGGATTCAGCGATGCAGAGATAACCGGGCTGCTCGACATGATCGAGCGCATGACAGAGAATATGGCGGACGACGACATAGGCTCGCTGAGATTCCACGAACTGGTGAAAATGGAAAAGAACTTGGAAGCGGAGGACGGAGAGCGGTGATAAGAAAGCTGGTGCGGTATGCAAAGGGCTATGGCTGGCGCGCGATAGGCGCCGGCGTGACGATAGCCATTGAAGTGCTGCTTGAGGTATTCATACCATTTGTGATGCGGGATGTTATAAACGAGGGCCTGCTGGGCGACGGCGGAGTGGAGCTCATAGTTGAGAAGGGACTGATAATGATAGGTCTTGCGCTGTTGTCGCTGTGCTTTGGCGCGTTGAGCGCGAGGCTGTCGGTAGTTGCGAGCGCGGGCTTCGCCAAGAACCTGCGGCAGGCGCTATTCTATAAGATACAGGACTTTTCGTTTGCAAACGTAGACAAATTCAGCACGGCGTCCCTGATTACGAGGTCAACTACCGACGTGACCAACCTGCAGCAGGCGTTTATGATGGGAACGCGAATGCTTGTGCGTTCGCCCGTTATGCTCGTCGCCGCCACTCTCATGGCGCTGCAGATAAGCTCGGGGATGGGTGTCATATTCGCATTTGGCCTGCCCGTGCTGATGGCGAGCATGATAATAATTGTTTCCATCGCGTTCCCGCGCTTTAAGCGCATGTTCACCCAGTATGACAAAATGAACGCCCGCATACAGGAGAACCTCATAGCTATGCGCGTTGTAAAGGCGTTTGTGCGCGAAGACTACGAGCGGGAGACGTACAACGCGACAGCCGGAGGGCTGAGGGACGCGAGCGTCAGCGCCGAAAAAGTGGTTATACTAAATGGCCCGGTCGCGAACTTCACACTGTACGCCTGCATGATAGCGACCTGTTACATAGGCGGGCGCAACATACTTGTGGGCGACATGCTTCCGGGAGATTTAATGAGCTTCATAAGCTACATTGCGCAGATACTCAGCTCGGTCATGATGATAACCATGATATTTGTGAGCCTCGTGATGTCGCGCGCATCTGCGACGCGCGTAGTAGAGGTACTGGACGAGCGCGTCGATATAGTGGACAGCGGTGCAGATCCCGAGTTGAAGGTGGCGGACGGCTCGATAGTGTTCGAGAACGTGTCGTTCAGCTATTCCAAATCGGGGGAGAATCTGACGCTCAGGAACATCAACCTCTCCATAAGCTCTGGTGAGACGATAGGCATAATCGGCGGAACGGGCAGCGCTAAGACGACACTGGTGCAGCTCATACCGAGGCTATACGACGTGTACGAGGGCGCGGTGAAGGTGGGCGGCCGCGACGTAAGGGAGTACACGCTTGACAATCTGCGCGCATCGGTATCAATGGTGCTGCAGAAGAACGTGCTCTTCAGCGGAACGATAGCGGATAACCTCAGGTGGGGCGACATAAACGCCACCGACGGCGAGCTGAAGGACGTGTGCGAGTCTGCGCAGGCGGATAGCTTTATAGAGTCCTTCCCAGACGGTTACGACACTGAGCTGGGGCAGGGCGGCGTCAACGTTTCGGGCGGCCAGAAGCAGCGGCTATGTATTGCGCGTGCGCTGCTCAAACGCCCCAAGATACTGATACTGGACGACAGTACGAGCGCCGTAGACACGGCGACGGACGCGAAGATACGCGAGGCGTTCGCGAGCAAGCACGAAGACACGACGATGCTCATAATCGCGCAGCGCATCAGCTCCGTGTCGGATGCCGACAGGATAATCGTGATGCACGACGGCGAGATTGACGCCGTAGGCACGCACGACGAGCTGCTTGCGACGAATGAGATATACCAGCAGGTGTATTTCTCCCAACAGAAGGGGGTGGCGTAATGGCGACCGAGAAGAAGCGTAAGCAATCGACCAACGGGCTTGGAAGGGATGCTGGTAAGTATCGTCGCCCGCGTAACACCATGAAGACGTTTGGCCGGATACTGTCGTATATGAGCGGGCACAGATTCAGACTGGTGCTCGTGGTAATAGGCATTGCGCTCAGCGCGGGTACGAACGTGCTCGGCACGTACATGCTCAAGCCGATAGTCAACACATTGGAGGACTTGGTCACAGCGTACGGCACCGGCGAGTCCACATTGGCCATGTTCGGCGACATTGTGGTGTACCTCGTCATAATGGGCGCGGGGTATCTGTTGGGCGTAGGCGGCCTGTACATGTACAGCCGTATAATGGTTACGGTGTCCACCGACACGCTGTACCGCCTGCGCAAGGACATGTTCGACCACATGCAGAAGCTGCCGATAAAGTACTTCGATACGCGCACTCATGGCGAGATAATGAGCCGCTATACCAATGACATAGACGCCATGCGCGAGATGATAAGCCAGGGCATACCGCAGCTCATCAACTCGAGCATACGATTGGTCGCGGTGTTTGTGATGATGATCATCATCAGCCCGCTCTTGACGCTGCTCACGGTGGCAGTATTGGGATTGATGGTGCTCGCCGTGCGGATATTGACGGGCAAGAGCAAGTTCTACTTCTCAAAGCGTCAAAAGGCACTGGGCGAGGTGAACGGCTACGTCGAGGAGATGACCGAGGGTCAGAAGGTAGTCAAGGTCTTCGGGCACGAGGCGGAGGTAAAGCGCGAGTTCGACGAGATAAACGAGGAAGTCAGGGTCAGTACAACCGCTGCCAACACATGGGCCTCGGTGCTGATGCCGATAATGGGGAATCTCTCGCACCTGCACTACGCTATTACGGCAGTAGTTGGAACGATAATGGTCATACGCGCCGTGGGCAGTCTGGATTTGGGCTCGCTCACATCGTTCCTGCAGTACAGCCGCAACTTCTCAATGCCCATAACGCAGCTGTCACAGCAGTTCAATTCCGCCATGAGCGCGCTTGCGGGCGCGGAGCGGGTGTTTGAGATAATGGATACGCCGCCCGAGGAGGACGATGGCGACGTCGTGCTGGTGTACGCTCAAAAGGGCGCCGGCGGCGAGCTCAGCGAGAGTGCCGTCAAGACCGGCACATGGGCGTGGCGCGTTCCAGATGGGGATGGCGCGGCGCTCGTGGAGTGCAGGGGCGCTGTGACGCTAAAGGATGTGACGTTTAGCTACGACGACGAGAAGACCGTGCTGCAAAACGTATCCTTCTATGCGAAGCCCGGTCAGAAGATAGCGCTCGTCGGGTCGACCGGCGCGGGAAAGACCACCATAACCAATCTCATAAACCGGTTTTATGACATACAGGAAGGCGAGATATACTACGACGGCATTCCCATAAAGCGCATCCGCAAGAGCGAGTTGAGGCGCTCTATGTCCATGGTGCTGCAGGACACGCACCTGTTCACGGGCACGGTCATGGACAACATACGCTACGGGAGGCTCGACGCCACGGACGAAGAAGTCATCGAGGCTGCGAAGCTCGCCAACGCGCACTACTTTATATCCCACTTGCCGGAGGGATACTCAACGGTGCTGACCTCCGACGGCATGAACCTCAGTCAGGGGCAGAAGCAGTTACTGGCAATCGCACGCGCCGCCGTGGCAGATACGCCCGTGCTGGTATTAGACGAGGCGACGAGCTCGATAGACACGAGGACGGAGCTGCTAATAGAGCGCGGCATGGACAGACTGATGCAGGACAGGACGGTATTCGTGATCGCCCACAGACTGTCGACAGTGCGCAATGCCAACGCCATAATGGTCTTGGAGCACGGCGAGATAATCGAGCGCGGCGACCACGACTCCCTGCTAGAGGACAAGGGCAAGTACTATCAGCTCTATACCGGGTTATTTGAGCTGAGCTAAGCGGGCGAGGAAGCGCCCGCGTCCCCGGCTGAAAGCGGCTCTGCCGCGTTAGAGGCCGCTACATACCAACAAAGCGCAGCCGGAGCATTTGCTCCGGCTGCGCTTTGTTGAGCGCGTAAGGCGCGGCGCTTACGTCGCCAGGCGCTTATTGCGCACTCCATCGTCTATGCGCACTTCGTCGGGCGGAGTCAAGAGCACTTCGGGGTTTAACAGCATCTTGCGGAGCATCTTCATGGAGGTCGCATAGTACTGCCCGTCGCAGATGCGCTCGTCCGTCACAAACTTGATGCCTATGCTGCGCCTTACATGGGGGTTGCCCTCGGGCGAAACGCTCTGTATGCGCTGCTTATTGCCTATTGCCAGGAACAGGCTGCAGGTGCCGAACTCATACAGGTGGTGGTATATGGGGTTAATGCCAAGCGACCCCATATTGGTGAGGAATACGCTGGTATGCCACGGGCTCGCGCTGTGTATGGACTTGGGCAGCCAGCCTACGCTGTCGAGCTTGTAGAACACCCATACGAGGAAGCGCGTGACGAACGCGGGGAACTTGAGAAACAGGGCGCTTATGTTGTCGGCGGAGTTCTTCTTGGTCTCCGACAGATTGTCGTCCAACACCGATGAAACCTTGTCGACTACGTCCCGCAGCGTGTCCTCCGGCTCGAACTCCGGCTTTACCACCGTCTCCGTACCGGACTCCTTGCGCTTTATGGCGAGTGAAATTGTGATACTGTTGCGCGCATATATCTTGTTGTACACCACGAATCGGTTGAGATAGGGCCTTTGAGATATCAGCCTGACCATTGCCGCCATGAATACGTGCATCAGCGTCAGTTCGGGCATCTCCTCCTTGTGCTTGCGGATAAAGGCCTCCATTCTTTCCAGCGGGAGCGCGTCCTCAAAGAAGTTCTGCGAGTCCAGCCGCGTACGCATGATAAACGGAATCAGCGCATAAACTCCATCGACGTTCTTTGCCCGCCAGCCATCGTATCTGTCGGCTATGCCGCGTTTGTAGTACTGTTTCAAGCCAGGATCCTCCGGTGTCACGCTTATTTGCCACCAATTGTAACACAACGCGGCCGGAGGCGCAAACCTGATATGTGGCATGCGCCGTGCAAACTTGCGGCAATACCGCCCGGATTTGACGCATGGACGCACGTTTGCTATAATGCACAAAACAACGTGCGCTGAAGTGCGCGATGGAGGATATATGAAACTTGGCAAACGAGGGGTGCTGTATGTGACGGCGATAGTCCTGATAGCGGCTATGCTGTCCGCAACGGCGACCATATTGATAACAAACGCTTCGAGGAGGAATGAGGTCATACTCACAGCGGAAGCGTATAACGAACTGCTGGAAGCCAATGTCGTCACGGAAATAATCGACAGGATAACGGACAGCTACCTGGGCGAGGTACCCGACAGGGATACGCTCTTTTCCGCCGCCGCCAACGGCATGCTTCAGGCGATAGGAGACGCGTATGCCCAGTACTACACTAAGGAAGAATACGAGGATTATCTCGAGGGCTTGAGCGGCGAGTACAGCGGGTTGGGAATACTCATTTCACAGCCGGATGAGAACGGGGTGCGCGTGCTCGATGTGTATGAGGGCAACCCGGGCATGGCGGCGGGCATACTCATAGGCGACTACATTGTCGCCATAGACGGCGTATCTGTGTTCGACATGACCTACGAGGAGATAGTAACGGCGCTCGACGGCGAAGCCGGAACGAGCGTGGCGCTGACATTGGCGCGCACCGTGGACGGCGAGAGCACAACCCTGGATGTGACGGCTACGCGGGACATAGTCACGGTACGCCGCGTGCATTACGCGCTTTACAACCAAGCGACCGGCTACATACGCATAGATATGTTTACGCAGAACAGTGTGTCCGAGTTTGAGGAGGCGATACGGAATCTCACCGAGCGCGGAATGAAGTCTCTCGTGATTGACCTGCGCAATAATCCCGGCGGCAATCTGGATGCGGTCGTAGACATAGCGGATGTAATACTGCCCCGGTGCGATATAGTATCTGTGCGCGGTACCACAGCGGTGGAGAGCAGGACATACTCCTCCGACGCCGCGTCGGTAGACCTTCCCATCGCAGTTATTGTCAACGAGAACTCCGCCTCAGCGAGCGAGTTGTTTGCAGCGGCGATACAGGAGAACGACGCAGGCATTGTCGTGGGGATGCAGACGTACGGCAAGGGTGTCGTACAGACTTTCTTGTCCATAGAATCGAGCCAGGGCTGGCTAAAGCTGACGACCGACGAGTATTTCACTCCTAACGGCAACAATCTGGACGGAGTAGGGGTAACGCCCGATACCGTGGTGGACATTCCGGCGGCGCTGAAGGGGCTTAGCATGGCGGTTATCGCCGCGGACTACCAGGCGGAGGATACGCAGCTGTGGGCGGCGCTCGACTATGTGCGTGAGATGGCGCAGCAAATGAGTTAGCGCGTTACAGAGATATAGCGGCAGATACCTTGATATTGCGGTCAAAAGCTCCTTCGGGAGCTTTTTTCGCGCGCCGGAGCTCACGCATCCATGCCGCGGTATTTCCTGTGCGTGGCGGCGCCTCCGCGCAGATGCCTTTCCGCCTTGTTTATCTGAAGTATCTCGTACACTTGTGCAGCGAGGTCGGGTCGTATGCGCTCGAGGCGCTGCGTGACGTCCTTGTGCACCGTGGACTTGCACACGCTGAAGCGCGTGGCGGCTTGTCTGACGGTAGCTCGCTTATCGATTATATAGCCGGCTGTTTGTAGCACGCGTTCTTCGATATAGTCCTGCAAATTGCACCTCCGGATGCTTTTGACACAATTTATGCAATCACATGTGTGGATATGAATCGCGTACGGCAAAAACAGCCATACAACGCATGAGGGCGCGAGGATAAACGGCACGCGCGGGGGAAATCATATAGCTTGACGAATGAGAAGCGGACGAGGTGGAATATGGCTTTGTACAAGGTAGAGATATGCGGAGTTGACACGTCAAAACTACCCATGATGAACGCCAGGCAGAGCACGGAGCTGCTCGAGAGGTACAAAGGCGGGGAAGAGAGTGCGCGCGAGGAGCTTATAAACGGCAACCTGCGCCTGGTATTGAGCGTAATACAGAGGTTTTCCAACAGGAGCGAGCCCATGGACGATTTGTTTCAGGTGGGCTGCATCGGGCTGATAAAGGCCATAGATAACTTTGATCTGTCGCACGGCGTGAAATTCTCGACTTACGCAGTACCGATGATAATAGGCGAGGTACGGCGATTTCTGCGCGATTCAAATCAAATCCGCGTGTCCAGGTCTCTGCGCGACACGGCGTACAAGGCGCTTCAAGCGCGAAACGCACTGGCGACCAGACTTAACAGGGAACCTAAGCTCTCGGAGATAGCTAAGGAGCTTGACGTCAAGGAGGAGCAAATAGTCTTTGCGCTTGAGGCGATACAGGACCCCGTATCCATGTTTGAACCGGTGTATCACGACGACGGGGATGCGATATATGTAATGGACCAGCTGAGGGATGACGCAGTAAGCGAGGAGCAGTGGCTGGACAGCATTGCGCTGGAGCAGGGCATAAACAAGCTCGCGGAGCGCGAGCAAAAGATAATCCGGATGCGCTTCTTTGAGGGCAAAACTCAAATGGAGGTATCTTCGGAAATAGGCATATCACAGGCTCAGGTATCGCGATTGGAGAAGAACGCGCTGAGGAGCATGCGGAGGCATGTATAGCGCGAGGCTAACCGTGCCGCTTGTAGACAGTGCCCGCGACGCTGCGAATCCGTTGGCGCAGCGACAGGGGAGAGAGTACCTCCACCACGCGGCCGTACTGGAGCGCCCAGTAGAGCATGGCGTCCTCATTTACAGTCACCGAGACTTCGACTGTCGCATCTGTTTCGTTGCTGAACTCACAGTTGGAAAACCAGTCCAGCACATCGTTTACGTTGTTCTTGTCGATGCGGAAGCGCACCGGGACGGGATCCGCCAGGTGCATGTAAAGGCTTTCTGCCATGTGCCGGGGAGCCATGTATCCATCGCTGCGCCCCGGCAGCTCGCAGAGGGGCAGCAGTGGCGTGGCGGACAACGCAATATTCGTTATCCGGTCTACGCGATAGCTTGACAGCGTGTCGTGATTTGCGCCGCAGCATATGAGGTAGAACCTGCCGTTGGCGGCGACTATCTGATACGGGTTTACCGTGTACTTTTTCTTTCTGCGCGGATGAAGCGCCTTGTCCGTGCCATAGGCGTTGTAGGTGAAGCTTACCTGGACGCCGCTGCTTATCGCCTCGTCGACTATGGATATAGTGTAGAGCAGCTGCCTGTTCTCGGTGGCGCCTGCCGCGGAGTACGCCTGGGGGGCCACATTGGATACGTTGCAGCTGAAGTAGTCGCTCGACAGTTTCGACAGCTTCTCGATGAGCTGATTGCGCTGTGATGCGGGCATATTCTTGGCGAAGAGCACACTGGTTATCAGCATCTGCAGCTCGCTGTCGTCGAAGTCCCTCTCAGCTAAGTAGTACCCGTTGGAGAACTGTATATCGTACCCAAAATCGCGCAAGCTGTTTATGTTGCGCGCGACGGCTTTCCGCTCGCATGTGACGCCGTAGCGCGCCGCCAGCAGCTCGATAATGTCCTGCTGATGCAGCCGGTGATTGTAGTCCGTGCGCTTCTTGAGTATATCGAGTATGTACAGGATGAGCATTTTCTTGTTGCTGTGGGCATCCATGGGAACCTCCGGGCGCTTTTTCTAATTGTAACACACATAGCCTGCAAAGCTCAACAAACGCTGTATTACGGGGCAAAACGATGAATATATTGTTTGACTTTGGCCGTGTGTGTAATATCATGTACATAGCCTTTGGGGAGGTATCTCGCATGCTTATCGGTGACGCCAAGTACAACTCGTACATATCCATACTTCGCGAGGAGCTGGTTCCGGCCATGGGCTGTACGGAACCGATAGCCATCGCCTATGCGGCTGCGCTCGCCAGAAAGCAAATGGGCGGGGCCATGCCTACTGTGGTGAGCATAGGTGTGAGCGGCAACATCATCAAGAACGTCAAGAGCGTCGTCGTCCCAAACACAGGGGGGCTCAAAGGCATCGCTTCGGCGGTAGCCGCGGGCGTAATAGCGGGGGATAGCGACAAGCTGCTTCAGGTCATATCCGATGTCACAGACGAGCAGCGGGAGGATATACGCCGCTTTTTGGCGAACGTGCCAATAGAGATACGCGCCGCCAAATCCAATCTGGTATTCGACATAGACGTGACGCTGCGCGGCTCCGGGCGCATGTCCAACGTGAGGCTCGTCAACAACCACACCAATATATGTCACATGGAATGCGACGGCGTTGTGCTGACGGATACCCAGGTCACGGAGCAGCCGGAGGACAATCTGACGGACAAGCGCGTGCTCAATACGCTTGAAATAGTGGAGTTTGCGGACATACTGCGGATAGAGGACGTCGAGGACATAATTGCGCGCCAGGCTGAGTACAACTACGCGATAGCGCAGGAGGGCATGCGCGGCGAGTACGGCGGCTGCGTGGGGAAAGCCATAGTGGAGGCCATGGGCGGCACCGTGTGGAACAGGGCGAAGGCCATGGCGGCGGCGGGTTCCGACGCGCGCATGAGCGGTTGCGAGCTCCCCGTGGTAATACTGTCCGGCAGCGGCAACCAGGGGATCACTGCGTCGGTACCCGTAATAGAGTACGCGCGGGAGATTGGCGCTTCGCGGGAAAAGCTGTACCGTGCGCTCGTGCTATCGGACTTATTGACCATTCATCAAAAGTCGGGCATAGGCAGGCTCAGCGCGTTTTGCGGCGCAGTGAGCGCGGGGAGCGCTTCCGGGGCGGCGATAGCGTACTTGGACGGCGGGGGCGCGGATGCGGTCGCGCACACCATAGTAAACGCCCTTGCGATAATATCCGGCATGGTGTGCGACGGCGCGAAGGCATCGTGCGCCGGTAAGATAGCCGCGTCTGTGGAAGCGGGCATAATAGGGTACAGCATGTACAAATGCGGCAGGGAATTCAGGAGCGGCGACGGCATAGTGACAAAGGGCGTGGACCGTACGATAGCCAATGTGGGGCGGCTTGCAAAGGACGGCATGCGGCAGACGGACGAGGAGATACTCCGGATAATGCTGCACGACGTTGAAGCGACCGAGTAAAGCCCGCTCTTTTTGACGCGAGCAGCAAGTTCCGGTTGACATGGCGGACGTGTTTGTATAGAATGATTTGTTGTAATGTGAGGTGCGCTCACCAGCCATACAGTGAAGGAGAATGTTTCAATGACAAAGAGTAAAAAGTTTGCAGTAAAGCTCGCAGCTGCCGTAATAGCGGCGCTTATGACTGTGGCGGCGTTCGCAGGCTGCTCGCTCAAGGTAGAGAACCCGGTAGTTGCCAAGATAGGCAATCTCACCATCTACGCTTCTGAGTATACTCAGCTTTTTTCTTCGTACTACTACTACGCGTCGTCGCTGGGGTATGACCTGAGCGTCGCCGAGGACCTGCAGGCTTTTCAGGATTGGATCTTGGACCTGCTGATAAGGGATAAGGTCGTCGTATACATGGCGCAGCAGAACGGCATTGAGCTGACGGACGAGGAGCTTGCCGAGGTCGAAGCGGGAGTGCAGAGCACATACGATTCGCAAGTCGAGTCCTACAAGAGCCAAGTCGACTCGTCGATAACCGACGAGGCGGAAATAGCCGCGGCTGCCGAGGCGCTATTCATAGCGTACATGCAGGACAGCGGCATGACCAAGGACGAGTACCTCGAGACCGTGCGCAATGGCATGATAGAGGAGGCGCTCTACGAGAAGTACGGCGAGATAATCCGCGCCGAGGCGACCATAGAGGATGATGCCGCTCAGAACTATTACGATGAGAACCTTGCCGAGCAGCAGGAGTCCTATGGGGAAGCCCCCGGCGACTACTACTCGGATTATGTGTCGTACGTAAACAGCACTAATTCCGTGGCGCCATTCTTCATTCCGGAGGGTTATATAAGGGTGAAACACATCCTCGTTCAGTTTGATGAGGATACTGCCGAGGGCGAGGAGGAAAAGGACTACGAGCAGATTTGTTCGGAGATTGAGACGCATCTCGAGAACGGCGCGTATACGTTTGACGAGCTCATCGAGATGTACAATGACGACCCCGGCATGGAGAGCGAACCGTACATGACGGAGGGCTATCTGGTAAGTGAGGCCATCACAGACTCATATCTCGAGGGTTTTGCCGAGGCGGCGTTGGCGCTCGAGGAGATAGGCGACGTTAGCCCCAGGGTAGAGACGACATCCGGCTACCACTACATACAGCTCATAGAGCGCGTGGAGTCCAAGGTGATACCTTTCGAGGACGTGGCCGAGGATATCGAGAACATGCTTCTGACCCAGGCACAAAACACGCTGTTCAGCACGCGGGTGACGGAGTGGGTGGCTGAGGCTCCCATAACGAAGTACTCATCTCGCATACGTTACTACGGCGTCGGCTGATGAGAGCGCAGCTCATAGCCGGGGTATACCGGTTGTACGACGGGTGCGGGCGTTCGTTTGTGGGATTCTCGCGCAATGTTGAGGGAACGCGAAAGCGACTGATGTTCGAACTCGCGCTCAACGCGTGCTCGTACAAACCCCTTCAAGAGCTGTATAACGAGAGCGGTGGGCTGACATTTGAGCTGTTGGAGGAGTTCTCCCCGGAGAGCGAGTTGGACGACGTGGTGATGGACGCTCAGCTGCGCGCGAGGCTGTACAGGTGGTGCGGGGAGCTGGGTGACAAAGCGGTACAAATACAGCGGCCGATATGATGGAGTGCGTTGCCTCAGACGGATGTTTGGGGCAACTTTTTTGGAGATAACATGGGGACTGTTAAGAACGAGAGAATTAGAGAGCTGTTGATCGATGGCGCCGCCATACTCGGCGCCTGCGTCGTCATGGCGTTTGGCATGGTAGTATTCACCATCCCAAACAACATAGCGCCGGGCGGGCTGACGGGACTGGCGACGGCGCTGTCATACCTCATTGAGGACGCGTTTGGCGTGCACATAGGCGTTGGCGTGCTCAACCTCTTTTTCCAGGTGCCGTGTATTCTGGTTGCGCTCCGCATGTTTGGCGTAAAGGTTATGATAAAGACGATCATTACCGCTCTGGTCTATTCGGGCAGCATTGAACTGGTATCGATGATACCGAACCTCTACACTCACACGGATAACACGCTGTTAGCGGCGGTATTCGGCGGCGCGCTGATAGGCCTGGGTGTGGCGATACTCTTTCTGCGCGGAATTGCCACAGGCGGGACTGACACAATATCGCTTATACTGCAAGTCAAGTTTCCGCATGTGCGTGCGGGCAAGCTGATGATGTTTGTGGACGCATTTGTAGTGCTCATTGCGGTGATAGTTTTCCGCGACATAGAGGTGGCGCTCTATTCGGCGGTGTGCATATTCGTGCTCGGCAAGGTGACGGACGCGGTAATGCAGGGCATAGACAACGCGAGAGTATTCATGATAGTAACGGACAAAGATCAGGAGCTCCTGCCGCTGTTGTCGGAGAGATTGAGCTTGGGCGTAACCGAGATAGATGTAAAGGGCGGATATACGCATAAGGACAAGCGAATGCTCATGACGGTGGTCAGGCGGCACAACATATCCGCAGCGCTCAAGCTAATAAAGGAGACGGATAAGCAGGCGTTCATAGTCATGTACAATGCCACAGAGGTCATAGGTCGCGGGTTTAAGGAGATAGACGATGAAGCTCAGCACTGAGAGGGTATACTACTCGGAACCGTGGAGGACGAGTCTCGATGCGCGTGTTTTGAGCTGTGAGGAGTCGGCGTCGGGATATGCGGTTGTGCTGGATAAGACGGTGATATTCCCGGGTGGCGGCGGTCAGTGTGCGGACGCGGGGCAGATTGCGGGGAGCGACGTGACGGCCGCCGAGGATGCGGGCGATTACATTTGCTACACCGTAGGAAAGCGCCTTGCCGTCGGCGCGCGCGTGGAATTGACAGCAGACATCGGGTTGCGGCGCGAGTACTGCCAGCAGCACACTGGCGAGCACATAGTGTCCGGCATTGCGCATTCGCGCTTTGGCGCGCGAAATGTGGGATTCCACATGTCCGCCGATTACATGACCATAGACTTTGACATACCGCTAAGCGAGGACGAGCAGATAGAGCTTGAAGACGAGGCAAATAAGGCGGTATTCGCGGCGATGCCCGTCATCTCGCGCATAGTTACGGCGGAGGAGCTGGAGCGCTTGGAGCTGCGCAAGAAGTCAGACGGTCTTACGGGCGAGCTGCGCGTTGTCGTCATCGAGGGAGTAGACTCGTGTACCTGCTGCGGGACGCACACTCGCACCACGGCGGAAGTCGGCATGATACGCATTGTCGACAGCATGAAGCACAGGGGCGGCATACGGCTCTGGGTGCTGTGCGGCGTGAGGGCGCTATTGGATTACAGGCGCAAACAGCAGGCATTGGCGGGCATAGCGAGGGGATTCTCGACCTCGTGGGAGAATGCGCCGCGGGCGGTAGACGAGCTGCGCCGGGAGCTGTCGGAGCAGCGGCGGCGTTATAAGCAGCGCGTGATGCGGCTCAACGCCTATCGTGCGGATGAACTCATCGCCGCAGCCAAGTCGTACGACGGCGCAAAACTGGTCTGTGCCGTAGAGGACGACGCGGACAGCGCGGATTTGAAGCTGTTAGCGGAGGAAATAGCCGGGCGCACAAAGTGCGTATGCGCGCTCGTAGGCAAGAAGCACGATTCGGTGTTCTACCAGATAGTTATATCCGGGGGCGCGAAGGCGAGCGCAAGGGAACTCTGCCAGGTGTACAACATGCTGTTCTCCGGCAAGGGCGGCGGCAACAATGAAAGAGCGCAGGGCAGCGCGAAGCTCACCGCCGCCTTCGGACAGGCTGTGGAGCAGGTGTTCGATTACATGGCGCGCGCGATGAGCAAGAGCTGATACCTGTTTTGCAGCTGAGGGCGGCGTTGATGCGTCGTCCGTTTTATCAAAACAAAAAAACGGCGCCGTTCGAGCGCCGCTGCAATGATAAGTGGTCATAGGTCGAAGCCGAAGCTCGAATAGCGTATCCGCGCGGTATTCTCCGCGAGGCCGTCTATCGTGAGCTCGGTCATGTTTACGACAAAGCTGCGCACATCCCCGGGATTCATAGTGGCGTTTTCGCTGAAATGCCACACGCCGAGCAGAGCGTCGTCAGCATCGTAGAAGGCGACATACTGCATGTTCATGGTACAGGAAGCCTCCTGCGCATTGGATATAAGCCCGGATACCGTGGCAAACTGCGGGTAGTTGCTGAGTATGCGTATATCCGACATGCCCAAGTCGAAGCGCGGAGCTTCCGCTGCCGCTGGCGTTACGGTGGCGGCAAGCGCCAACTCCTGTCCGACGGCGAACGTGCCATCGTCTGGCGCGGCGCCCCAGTAGGTGACGTAGGAGGTCATTCCGGGCTGCAGTACATCATATTGGTTTAACATGGGCACGAATGTGCAGGTATACTGCGAACCGCCGCCGGAAAACACGAACGCCGCCTCACTGAGCACGATGTCGACGCTGCCGGTGTTTTCGTACTCGATTGCGCCGTACAGTGTCGCGCCATCGTCGAGGAGATACGCCACGGCGGCCGTGACTTCGGCCTCGGGCGTGCCGGTGGGCGTATTGGATGGCGTGACGGTACCTTCCGGAGTGACGGCGGCGTCGGTGGAGTCGGGTACATCCGTCAATTCGGGGTTGTCAATCTGAGTAGGCTGGACTTGGCAAGCGACACACAGTACCGCCACGAGCGCCGTCAATATGAGCGCCGTAAAGCGTTTCATTAGCAGCTCTCCTAACAATAAGAGTCGTGCATGAGAGCACGACTCATTATAGCATCTATCGGCGCCGTCAACAAGTAAACATAGTGTTAACTTTGCCCAATAAGGCTGTGTCCGGTCATCTCCGGGGGCTGTTCAATGCCCATTAGCTCGAGCAGCGTCGGCGCAATGTCGCAGAGGCGGCCGCCGTCTTTCAGCACGGCTCCGCGGCGTTCATTTGAAACGAGTATTAACGGCACAGGCGACATGGTATGCGCTGTGAACGGCTCATGAGTGTCGTACTCCCACATCTTTTCGCAGTTTCCGTGATCTGCGGTGACGATGCACTGTCCGCCCTGCTCGAGTATGGCGCTGACCACATTAGAGCAGCACTCGTCTACGGCGTTTACGGCGCGTACCGCGGCGTCGAACACGCCCGTATGCCCAACCATGTCCGGGTTGGCGAAATTGAGTATGACTACATCGTACCTGCGCGAGCGAATGCGCTCTATCGCCTCCTGCGCGACCTCATACGCGCTCATCTCGGGCTTGAGGTCGTATGTCTGCACCTTTGGCGACGGTATGAGCACTCTGTCCTCATTGGGATTAGGCGCCTCCACGCCACCGTTAAAGAAGAACGTGACGTGCGCGTACTTCTCGGTTTCCGCGATGCGCAGCT
>JAUNBH010000074.1 GCA_030527165.1 Clostridia bacterium
CTCTTGCCGCTTTTCCTGTCTTTGAGCATCTTCCATATAATCGAGCCGACGATCAGCGCCAGTACGATTCCCACGATCCACGTTGCCATGTTCAGCCCTCCTTTATATGCTCACGCGCTGTGTCAGATGCGCGTCGCTGTACTTGTTTTTGCGGCACAGCAGGTAAACCATCATAGCCAGCAGAATTATAGCAATCCCCGTCCAGAGTCCGAAGCCCGCGCCGGTGAACAACAGCCCCAACTGATACACGATCAAGGCGATAATGTAAGCAAATACGCACTGGTAGATGATGGCGAAGGCCGTCCACTTGCCGTTGTTCATCTCCCGTTTGATCGCGCCCATCGCCGCGAAGCAAGGCGCGCACAGGAGGTTGAAAATCAGGAAGCAGAACGCCGCCAGCTGCCCGTGTCCGCCGGAGGATTCGTCAAAGGCCCGCATAATCGGTGAGAGCGCCGCGGCCTTGTCGTCCGCCGACATATCGCCGTCGTCTACTATGTCCGCCGCCGCGATGCCGGCGTCCTCGTCGTCCACTCCGTACAGCACGCCGAACACGCCCACTACTTCTTCCTTGGCGACCAGGCCCATGACTGTAGCGACCGTAGACTGCCAGTTGTTGAAGCCTAAGGGCTTGAACACCGGCGCGACCGCGCTTCCGACCTTGCCCAGCATACTTTCGTCCATATCTTCCACCGCGCCGAAGCTCGTCTTCCCGCCTTCGACCTGTTCGACCGTCACCGTTCCGTCCGCGGCGGTGACTTCCTGCGTTTCGGGCGCCCAACCGTAACCGGAGGTGAACCAAATGATGATCGAAGCGACCACAATCACCGTGCCGGCGCGCTTGATGAACGACCAGCCGCGCTCCCACATGCTGTGCAGCACGTTTTTCCAGGAGGGCGCGTGATAGGCGGGCAATTCCATCACGAAGGGCGCGGGATCGCCGGAGAACATCCTGGTCTTTTTAAGCAATATACCCGAAACGATTACCGCCGCCACGCCGATGAAGTACGCGGTTACGGCCACCCATCCCGCGTTGTGGAACAGCGCGCCCGCGATCAGGCCGACGATGGGCATCTTCGCGCCGCAGGGGATAAACGTGGTTGTGATTATGGTCATCTTGCGGTCTCTGTCCTGCTCGATGGTGCGGCTCGCCATGATGCCCGGCACGCCGCAGCCCGAGGAAATCAGCATCGGAATGAAGGACTTGCCCGAAAGACCGAATTTGCGGAAGATTCTGTCCATGATGAACGCGATACGGGCCATGTAGCCCACGTCCTCAAGGATTGCCAACAGCAGGAACAGCACCAGCATCTGCGGCACAAAGCCGATGACCGCGCCTACGCCGCCGATGATTCCGTCGCCGATTAAGCCCACCAGCCAGTCCGCCGTGCCTATGCTCGAAAGCCATTCCATGACCGGCGCCTGAATCCACTCGCCCACAAAGGTATCGTTGGTAAAGTCCGTTACGATGGTGCCGATGGTAGTGACGGAGATGTAATAGACAAGGAACATAATGGCCGCAAAGATCGGAAGCGCCGCCCAGCGGTTGGTTATCACCCGGTCGATTTTATCCGAGGTCGTCAGCGCACCCTTGGGTTTGCCCTTCTTTACGCAAGAGGCGACCAGCTTATTTATGTACGCGTAGCGCTGGTTGGTGATGATGGATTCCGCGTCGTCGTCCATCTCCGCTTCGCATTCCTTGATGGTCTTTTCTATATCGGCCTTAATCCCCAGCGGCAGATTCAACTCCGCTACGACCTTCTCGTCCCGCTCGAACAGCTTGATGGCGTACCAGCGGGTGAGGTTCGCGTCGACAATCGCGCCCTTGTCGATTGTACCGTCCGCGTGATGATGATGCAGGCCGCCCTCCTGATGATTGATAAGATCCTCGATATGCGCCAGCGCGTGCTCCACGCTGCCCGCGAACACATGCGGCCCGTCGCTTCTTTTCCCCTTGCCCGCCAGCGCCGCCGCTTTCTTCGCCACCGTTACGCTGCCCTCGCCCCTGAGCGCGCTTGTCTCCACCACCTCGCAGCCCAGCGCCTCGCCGAGCTTGCTCAGGTCGATCCTGTCGCCGTTTTTGCGCGTCACGTCGATCATGTTAAGCGCGATAATCATCGGAATGCCCAGCTCGGAGAGTTGGGTGGTCAGATACAGGTTGCGCTCGATGTTCGTCGCGTCCACGATGTTCAAAATCGCGTCCGGCTTTTCATTGACCAGATAGCCGCGCGCCACGACTTCCTCCAGCGTGTAGGGCGAGAGGCTGTAAATGCCCGGCAAGTCCTGAATGACGATGTCGCTTTCGCCCTTCAGCCTGCCTTCCTTCTTTTCAACGGTCACGCCCGGCCAGTTGCCCACATACTGGTTGGAACCGGTCAGGTCGTTGAACATGGTGGTTTTGCCGCAGTTTGGGTTGCCCGCAAGGGCGATCTTGATTGCCATTAGCTGTTCCTCCTGTTCGCACCGTGCGCACCTACGGCGCGCCCGTACTCAATCTTTGAGTTAGCGTTTACTAACAATCGCTCGTAAAAAATGCGGTTCTCACCCGCTTTTTGTTACCGTACCTCGATAAGTTCCGCGTCGCCCTTGCGAACGGAGAGTTCGTAGCCGCGCACCGTCAATTCCATGGGATCTCCAAGCGGCGCAACCTTGCGCACGTAAACTTCCGTGCCTTTTGTGAGTCCCATGTCCATGATGCGCCGCTTCAGCGCGCCTTCTCCGTGTAGCTTTTCGATGACCGCGTGCTCGCCGATCCGGACGTCCTTGAGTGTTTTCATTTTATGCTCCTCCTCACCATGCTTGTCGCTCCCTCCTTCGGGAGAGCGATCCGAAATCTTCGGATTATTAAAGCAATTTGTTCTAATACTTACACCATTATGCGCATGGCCATCGTCTTGTCCAGCGCTATTCGGCTATCCTTGACAGACAGTATCAGATTGCCGCCCAGTTCGTTGACCACGCGAACCTCCTCGCCAACCACAAATCCCAGTTCCGCCAAGTGCTGGCGCACATCATCCCGCCCGGTGATTTTCTTGATGGTGTTCACGTCGCCGGTCGCCGCCATTCCTAAAGGCATCAAGTTGTCACTTCCCCTCAAATTAGACTAATCTAACGCACGGGTAAAACCACAGGTTAGGTTTAGCTAACCTCCAACCGAAACGTAGTTTAGCACATCTAACCGCGTTCGTCAATAGCTTATCG
>JAUNBH010000075.1 GCA_030527165.1 Clostridia bacterium
GCGTGTCCACCAACAGCGACGAGCAGAAAACCAGCTATGACGCGCAGGTGTCCTATTACACCGAGCACATCAAGAGCAAGGACGAGTGGACCTTCGCGGGCGTCTATACGGACAAGGGTATCTCAGGCACCAGCACCAAGAACCGCGAGGGCTTCAACCGCATGATGCGGGACGCGCTGGACGGGAAAATCGACCTCATCATCACGAAATCCGTCAGCCGCTTCGCCCGAAACACCGTGGACACGCTGGTAGCCATCCGCAAGCTGAAGGACAAGGGCGTAGAGGTATATTTCGAGGAACAGAACATCTACACCATGGACAGCAAGGGCGAAGTGCTGCTGACCATCATGTCGTCCCTCGCGCAGGACGAGAGCCGCAACATCTCCGAGAACGTCACCTGGGGCCAGCGCAAGCGCTTTGCGGACGGCAAGGTCACCATGGCCTACGGGCGCTTCCTTGGCTACAGGAAGGGAAAGGACGGCCAGCCGGAAATCGACGAGGACGAGGCGGTGATCGTCCGGCGCATCTATCGGGAGTTTCTGGAAGGGCGCTCGCCGCACGCCATCGCCAAAGGTCTCAAGGCGGACGGCGTCCTCACGCCCGGCAAGAAAGGCGTGAACTGGCAGCCGCAGGTGGTCAAAAGCATCCTGACCAACGAAAAGTACAAGGGCGACGCGCTTTTGCAGAAGACCTTCACCGTGGACTTCCTCGCCAAGAAGGTCAAGAAAAACGAGGGCGAGGTACAGCAGGTCTACGTGGAGAACAGTCACCCGGCCATCATCGACCCGGAGGCGTTTGATCAGGTGCAGGCCGAGCTGGACAAAAGCAACCGTGCGCGGCATGCCAGCGCGGTTTCCGTGTTCTCCGGCAGGATCTTCTGTGCCGACTGCGGCGGCATGTTCGGCAGCAAAGTGTGGCACAGCACCGACCAGTACCGCCGCGTCGTCTGGCGCTGCAACGCCAAGTACAAAAATAAGGAAAAGTGCCAGACTCCGCATCTCACTGAGGAAGAATTGCGATCCGCCTTCGTGGAAGCCTTCAACCGGGCGTATCCCGACCAACAGGAGGTGCTGCGCGATTACAAACGACTATTGTGTGAACTGACGGACATGTCCGAACAGCGGCGGATTGCGGACGGCATGCGGGAACGCTATGACGCCATCCTCGCGCAAATCCAGGACGGCGTGATGCGCAACGCCCGCGTACCGCTCGATCAGGAAGCCTATCAGCGGGAATACGACGCGCTGCTTAAGCGGGCGGAAGAAATCAAGGAACGGCTGGACGCGGCGCTTCAGGAGATCAGCCAACGGGAGTTGCGGCGCAAGAAACTGGCGAGGGCTATGCGCGAGCTGGAGAAGCGCGACGCGCTGCTGACCGCGTTCGACGGGGAGCTTTGGGTGGCGATAGTCGAGGACGTGACGGTGGAACGGGCAAGGCTGGTATTTCGGTTTAGGGATGGAAGGGAGGAGGCGATTGCAATAAAAAGATAGGTACGCCGCTGATTCCTGGGAAGAGCCGCGGTCGATCGCCACCCTGATAACACAAAAAGCCCATGCGCTTCGGTACCACGCCGAGGCGCATGGGCTTTTTGCTATGTTTTTTATCATGAGCCGCCGTCATTCATCTTTTTTCCGGCCCGTTATGGATCAAACCATTCAACGGCATTGCAAATTCCCACACAACGGTTTATAATGCCAGTAGATAACGCGCGTTGTCAATCCGGAATAAAAAAAGGAGCGGATGAACGTGAACGTTATGAATACAAAAGATACCCATCTTCTGTTGCGAAATGCCGGGATGGACGAGGCGCTGGGCGTCGCGCTGTTCGGCAAGCTGTATCAGGAGGCGTCGGCCTGCGTCGAACGCGGGCGGGATGGCCTCCGGCGCTCCCGCGCGCGGAGGTGCGCTCGGGCACGCTTTTGCTCTGCTTTCCGCTTCGCGCGGTTTTTTCCATGAGGAGGCGAGGGTTTTGCACTGGTTGTCGGTGGTATCGAATGTCTTTTTGGGCGCGCTAGGCGCGTATTACACCTATTTGATGATCTTTAGTCTGATCGGCCTTTTGCCCGATCGGCGGTTGCCCGCGCCCAAGGGGGAGAGACCGCGCGTGGCGGTGCTAATCTGCGCGCGCAACGAAGCGGGCGTGATCGGCAATTTGCTGGACAGCCTGGAGAAGCAGGACTACCCCAAGGCGCTTTACAGGGTGTTTGTGGTGGCGCACAACTGCACGGACGACACGGCGCGCGTGGCGCGCGAAAATGGCGCGACGGTGTTTGTACACGACGCGCCGAACGAGAGGACAAAGGGCCACGCGCTGCGCGCCGGAACGCGGGCGCTTCTTCGCGAATACGCGGGGCAGTTTGACGCCATCTGCGTGTTCGACGCGGACAACCTCGCCTCGCGCACATTTCTTTCGAGGATTGTCGCCGCGCTCATGGGCGGCGCGGACGTGGCGCAGGGCTATCGAGCCTCCAAAAACGAGCACGCGAGCTGGATCAGCGAATTGTTCGCCGCTTTTTGGAGGGTGATGCTGCGCTGCCAGAACATGCCGTTTTATTGGCTTTCCCTGCCCTGTCTGGTGGGCGGCACCGGATTTATACTGCGCGCGGACTGCCTGCCCAAGGACGGCTGGCACACATGGACGCTCCTGGAGGACGTGGAGTTCTCCCTCCAGCAGGCCCTTGCGGGCAGGCGCGTCGTGCCCGTACCGGACGCGCTGTTCTTTGACGAGCAGCCGACCGACCTGAAGACCGCCGTTTTGCAGCGATACCGCTGGTCCGTGGGCGGTATGCAGTGTATGAAGCGCTATGTTCCGCAACTGCTGCGGTGGCTTCCCAAAGGCGGCGGCGTGCGCGCGGCCAAGTGCGTGATTGATCTGATGACCAATCCCGCGCTCATCTGCGCGGCGCTGGGGGAGCTTTTCAAGCTGGCGCATCTCGCATCCGTGGGCGCGAACCCTTGGCAGACGCTCTTGACCGACTTGCTTTTCGCATATCTGCTGTGCCTGCCGTGGGGCTTTCTCCTCTACGTGCGCGAGCGGATCAACCCGCTTCGCAACCTGCGCTGCCTGATGCTGTTTCCGCTGTTCGTGTTTTTGGCGCTGCCGCTGGCCTGCATGGCGCTGTTCCGGCCCAATACGCGCTGGGTTCCCATACTGCACGACGACCCGACGACCATCGACGACCTGGAGCC
>JAUNBH010000004.1:0-6753 GCA_030527165.1 Clostridia bacterium
ACTTCTCACACGGAACGCACGCAGAGCAGGAGGCGGGAATACGGCTCGTGCAGCGTGTGCGCGACGATATGGGCGCGCCGCTGGGCATAATGCTTGACACTAAGGGGCCGGAATACCGCATAGGCGCGTTCGCAGACGGCGCGATAACGCTCAACAGCGGAGACGAGTTTACGCTTACGCCGCAAGACGTGCCGGGCGACTCGCGGCGCGTTTCAGTTTCATACCACAGCCTGGCGAGCGAGCTCACACCCGGAGATAGAATACTCTTGAACAATGGGTTGATTGAGTTGAAAGTAGTGGAGCTGTGCGGTGCGGACGTCGTATGCCGAGTGGCGGCGGGCGGTGTATTATCGAGCAGAAAAAGCATGAGCTTCCCCGGAAAGCTAATGAGTCAGCCGTATTTAAGCGAGCAAGACAGGGCGGACCTGTTGCTCGGGATAAAACTGGGCGTGGAGTTTGCGGCGTGTTCATTCGTGTCCCGTAAGGAGGACATAATAGCCGTGCGCGAGTTCCTCGCGGAAAACGGCGGCGGCGACATAGACTTAATAGCGAAGATAGAGAATCGGGCGGGCGTAGCGAATATCGACGAGATAATTGATGTCAGCGACGGCATAATGGTGGCGCGCGGCGACTTGGGCGTAGAGATACCTTTCGAGGAGCTTCCCGCGATACAGAAGCTGCTGATAACCAGGTGCAGGCGGCGCGGTAAGCGCGTCATAACCGCCACCGAAATGCTGGAATCCATGATACACAATGTGCGGCCCACGCGCGCCGAAATATCGGACGTGGCAAACGCCGTATACGACGGAACGAGTGCGCTCATGCTATCCGGAGAGACAGCCGCCGGCGAACACCCCGTGGAATCGGTTGAGGCCATGGCGCGTATAGCCGCCCAGACGGAGAACGACATCAATTACAGAAGGCGTTTCATGGGCGAGGAACTGGAGATAAAGAACGATGCAGATGCCATTTCGCACGCGACATGCGCGCTCGCCATGGACGTCAAGGCGTCGCTGATTGTAGTCTGCACATTGAGCGGCGCGACCGCCCGTATGGTTTCGCGCTTTCGCCCGCCGGTGTTCATGCTCGGCATGACTACCGATGAGAAGGTCTGGCACAAACTGGCGCTTTCGTGGGGCGTGATCCCCATTCTAAGTGAAGAGTTCAACTCGCTCGACGTGATGTTTTACCATGCAGCGCTCGCCGCGAAGCGCTCCGGTCTGACCATGCGCGGCGACAAGGTCGTTATCACGGGCGGAGTTATAAGCGGGAAGCCTGGAAACACCAATCAAATCAAGCTGGAAACCGTGTAGCCGCTGGGGATTTGCGCGGAAAGAAGTGTGAAGCGGACGGCGCAGAGAGTAAGCGCGCCATGCACATGAAAGCGCCGGACGCTGTATTGCTCCGGCGCGGCGCTGTTTGTGCGTCAATCCAGTGAGCGCGTATAGATCCCGTTTTGCCGCATCATCAGTCCGAGCGAAACCATCTCGCGGCGTATCAGGCAGTAGTCGTCGTTGTATGCGCGTATAATGCGGTTCACTTCGCTCTCTGGATATGAACGACCGGGCTCGAATAGTTTAGAGAGCTCATATATCACGGCAACGCGCTTCTTGTGCTGCGCCGGGATGGCCGCTGCGCCGTCGCGCACAAAAACGGAGATGGTTTTCCCGTAAAACGCGTCGTCGATATCGAATCTCTCAAGAAAAGCGATAGCCATCCTGTTCCACCTCGCAAAGTGATCTGTGTGCCGTTTGCCCGGCGTGAACGATTCTAACATGGTCGTTTGAAACCGTCAATAAGCTTCCGATTTGGCTATACAAGACGCATCCGGCGTGGTACAATACTGGATATTCGTTTTGCGCGCGGCGCGGAAAGGAAATGTATGGCAAGGCGCTTGTTTACATCTGAGTCTGTAACGGACGGGCATCCCGACAAGGTGTGCGACAGGATTGCGGATACGGTTTTGGACACCATTTTGGAGAAAGACCCGCAGGCGCGCGTTGCGTGCGAATGTGCCGCGACGACGGGCATGGTGCTCGTTATGGGTGAAGTGACTACGCATTGTTATGTGGACATACCGCGCCTTGTGCGCGACGTAGTTATTGATATAGGCTACGATAGGCAGGAGCTCGGCTTTGACGGGCATTCACTGGCGGTCGTGTCTGCGATAAACTCGCAGTCCCCAGACATCGATTTGGGCGTCAGCCGGTCGCTCGAGGCGAAGTTCGGGGACGCGGACGACGATTGCGCCATAGGCGCGGGCGACCAGGGCATGATGTTCGGTTATGCCTGCGATGAAACGCCGGAGTACATGCCGCTTCCTATTTCGCTGGCGCACAAGCTGACGATGCGGCTGTGCGATGTTCGCAGACGCGGTATCATTCCGTTTTTGCGCCCCGACGGCAAAGCGCAGGTGACGGTAGAGTACGATGACGACACCCCCGTGCGGATAGATACGGTAGTGGTCTCCGCCCAGCACGACCCCGAAGTCGATTTGGAGGTATTGCGGCGCGAGATACTTGCGCACGTCATAATGGACGTGCTGCCGCGGGAGTTTGTAGACGCCGATACGAAGTACTACATCAACCCGACCGGACGGTTTGTAATAGGCGGCCCGCAGGGCGATTCCGGGCTGACCGGCAGGAAGATAATCGTGGACACATACGGCGGGTACGCAAGGCACGGCGGGGGCTCATTCTCAGGCAAGGATTGTACAAAGGTCGACCGAAGCGCCGCATATGCCGCGCGCCACGCTGCAAAGAATATAGTCGCGGCCGGCATAGCACGAAGATGTGAGATACAGTTGGCGTACGCGATAGGAGTGGCGAATCCGGTATCGGTCCTGGTGGACACGCAGGGGACGGGGTCTGTACCCGACGATGTGGTTGCGGGTATAGTGACACGGTTATTTGATTTGCGGCCGGCGGCGATAATGAAGCGCCTTAATCTCAGAACGCCCATATTCAGAAAGACCGCTGCGTTTGGACACTTCGGCAGAAGCGATGCGGACTTCCCATGGGAGCGGCTTGACATGGTTGACGCGCTCCGGCGGGCTGTGGGCGAGCATCTGTGACGAAAGCATGACGCGTAGTACACAGGGTGTACTCAAATAGAAATTCAAGAAAATAGGAGGAAATGCCATTGAGTCTGGTAGAAATGTCAAAGCGTAACCACATAGCGCTTCTCACTATCAACAGGCCGGAGGCGCTCAATTCGTTGAATGAGGAAGTATTGGATGCCCTTTCAGACGCGGTGGACAGTATCGACGACGACGTCAGGTGTGTGATTATCACGGGAGCGGGCAGCAAGGCGTTTGTCGCGGGAGCCGATGTCGCGGTGCTCGCAACGCAGGACGCGGCTGAAGCGAGGCGCTTCGGGGAAAAGGGCGCCGGTGTGTTTCGCCGCATCGAGTCCCTGCGCGTGCCCGTAATAGCTGCTGTCAATGGCTATGCTCTGGGCGGAGGGTTTGAACTTGCACTGGCGTGCGACATACGCATCGCATCCTCGAACGCCGTATTCGCATTGCCCGAGGTCACATTGGGCATAACGCCCGGCTTTGGCGGGACGCAACGCATCGTACGGGTTTTAGGTATGGGCGTTGGGAAGGAACTGCTGTACACTGCGCGTCGCATGAAGGCGGACGAAGCGCTTCGGGTAGGCGCCGTAAATGCGGTGTACAGTCCGGAGGCGCTAATGGACGAGGCGTTTGCTCTCGCAGAGCGCATTGCAAGCAACGCGCCTATTGCGGTACGCGCCGCTAAGCGCGCCGTAAACGAAGGCTTCATGAGCGGCATAGACGCTGATTTAGCCGTTGAGCTGGACGCGTATACATCGTGTTACGGCACGCGCGATCAGGCAAATGCCATGGCGGCGTTTGTAAACAAACAAAAACCGCCGGTTTTTGAAAACAAGTAGGAGGAACGTATGATAGTTGGTGTAGTTGGCGCAGGAACGATGGGCGCCGGAATAGCCCAGGTGTTTGCTTCGTCGCCGGAAAACCACGTGTTGCTGTGCGACATTTCATTGGAGTATGCAGACGCGGGCAAGGCGAGGATTAAGAAGGGATTGGACAAGCTTGTCGCCAAGGGCAAGCTGGATGCCGCCGCAGCGGATGCGATGGTGAGCAGAATAACCACAGGGCTCGCCGAGGACACGGGCGACTGCGACCTGGTCATAGAGGCGGTGCTTGAGAACATGGAGGTCAAGCGTTCGCTCTTCGCGAAGCTTCACGTCATATGCAGGCCGGAGTGCGTATTCGCGACCAACACCTCGTCGCTGTCCATCACCGAGATGTCGCGGGGATTGGACAGGCCGGTCGTAGGCATGCACTTCTTCAATCCCGCTCCTGTGATGAAGCTCGTAGAGGTCATTGCAGGGCTCAACACGCCGGACGAACTCGTGGAGCGCGTGCGCGCCATCGCGGAATCGCTGGGCAAGACGCCCGTCCTCGTAAGCGAGTCGGCAGGTTTTGTAGTCAATCGCATACTCATGCCCATGATAAACGAGGCGATTGGCATTTACGCCGATGCGACCGCGAGTGTGGAGGACATAGACACCGCGATGAAATTGGGCGCGAATCACCCCATGGGGCCGCTGGCATTGGGCGATTTAGTGGGGCTTGACGTCGTTTTGGCGATAATGGAAGTACTTCACAGTGAGACCGGAGATCCCAAGTACAGACCGCACCCGCTTCTCAAGAAAATGGTGCGCGGCGGCATGCTGGGGAGAAAGACAGGCAGGGGCTTCTACACTTATTAAGCGCACCTGAAGCACACGGGGCGCTGCATCAGAGCGCGCAGCGTTTGCGCTCGGACTGATCACGGCGACAGCCGGCGAGACGTCGGCTTTTGATACAAAACAGGGAGGATGGGAAGAGTATGAAGAGAATCGGAAAGCGACTGCTTTCCTCCGCGATAGCGCTTGTCATGCTCCTTGCTGTGCTGCCCACGGTTTCCTTTGCGGCTACCGGGACATTCAGCAAGGTCACAACTTTAGATGACATTGTCGCAGGCGGAGAGTACATCATTGCAACATCATACGACAACGGATACAAGGCGATGTCTTCTGTCGCCGACGGCAGCAGCGCATTGGACGCCGTTGCCGTCACAGTTACGGATGATACCATAACCAATCCGGATGACGCTATCGTATGGACGGCGAGCGAGGCGGACTCCGGGTTTTTCTATCTGAGCGCCGCTGACGGCAACAGGCTCAATTGCGGGAGCAGCGGAACAGCCATATCTACAAACGCCACCGGCTGCGGCTGGTCTTTCGATGTGTTGGACGGCTTGTTCACGATAACGCCGAGCACGCAGTCGAACAGGACGCTCCTGTACAGAGTGTCGTCTGACCAGTACAGGGCATACGCCATTTCCAACATAGATGGAAGCGATTACGGCGGAAGACTCACGATATTCAAGCGCGATTCCGGAGTCACCCCGGATCCCGACTATACCCCCATAGCGGAGGTGCGCGCCATGGCAACCGGCGTCAGCGCCACGGTACAGGGCGTTGTGACGTTCATAGACGGGCGCAACGTCTACATACAGGACGCTACCGGCGGCATAGACCTCTACCTCAACAGCGGCACGGTACCCACTGCGCTCGCGGTTGGAGACATGGTGCTTGCCACGGGCACTACTGCGGTGTACAGAGGACTGTTTGAACTCTCGGGCATAGACGGAAGCGACGCGGAAGCGTTCTCCGTAGTGTCAAGCGGAAACGCGCTGCCCTTGGCGGAAGTCACATTGGCGGAGCTTCTTGCGGACGAGGGCACGGCGCTTCAGCTCATGGAGTCGACGCGCATACGCATAAAGGGACTGACGCTTGGAGCCATAAACACGAGCGGCAACACGGTGGTGACGGACGCTGACGGCAACACCATAAATATCTACCGCATACCCGAGACCACATTCGTCGAGGGCGACGTAGTGGACGTGGTGGCGATAGTCAGCTCGTACGATGCGTATCAGCTTCGGGTGGCCTCAGCTGCCGACATAACTGAGGGCGTCACGCTGCCCACGGATCCGACCGACCACGATCCCATAGCGACCATACCGGACGACGTGGTGTCGATACTCGATGTATACGGGCTCGAGGCGGACGCTTTGACGACAGTGATAGGGCAGGTCGCCTACAAGTTCTCGGGCAACTCCATACTCATACAGGATTTGATAAACGATGAGATAGTTGGCCTGCAGATATATGATTACACCAACTTTGACTCCTACGTTGTAGGCGATGTAGTTACGGTTTCGGGCACTGTGGGCGCATACGGCGGAGTAGTGCAGCTCTCTACGATAACGGCTGTCGATGTCGTTGACGACACGCAGGATCCGTTCCCCGCGCAGGAATTGAGCATAGCGCAGCTGCTGCTCGGTGGCGACAAGTATGTGTCCGAATATGTGACGCTCTCAGGCGTGACCCTTGGCGCGTACAGCTCAAATGGGAGCACGCCCATAACGCAGGGCGAATACACGATTAACATATACAGAGGCGCGGCGTATCCCAGTGGCGTAAGTGAGGGGGACGTCGTAGACCTGTTCTGTGGATTCAGCAAATACAACACGACGTATCAGCTCCGCGTAGGCGCGTCTGAAGATTATGTAGCAGACGCTCCGGCATATACCCCCATAGCGGAAGTGCGCGCCATGGCAACCGGCGTCAGCGCCACGGTACAGGGCGTTGTGACATTCATCGACGGGCGCAACGTCTACATACAGGACGCTACCGGCGGCATAGACCTCTACCTCA
>JAUNBH010000004.1:6853-11140 GCA_030527165.1 Clostridia bacterium
TCAGCTCGTACGATGCGTATCAGCTTCGGGTGGCCTCAGCTGCCGACATAACTGAAACTCTGATAGTTGAGGACCCCATTACCGATGATATAATCCCCACGGGAGTACTTAATATCGTCGAGGCGCTCGCTGCGCCGGCGGGCGATGAGATCAGCGTCATCGGGCAGCTCGTATATCGCTACGGCAACTATGATTCCATGAACTCGGCGATACTCCAGGACGTCATAAACGGCGAAATAGTGGCGATTCAGCTCTATAACTCCCTGGACAGCTACGCAATTGGCGATATAGTTGTCGTCACCGGTACCAAGAGCGTATACGGCGGAGTGCCCCAGGTTCAGAGCTTGACCAATATCGAACTGGTAGTCGAGGCGGCCTATACTGCGCTCATACCCGCACAGCGTTTCGCAACCATAACCGAGATGCTCGCTGCAAAGGACGACCTGCTGTCGGAGTGGGTTGTGCTGAGCGATATAACGCTCGGTGACTACAACGACAACGGCACAACTACCGTAACGGACGCTACCGGTGCGACGATAGGCATATACAGGGCGGCGACGTATCCCGTTGGAGTATTGGCGGGCGAGGTAGTAGACCTGTACGCGTGCCTGTCTGCTTATAACACCACGAGCCAGTTGCGGGTAGGCAGCTCGACCGACTATGTGGTGCTCGTGGACAACAATCCTCCGGTGATAGAACTGGCTACCAGCCTGCCCGCAGAGGTCGGCAAGGATTACCAGATTGTTGCAGCCATAACGGATAATGTAGGCGTCTCGCATGCGTCATTTGCATGGTCTGTCACTTATACCGGCGAATTGACGTACAACGCCGTCACGGGAATGTGGGAAGGTACGGTACCGGGAGATGCCATCAGCGTTCCGCAGGGAGTGTTGGAGGCCGAGGTGGTGCTTATCATTTCTGCAAGCGACGTTTCGCTTAATTCGTCCGAAGCTGATTTCAATGTACCGGTACACAATTACCCGCGCATCGTCAGTGTAAGACCTACCCCGAACAGCGCGACGGGAGACGACAAGCGTCCGCAGATAGCCGCGGAGTTTGAAAACGCGGGAGCCTCGCCCACGGCGCAGCTCTACATCAACGGCACGCTGATGAATGAGGCGTACATTTCGGGCGACGCCGTACTCTATGACCCGTCGGAGGACATGGAGGACGGCAAGTATACCGTGAAGGTCGTTATAACGCGCGACGATGATGCCAGCGTGGAGCGCGTGTGGACGTTTACCGTAGGCGAGCCACAGTACAGCCTTTACTTTGGCCAGCTGCACTCTCACACAGCCGAGTATTCCGACGGAACTGGAACCTTGGAGGACGCATACGAGTATGCAATGGGCCTGGCTGACAGTGAAAACGTCGACTTTTTGGCCGTAACTGACCACTCTAACTACTTCGATACCGCGTCGAACCTCGGCAGCATGGCGGACGCGTCTGCCGGAACGCTGACGAGCGACGGCACGCAGACGCTGTGGCAGGAAGCAAAGGCTACTACCGCATATTACAACTCGATAGCCACAAACCAAGTATTCTTATATGGCTTCGAGATGACTTGGAGCGGCCAGTACGGTCACATGAACATATACAACACCGTGGGCTTTGAGAGCCGCAACAATCCCCTATATGTAGTACAGGGAGGGCCTGGCCTGACCGCGTTCTACACAAGACTCAAGCAGTTCCCGGATGCGTTGGGTATGTTCAACCATCCCGGAACGACATTCGGCACTTTTGAAGACTTCGCCCACTGGGATCCTGCTATCGACGAAATAGTGACCATGATAGAAGTCGGCAACGGCGAGGGGCAGGTCGGAAGCAGCTCGTACTGGCCCAGCTACGAGTACTATACGCTGGCGCTCGATAAGGGCTGGCACCTGGCGCCCACCAACAATCAGGACAACCACAGGGGCAACTGGGGTAATTCCAACACCGCGCGCTGCGTGATTCTTACGGACAACTTTACGGAGGAGGGCATTTATCAGGCGATGCGCGACATGGCGATGTACGCCACAGAGGATCACAACCTCGAGATAATGTACACGCTAAACAACAACCAACTGGGCTCAATAATCGAGGAACCCGAGCAAGTGCAGATTTACGCCTCTATAAGCGATCCTGACGCAAGCGACGCCATAGGGCTCGTATCAGTTGTCGTAAACGGCGGCGTAACGGTCTACTCCGAAGTGTTCGACGGCAACAGCGGCGTGTTAGACATCACGTTGCCCTGCGACTACTCGTACTACTTCATCAGAGTGGAGCAGCCGGATGGCGACATCGCCGTGACCGCGCCGGTTTGGACGGGCGAGGTCAGCAAAGTGGGCATCACTTCTGTTACAAAGGACACCGTAATGGAGGTTAAAGACGAGCCCACGACCATCACCACGAACCTGTACAACTACGAAGCGACAGACCTTGCGATAACGGGCGTTGTTTACAGCTTGCGCGTTGGCCAGGGTGACTTCGAGATACTCAATTCGTATGAGAACGTACTGGTGCTGGAGAGCATGAGCGAAGGCAGCACGGAGTATGTGTTCACGCCGACGGTTATCGGCGCCCAGACGCTCAACGTCACCGTATACGGAAATCTCGACGGCGTGCCGTATGTGTTCACGCACAATCTGGAATTGGATGTGCTCGACCCAACGGAGATAATCAATGTTGCCATTGATGCCGGTCACGCGAATTTCTACATTTCGGGCAACTACGCCGGAAGCGATGCGGCCTTTATCGAGCTCTGCGCCATGAACGGCATAAGGGTATCCTACATCACCGAAGACATAACGTTAGAGCAGCTCGAGGGCAATGTGCTGCTGGTACTCACCGTTCCTTACAACGGATGGGAGAATGTCGGCGAGGAGAACCTCTACACGCAGAGCGAGCTCGACGCCATAGACGAATATGCTCAGAGCGGCGGAAACATCATAGTCTGCTCCAAGTCAGACCGAGGCAACCCCTCGGCGGAGGAGCAGATGGCGCACAATATCACAAACGGCATATTAGAGGCGCTCGGCGCGACGAGCCGCATAGCCAACGGTATAGTCGTAGATGAAGTCGAGCGGGCGAACGAGGCATACAGGCTGTACTTCATTGACGAGTACAACTATAATTACAGCTCGCCATTCCTAACTGACGTGCTGGAGACGACCAACAACTCATTCAGCTGCTATAACGGCGCGCCGATAATACTTGGCTCCGGCGCCACCGAGATAATCCAGGGCTACACTACCACATGGGGCGCGAACTACACCGCTGACTTTGGCGGCTCAAGCTCGTACATACCCGATTATGAGACTGATACCGTTGTAGTGCCAAGGGATGAAGTTACCGTCATGGCATCGGAGGAGTTGTCCGGCGGCGGCTGGCTGCTCATATCCGGAGTGACCTTCTTCTCGACGTTCGAGGTAGCTGTTGAAGTGGACAATTCTACGACACTACAAAACAGCAACTACCAGATCGTCATGAACATAATAGACCTGATCACGCCCGAGCCCACTATTACGCCCATTGCGAATGTGCATGCGGCAAATGAAGGCGTAAGATTCACCGTTGAGGGCATAGTGACCAGCAACGCGTCCGGGTTTGACCAGGAGACGGCGTTCTTCGACTGCATCTACATTCAGGACGAAACGGCGGGCATCAACCTGTTCCCTGTGGACGGCAACTTCCAGATAGGACAGAAGGTTCGCGTTACGGGAACCACCAGCTCCTATAATGGGGAGCGTCAGCTCGCAGTCAGCAGCATAACGCTCGTAGAGGACGCGCTCAGCCCCGTCGAGCCAACCGTAGTGACTGCCGCTGAGGCAATGAGCCATGATTACACTGGAACGCTGCTCGAAGTCAACGGCGTTGTTGCGAGCCTGGCATATAGCACTGACGGCACGCTTGAGACCATAATGGTCGAGGACGAAACGGGTACGGCCCGCGTGTTCATAGATGGTTACATCATGAGCACATACACCGGATTGGACGATATACAGGTGGGCGACCTGGTGTCGGCAATAGGTCTTGGCTCTGTCACCGTGGATCCGTCCTCCGGCTCTTTCATCCCGCGTATGCGAGTGAGAAACCGCGCTGAGATAGTATACGAAACACCGGTGTCAATGCAGACGGTCACAGTCAGCCACAACGGCTTCGGCACGACCACGCCTGCCGCGGGCGGGTACGAAGTGGAGCACGGCTCCCTGTTTGAGATTACATTCACGCCGTATGCGGACTGCACCCTTACGAGCGTGCTGGTTAACGGCGAGGAAGCCATAGAGTATGTGACGGACGGCGTGC
>JAUNBH010000004.1:11240-56235 GCA_030527165.1 Clostridia bacterium
ACGAGCGTGCTGGTTAACGGCGAGGAAGCCATAGAGTATGTGACGGACGGCGTGCTGCAGCTCGAGATAGTTGAAGCCACGACCATCGAGGCGACGTTTACGCACGACCCGCTGACGGTTACAGTCAGCCACAACGGCTTCGGCACGACCACGCCTGCCGCGGGCGAGTACGAAGTGGAGTACGGCTCCCTGCTCGAGATTACATTCACACCGGATGCGGACTGCACCCTTACGAGCGTGCTGGTTAACGGCGAGGAAGCCATAGAGTATGTGACGGACGGCGTGCTGCAGCTCGAGATAGTTGAAGCCACGACCATCGAGGCGACGTTCACGCACGACCCGCTGACGGTCACAGTCAGCCACAACGGCTTCGGCACGACCACACCCGCCGCGGGCGAGTACGAAGTGGAGTACGGAACGCCCATGGCGATAACCTTTACTCCAAACGACGGGTGCTCACTCACGAGCGTACTCGTCAATGGTGTTGAGAGTCTGTCCGATCTAGTCGACGGTGTGTTGAATCTCGACGTGGTGGAGGACGTAGAGGTAGTGGCTGTGTTTGCCCGGGATTCTCATCAGGTCGTCGTAACCCATGGCGGGAACGGGGCCACTGACCCTGCAGCCGGAACGCATACGGTAGCGCATGGCGACGAGTTTGCCCTGCGCCTTATTCCGGATGCCGAGTACATGGTACAGAGCGTAATGGTCAACGGGGTTGAAATGGTTGCGAACGTCACGGACGGCGTGCTTACGCTCAACATTGTTGAGGATACGACGATTGATGTAGTCTTCACCAAGATACCCAAGACGGGCGCTATTGCGCTTACATCGTTTGCGCTGATGATGATGCTTGGCGGTGCAGCAGTGGTTATCTTCAGAAAAGACTAAGTAAAACACCTAACCCAGCCGCGCCCCGCCCTAATAGGCGGGGCGCATTTCACGCGTGAGGCTTTCCAGCCGCGCGAATATAGTGTACAATAACGAAAAAAGCTGGAGGATTTCGTGTGGAGCGAATAGTGCTTGGCAAGACCGGTCTAAGTGTATCACGCATGGGCTTCGGTGGCATACCGATACAGCGCGTCGACGCAGAGGCTGTATGTGCGCTCTTTGATGTGCTGGTACGCCGTGGGATAAACTATATCGACACTGCGCGCGGGTACACAGTCAGCGAGGAATACATCGGCGCCGCTATTGAGGGCAGAAGAGATGCGTTCATTCTCGCCACAAAGAGCATGGCGCGAACGCGTTGCGCCATGGCGCAGGATATAGAGACGAGCTTGAGGAATCTGAGGACGGATTACATTGACATATATCAGGTGCACAATCCGAGCTTGGAACAGCTTGAAGAGGTATGCGGCGAGGGCGGAGCGCTCGAGGCGCTGCTGGAGGCAAGGGCGCGCGGTGCGATAGGTCATCTGGGCGTCACTGCGCACGGTCTGGACGTATTCGAGCGCGCGCTGGGACTCGACTGGGTCGAGACGATAATGTTCCCCTACAACATCGTAGAGGGCCAGGCGGAGGAGCTCATACAGCGCTGTAAGCAGCAGAACATAGCCTTCATCGCGATGAAGCCGCTCGCAGGCGGCGCGATAGAGGACGCTTCGCTGGCTCTGCGCTACATACTGTCAAATCCGGATGTGACTGTGGTCATCCCGGGCATGGCGGATGTGAAAGAACTGGAGGATAATGCCGGCGCGTGCGAGGTGTCTGCGTTGACAGAGGCCGACGAGCGCGCGATTGAGGAAGTCCGCCGCCGCTTGACTGGCAATTTCTGCAGGCGCTGCGGCTATTGCGCACCGTGTACCGTAGGCATTAACATACCCGGGGTGTTCCTGTTTGCAGGGTATCTTGAGCGCTATGGTTTATCCGATTGGGCGCGGGACAGGTATGCCGCGCTCCCGGTAAAGGCGGGGGAATGCATAAAATGCGGCGCGTGTGAAGCGCGCTGTCCATACGGGCTGCCCATAAGCGAGCTGCTCGCTCGCTGTGCGGACGAGTTCGGCGAATAGCGCGGTTGGGCGTGAGCTAATGAGGTTTGCATGACCTGCAGCTTCCTTGACAACATGTGGGGCGAATGCTATAATCGCGCGTAATAGCTTTGCTTTTGCGGGGTTGGCCGAGGTCGTGTGCGCGCAGAGCTGAATCCGAATGGAGGTTTAGCGCGTCGCGATTGGGCGCATGTGCTCTGGTATCTGACATGAACGAAAGTATGTTAAAGAAGCTGTCCAAAGTCAGGCTCGCGGATATCGGGCATGTTTTCATGTTTTTGGCCGCAATAATACCCGCCTTGATAATGAAGCGCTCCCGCCGCGCCCTGTGGCTGATATGCGAGTACGGGTGCGAAGCACGGGATAACGGGTACAGCTTCTACAAGTATCTCAGAAGTGCGCATCCGGAGGTGGATGCCGTATACGCCATAGACAAGCGGTCGAATGAGCGTGGCCGTGTAGAGAGTTTGGGTGAAGTGATCAACTACGGGAGTCTCCGGCACTGGGTATATTACCTGGCGGCACAGGTGAACATAAGCTCGCAGAAGGGCGGAAAGCCCAATGCCGCCGTGTGTTACCTTCTGGAGGTAGTGCTGGGCATACTCAAGAACAAGCGTGTATTCCTTCAGCACGGCGTCACCAAGGACGACCTGCCGTTTTTACACTATAACGCGGCGAAGCTCAGCATGTTTTGCTGCGCTGCGCTGCCGGAGTACGAGTTTGTGAAGCGCGTGTTTGAATATCCGGAGGGTGTAGTGCGCTACACCGGATTCTGCCGTTTCGACGACCTGCACTCCCTGCGCGCTGATAATAAGCTGCTCATCATCATGCCTACATGGCGCGCCTGGTTATACGATGTGCGAACGGACGCCGAATCCTTTGCGGAGTCGGAATACTTCAAGCGCTGGAGCGAGCTGCTCATGCACGCCAGATTTGCGGAACTGCTTAGAAGGCATGAACTGCGGGCGGTGTTCTGTCCGCACAGGAACATAGGCGCGCTCGGCAGACAATTTACGACCGCGAGCGAGCGAGTGGAGCTTTTAACGTGGGATGAGGCGGACGTGTCGGGCTTGCTGCACGGCGCAGGAGTGCTCATAACGGATTTCTCGAGTGTGGCAATGGATTTTGCATACATGAAACGCCCTCTGATATACTATCAGTTCGACAGGGATCGCTTTAGAGAGGAGCATTTGCCGGAGGGGTATTTCGACTACGACAGGGACGGTTTTGGGCAGGTATGCACGCGCGCCGACGACGTTGTAGAGGCGCTTGAGCGCGTGCTGAGCGGCGCTGACGAGCGGCAAGCGTATTTGGACAGGGTGGACTCATTCTACACGCTGTGGGACGATAGAAACTGCGAAAGGACTTTTGAAGCCATAGCGGACATGCTAAACGGCGGAAAGAGCGTTGGCGTAATATGAAGCTGAGCTTATCGGGTACTGTGAACCACTTCACGAAATACAGGGACTTCTTCGTGCTCCTGGTCGAGCGGGACATCAAACTCAAGTACAGGCGGAGCTTTTTAGGGTATCTGTGGAGCATACTAAGCCCGTTGCTCTCGATGGTGGTGCTGACCGTTGTGTTCTCCACCATGTTCCACAGGAGCATTGAGAATTTCCCGGTATACCTGCTCATAGGCAATATAATGTTCTCGTTTATGCGCGAGTCGAGCACGCTCGCCATGTATTCAATACTCAACAATGCCGCGCTGCTCAAGAAGGTACGCGTGCCCAAGTACATATTCACGCTGTCCACAGTGACGAGCTCATTTGTGACGTTCGTGTTCTCGCTCGGCGCGCTCATAATCGTAATGCTGGCGACGAGCACGCAGTTCTCGCTGTATCTGCTTTTGATATTCATTCCCATAGTGGAGCTGTATGTATTCAGCGTGGGGCTGGGGCTTCTCGTCGCCCAGGCGACGGTGTTTTTCAGGGATGTAAAGAACATATGGGGCGTAGTAACGCTGGCGTGGATGTACTTGACGCCCATTTTCTACCCCCTGGAGGCGGTGCCGGATTTCCTGCAAAAGTGGATCCCAATACTCAACCCGATGTACAGCTTTATAACGCAGGCTCGGACGCTGGTGCTCGACCGCATGATGCCCGAGCCCATGCTGATACTCCAGGGTGCGCTAATGGCGCTCGTGATGCTGCTGCTGGGAAGCGCGCTGTTCAAGCACAACAGCAAGAGCTTCATACTCTACATTTGACAGGAGGACGATGTGAACGCTGAGTACGCGATAGACGTCAGAAACGCTACGGTTCGCTTCAACATGGCGTCCGAAAAGACGGATAATCTCAAGGAGTACTTTGTGAAGCTGGCGCAGGGCAAGCTGCGTTTTGACGAGTTTCTCGCGCTTCAAGACGTTACGCTGCAGGTCAAAAAGGGCGAAGCGTGGGGGATAATAGGCGACAACGGCGCGGGCAAGAGCACGCTGCTCAAGCTCGTCTGCGGTGTGGTCTCCCCCTACCGCGGCACGGCGTCGCTAAACGGCACGGTGGCGCCCATGATCGAGCTGTCGGCGGGCATGGATCCCAATCTCACCGCGCGTGAGAACATATATCTCAACGGCACAATACTCGGCTATCGGAAGAAGTTTATCGAGAGCAAGTTCGACGACATTGTCACCTTTGCGGAGATAGAGCGTTTTCTTGATATACCCATAAAGAACTACTCCTCCGGAATGCGCGCGCGTCTTGGGTTCGCCGTGGCTACAATAGTCCAGCCGGAGGTGCTGATAGTTGATGAGATACTGGCTGTGGGCGACGTCGCCTTTCAGCGCAAATGCAAGGATAGGATGCGTGAGATGCTGTCGGGCGGGACGACGCTGCTGCTCGTATCCCACTCGCTCAGGGATGTGACAAACCTGTGCGCTAAGGCGCTGTGGTTGGAGAATGGCAGAACGCGAATGACGGGGGAGGCGTACGAGGTGGTCAACCGGTATCTGGCTACAAAGGGCGCAGCGCCTCTCGAACGCCCCGGTCGCGCTTAGAGGAGTTGTGTTATGAACGGTGCGCCGCTCGTGAGCGTTTGCGTCATAGTGTACAATCAAGCGCAATATGTGAGGCAGGCGCTTGACTCGGTATTCGCGCAGCAGACGAGCTTCGAGTACGAGGTAGTAGTAGGCGATGACTGTTCAACCGATGCGACGGGGAGCATTGTGGCCGAGTACGCCGAGCGATACGGCTCGCTGCGGCTGATAACATCCGGCGCAAATACAGAGTGCAAGGGCATAATTGAAGCTGTGCGCGCTGCGGCGCGGGGAGAGTATCTGGCGTGGCTCGAGGGCGATGATTTCTGGCTGGACTCGCGCAAGCTCGAAAAACAAGCGGAGTTTCTGCGTGCCCACCCTGAATACATTGGCTGCACGGGCGAGGTATGCTTTGTGGACGAGGCGGGAGCGCCCACTGTGGGGTTTAGCTTTAAGCGCTACTCAAAGCGCAGGCGCTTCACGCTTGAGGATGCGGCGGACGGCTACCTTCCCGGTCAAACTTCATCGCTCATGTACCGCAACGTATTCCGGGAGCTTGATGACAATACGACCGCAGCCTTCCGCGAATGCGACAGCATAGGTGATATGAAGATAGCGCAGTTTTTGACCCTGTTTGGTGACATATACCGTCTGCCGGAGAAGCTCAGCGCATACCGTTACCTGACGACGGGCGAGAGCTTCAGTGCACGCACTAAGGGCGTCAACCTGTCCGAAGCGTATTTGCACTGGGCGCTTGAACGCAAACGCATGGCTGAAACAGTATTGGGCAGGAATGTGAGCTTCTATAAGACGCTTAGAGACATATGCTACCACGCCTGGGTCGAATACCTCCAACACCCCAACAGCGATAATTTGCGCGTGCTCAGGCGCGTACGAAAGCGCGTCGGGAGGCCGCTCGCGACGGGGGCATACATTGCGTGGCGAACGCTCGGGTACCCGTTCAGGCGGGTTGCCGGGGCGTTCGGGCGAACTACTGTACGAGAGGAGAACGCATGAGGATACTCCATGTTATGAGCCCGCTGCAAGGGCAGTCATACGATTTGATAAAGCTACTCCGCGGCGTCGAGTGCGACCATGAGCAGGTTTTCCTGATAAGCGAAACCGAAGAGAAGGCGCTGACTTCCTGCACGAGGCTGTTTGAGTTTGACGATTTGATGTACTTACCCGAATACGAAAAGAACGTCTTCAAGCGCTTGGCGGCGGCGAACAGCGTCAGAGATGTGCTCAACAGCGCTGACAGGATAGTGTTCCACAGCCTGCAAGCAATCTCCGGGGGCGTCATGATGTGGGTGTGCGTCAACAGGGCGCTGATGAACAAATCCGCATGGATAGCCAATGAGGTCGACATGGCCATGCTCGAAGACAGAATGAGCGGTATAAAGCGGCTGCTGTGTGCCGGCAAGTTGAGACTGTTAAAGCGCGGCTTCAAATTGGTGGGAGTGTGGTATCCGTGGCTCATAAGGCGCGCCGAGGCTCAGTTTGGATGCGATGTCAGGCTTGCGCCATTGCCGCTGGATCCGGAATTGGCTAAAGCGGCGAAACGACACGAGCGCAACGCGGATACAGCCGCATGCAGAGTTCTGGCGGAGGCGCAAGGCATAACTGATTCACGGGCGATGCACGCATTTTTCAGCGATATAGAGCGCTCCCTCGGCGGCTGCGGCAAGGTGCTGTTTCCGTTCAACTACATGACGCGCTTTCACTACGGGCACAGCGCGTGGAAGACCCAGCGCACCGCAATACTCGCACTGGCAAAGACATGCCTGTCAGGCGGCGCGTGCGTAATGAACGGCGTCACGCGCCCGGAACTGTTAGTGAGGCTGTTTGACGCTGTGGGAGTCGTGTGCACACTTAACGCATACCGCAATCAAACCCTGTCCGTGCTCGCCATGTACGGCGGCATTCCCATTGGCATGAGTGATGAGGAGGACGTGCGCGAGTACAGGCGTCTGGGTATCAACGCATATCGCTTGGGAGAGCTTGGCAGCTCAATGGGAGCGCCGAGATGCGCTGCGCCCGCCGTGGTGTCCAAACTGCTTGACGAAGGCGAGCTGCGCCGGGCGTGGAGCGAGTTTCTGCGCGAGCTCACGGAGCTGCAGTCGTGCGATAAGAAGGGGGCGGCGCGATGAAGGTCTTGCACATAATACAGCTGAATGAGCGCAACAGCTATAATCTGTTCAAACAATGGCGCGAGTTGTACGATTTATCCGACCATACGTTCTTAGTCGTAAACAACAGGGCTGGAATAGCCAACTTTCCCAAGTTTGCCGAGTTTGAGGAATTCCTGTATTTGGACGACCTGGCGACTAACAAGCTGAAGCTGCTGCTCGAGTTGCGGCGCATGTTCGCGGAAGCGGACAGGATAATAGTCAATTCGCTGTTGTTTGTCAACCGCAGAGTGTTGGCGGCTATGTTCTACCTGCTCAAACCGCATCTCAAGAAGACGACGTGGATAGAATGGGGCGCAGACCTCTACAACTGGTACGATGACCGGCACAGGCTGTTGTCCGGCTATTTCAACAGAATCAACCGCTACATAAGGGAGAATGTGGAGAGCATAGGTCTCACATTTGAGTATGACGTTCACTTTCTGCGGGAAACCATACATACGAGCGCGCCGACGTTTTTTACGCCGCTGCCGTTTGGGACGGACAGGCGCGAATTGCTCGAGTCAACGCGTCCGCGCCGCGCGCGCAGCGACGGCGTCGTGTGGATACAGGTGGCGCACAATGCGCTCATGGTGAATAAGCATGTCGCGCTGATAAACAAACTGGAGCGCTTTTCGGATGAGAATGCGAGATTCATAATGCCGCTCAGCTACGGTCAATTTGGTCTAAACGGCATGTACGGCGGGTGGACGTACAGCAATGCGGTAAAGACATATGCGAGCAGGATATTCGGCTCCAAAGCGACATTTCTGACCAAGAGCGTGGAGCTGGAGCATTACCTGCGCTATATGTGGAATGTCGACATAGCTGTATTCCACACTCAGCGTCCCATAGCGCTGGCGAGCATATACTACATGACCTACATGGGAAAGAAGATATTCGTACCGTCAAATACGCCGCAGTATGCGATGTTCCTGGAGCTCGGCATACCCGTGTTTGACACGTTGGAGATACCGAACATGACGTTCGAGGAGTTCACCGCGCCCGTTAAAGCGGGGCGTTGCGAGTACATTGTTGACAAGTTTGAGCCCTATCGCGAGGTGCGCAGATGGGAAGAGCTGTTTGAGCACATAGGTGCTCCGCTCAGACGAAAAGAGGCGTGCAATGATTGATTTGCGCGGGAAGAGGCTTTTGGTGCTGGGCGGCACCGCATTTTCTTGCGAGATAGTCCGCGCGGCGCATCTCATGGGAGTCCATGTAATGGTGACGGACTACAACGCCGATTCCCCAGCCAAGCGCATGGCAGACGAGTCTTTTATGGTTAACGCAGCCGACGTGGACGCGCTCGAGGAGCTCTGCCGAAAGCAGCGCATAGACGGGGTGCTGACGGGCTTTGCAGATTCTCTCCTGCTTTCCGCCGCGGAGCTCTGTGAGCGACTCGGACTGCCGTTCTATGCGACGAGAGAGCAGCTCAAAATAACTCTCGACAAAACCGCCTTCAAGCGCGAGTGCCGCAGGTACGGCGTACCCGTAGCACGTCAGTACGAGTATTTTGGAGGCGCAGTAGGCGGCGAGTTGGCGGATGCCTTTCCCGTTATTGTGAAGCCGGTTGACGGGAGCGGCGGTCGCGGCATAACTATATGCGAGTTTCCCGAGGAGCTTAAGCAGGCGTACGAACACGCGCTGGGATTCTCCAAAAAGGGCGAAGTGCTAGTCGAGCATTATGTCAAGGGGACCGAGGCGACTGCGTTCTACGCCTTTGAGGACGGCGAGGTCACTTTGCTCGGCGTTGCGGACAGATATGTCAGCAAATTGGCGAGCAGCGGTATAATACCTTTACCCGTGGCATACGGCTTCCCATCGGTGGAAACCGCTCGTTTTATTGCCAGCGTGCATCCTAAACTGACGGAAATGTTCCGCGGGCTTGGAATGAGAAACGGGATGGTATTCCTGCAGATGATGATTGAAGATGGTGACATCGTGGTGCTGGAACCCGGATACAGGCTTACGGGCTCGCTCGAATACCACATAACAAAGCGCGACTACGGTTACAGTGCGCTGGAACGCATGATACGGTTTGCGCTCACGGGTACCATGGGTGAACCGCGCGCCTCTGAGTGCGCCCACGGGGCTTTTACGCGCTATTATGCAAACTTGACATATCTGGCGCGCCCGGGTACCATAGGCGGCATGTGCACAGCGCAGGAGTTGAGCGCCTTGCCGGGAGTTATAACCGCAGTGCCGGCGTACTGGGAGGGCGACATCATACCTCAGGCGGCGGAAGGCACGCTCATGCAGGTATTCATGCGGGCGTTCATTCAGGCTGATACCGTGGCTGACCTTAGAGCTGTGGCGCGCCTGGTCACTCGTGCGGTTCACATTGAGGACGCGAGCGGCGAGAGCATGTTGTTGCCAGCGTTCGATCCGGAGCGATTTATGTTTCCAACGTTTAGGAGGTAGCGACAATGAAAAGAGGCATTCTCATTACGGGCGGCGGCGGGCTGCTCGGCGGACTGATTGCCGACAGGCTGTATTCTCGTGCGGACGAGTTTGCGCTCGTTTTCGTAACTTCGAAGGTGGACAAGCTTGCAGCGCGCTATCCAAACGCGTGTGTGTTCAGTAACGCTGCGTTTGCGACTTCCGATGCTGCATTTGAGGGAGTTGACACAGTTATCCACGCGGGCTTCTCGCGCTTGGATGACGCGGCCGCACTCATGAGCAGCATAGAGTTTACGAGCGACTTGATGCAGCGCGCGATAGCGTTGGGTATTTATGACCTGATCAACATCTCCTCGCGCAGCGTATACGGCCAAACACCCCTGCCGTGGACGGAGCAAAGTCCTGTAAGGCCCCATAGCCCCTATGCCGTGGCGAAGCTTACGACTGAGCTCTTGGCTTCAATTCTCAACACATCGTACGGAGTCAACGGTGGGATCACAAGCATACGACTGGCTGGATTGATACATGAGACGCTGGAGGCGAGGGTGCTGAACAAGTTCGTCAAGGCCGCATTGGAGCAGCATGAGCTATCAGTTACGGGCGGACGGCAGCAATTCGCATTCCTGCACGCTGATGATGCCGCAGACGCGATTGTCGCGCTGCTCGACGTGCCGCTGAGCGAGAGAAAGCCGCTCTACAATCTCGCTTCAGAGCGCCGTTATACAATACTCGAGCTTGCGAATGAGGTGGCTCGCATAGGAGAAGATCGGCACGGGGAGAGGATAACCGTGAATTTCACGCCTTCGGATGCCGCGCTCATAGACGGCATGGACGGCGCACTGTTCTATTCGGACGTGGGCTGGCGGCCGCGGATAACCATTGACGACATGGTGACGCGCCTGTACATCCATGCGGAGCGCACGATAAGGCGCGAGTGCGCAAATTGTTAGAACCGCCGAATTCTGATATAGTGGAGAGAAGCAATGCACGCTGGGGGAAAGCAGATGAGAGAAGAACCTATACTGGTCGTAAGGCCGTCGCTGCCGCCTTTGGAGGAGTATATAGAGGAACTGCGGCCGATTTGGGATTCACGTTGGCTGACCAACGCCGGGCCAAAGAGCAAGCAGCTTGCTGAGCAGTTGAAGTCGCACCTGAAGGTAGACAACGTTGAGCTGTTCGCGAACGGGCACCTGGCGCTCGAACTCGCTATCAGCGCGCTGGGGTTAAAAGGTGAAGTCATAACCACGCCATATACGTTCGCATCCACGACACACGCCATAGTGCGCAGCGGGCTCACACCGGTCTTCTGCGATATTAAGGAGGACGATTACACAATAGACGTCAGCAAGATAGAGTCGCTCATAACGGCGCGTACGTCCGCGATAATACCCGTGCACGTCTATGGGAACGTGTGCGACGTAGCCGGAATAGACGCTATTGCTCGCAAGCACGGGCTCAAAGTGCTCTATGATGCCGCGCACGTATTTGGTGTCGAGGTTGGAGGCAAGGGCGTAGGGAGCTTTGGGGATATGTCAATGTTCAGCTTTCACGCCACAAAGGTGTTCAACACGGTCGAGGGCGGCGCGGTGACATTTGGCGACCCCGCGTATGCCGCTAAATTCGAGTCGCTAAGGCAGTTTGGAATGGACGGTCAGGAGCGAGTGCCGCTCATAGGCACAAATGCGAAGCTGACTGAAGTTCACGCCGCGATGGGCATATGCAATCTTCGCCACACGGACGAGCAGATAGCCGGCAGGAGGCGCGCCGTACTGCGTTACAGGGAGCGGCTTGACGGCGTGCGGGGAATAAAGCTCTGCAAACCGGCTGTGGGCGTAAAGGAGAACTACGCATACTTTCCGGTAGTGTTTGACGGGTACAAACTGGACAGGGACGAGGTGCTCGCAAAGCTCAACGAACGCGGAATCTATGCGCGTAAGTATTTCTACCCGATAACGAGCAGCTTCGAGTGCTATCATGGCATGTTTGAGATACAGGAAACGCCCGTAGCGCTGCGCGTATCAAAGCGCGTGTTAGCGCTGCCGCTCTACCACGACCTTGCGATAGAAGCCGTAGACGAGGTGTGTGATACAATACTCGGCGCATAGCGCAATCACAGGAGGTTAACGATGAAGGGAATAATTCTCGCCGGAGGCAAGGGGACGCGCCTTTATCCGATGACAAAGGCCATATCTAAGCAGCTTATACCGATTTACGACAAGCCGCTCGTATACTACCCGCTCTCGGTATTGCTGATAGCCGGCATAAGGGACATACTCATCATATCCACGCCCGAAGACACGCCGGTTTTTGGCAGGCTGTTGGGCGACGGGCGCGATATAGGCGTAAACATATCGTACAAGGTGCAGGACAAGCCGCGGGGACTCGCGGACGCATTTATACTCGGCGAGGAATTCATAGGGGACGACGATGTGTGTCTCGTTCTGGGCGACAACGTCTTCTACGGACAAACGCTGTCCACCACCTTGAACAGGGCAAAGTCACGGTCAAAGGGCGCGACGATATTCGGATATCCAGTTAAAGACCCGCGTCAGTTTGGGGTGGTAGAGTTCGATGCTGCCATGAAAGCGATTTCGATTGAGGAAAAGCCGCAGAATCCCAAGTCAAACTACGCAGTTCCGGGGCTCTACTTCTACGACAACCGGGTAATTGAGATAGCAAAGGCGGTCGAACCGTCGGCGCGAGGCGAGATTGAGATAACCGCCGTCAATAACGTCTATCTGCAGGCGGGAGAATTGCATGTGGAGATACTCGGCAGAGGCATGGCGTGGCTGGATACCGGCTCGCCGGAGGGCATACTCAAGGCGTCGGAGTATGTGGAAACCGTGCAGTCGCGACAGGGTTTTTACATATCGTGCATTGAGGAGATAGCGTGGCGGCGCGGGTTTATTACGCGCGAACAGCTGCGCGAGCTCGGCGAGCGCCTGCGCATGACGGACTATGGTCAGTACTTGATTTCCCTGGCGGAAGACGTCAACGACAAAACGATGTATTCGTGAGGAGTGGCTATGAAGACTTTGCTTGTGACCGGCGGCGCCGGGTTTATAGGAAGCAACTTTGTGCGGAGAATGCTCGCTGAGCATCCGGAGTGCGAGATTGTCAACGTAGATGCGCTGACATACGCGGGCAATCTTGAGAACCTTTTGGATGTGGACAGTGCCCGCTATCACTTTGAGCGCGCCGACATACGCGACAGGGAGCGCGTGGAGGCGATATTTGACAAATACGAGCCGGACACCGTGGTTAACTTCGCCGCAGAGAGTCATGTCGACAGGAGCATCACGGAGCCGGAACTGTTTCTTACCACCAACATACTGGGTACGCAGGTGCTGCTGGACGCTGCAAAGCGCCGTTGGAAGCTCTATCCGGACGACAAGTACAGCCGCGAGTTCAAGGCGGGCGTGCGTTATTTGCAGGTGTCTACGGACGAGGTGTACGGCGCCTTGGGCAAGACGGGGTTGTTCACCGAGAGCACGCCGCTCGCACCAAACAGCCCGTATTCGGCGTCAAAGGCGAGCGCCGACATGATGGTGCGGGCATATCATTCGACGTACGGGATGCCCGTAAACATCACCCGCTGCTCGAACAATTACGGGCCATACCAGTTCCCCGAGAAGCTGATTCCGCTAATGATAAACAACTGTCTCAACGACAAGCCGCTACCCGTGTACGGAGACGGGATGCAGATACGCGATTGGCTGCACGTCGCAGACCACTGCGCTGCGATAGACGCAGTGCTCACGCGCGGTGAGGCAGGGGAGGTCTACAACATAGGCGGCAACAACGAGATGGCGAACATCGACATAGTCAAGCTCATACTGAGGGCGCTCGGCAAGTCGGAGGATTTGATAGTCTATGTGCAGGACAGACCTGGGCATGACAGGAGATATGCCATAGACAACACGAAGATAACTTCACTGCTCGGATGGAGCCCCGCCTACACATTCGAGGGCGGCATGAAGGAGACAATAGCCTGGTATCTCGACAACAGGGCCTGGATGGAACACATAGTGTCGGGGGCATATATGGAATACTGCCGCTCCATGTACTCGCTGTGACGCAGGCGGCGCGAGAGCGCCGCTTTTCCATTGACATCAAGCGCTCCAAAGGCCTGCATGTCGCGCCTACAAGCGAATCTCGTACCCGTGCTCGCGAATCGGCAAGCTGTATTCGTCTACCATCAGGTCATATACGCCGCACGCGCGTCTGAACCCGCATTGCTCATACAGTCTGACAGCGGGCGCATTCATTTCTGCCACAAATAGGCGCAGGTACTCCGCACCCATGTCCCGGGCAAGCGCCATAGCGCTGCGCAGCATGGTCTTACCTATTCCCTTGCGGAGGTAATCTACATTGACCCCAAATCGCACGAGGTAAAACGACCTTGCATCGGGCGCTTCCCAGCCAATGCTCTCACAGTCGGGCTCCGTATCGAACGGGCACAGCACGAATGCCGACGCTATCGTCGCGCCGTCAGTGAGCACATACATGTCGCCGCGCTCTATGTCCTCAGCGAAAAAGGGGCAAGGGTAGTACTCGTCCCACATGCTTATCCCGCTTGCGCTCATGTACTCGATGAGTTTCCCGAATACCGCCTCAAGCTGCGGCAGGTCGTCTGCAACCGCCAACCTAAACTCCATATAGCCGCTCCCGTTTCGCGCCGTAGTATTCAAAGCAATCATAACACGGCATGTCATGCGGCAGCAAGCGCAGCATCGCCGCCGAGTCAAATCGTGGTTCACGCCTTACACCACGGTGCGGTATCCCTTACGGCGAAAGCGGTGGGCGAAAGCGCACGCAAACAAACTCCACCCATTCATGCAGAGGGGGGGTGGAGGTGCCGGCCGTATACCTGTTATCAGTTTGCTAATCGTTCTTTACAGTCAACAGCCCTGCGCAGAACTCCTCTAACTTGGTGAAGTCGTCCGCCTGAGAGGTGTGTACAGCTACGACGTTCATTTCGGGGTCGAGGCGGCATATGTACTCATTTAACTTGAGACGGTTCTTTTGTGCGTTAAGAAAGCTAACCTGTCCCGGGTCGTCGAAGCACATCACGAGGGAGCGGCTGCAGACAAAAGCCTTAGTTCGGCTGCTGACGACAGCCCAAAGCGCTGGTTCGCGCTCCTTGAGCAGCTCGAGAAAGCCTTCTATCAGTTGTGATTGTGCGGCGGTGACCGTCACCGCGCGTGCGGGCGGCGTAGAGGAGGCCGCTTTGGAGGGAGCCGTTGGCGGGTTATCAACGATGGACGGCGCTCTATCACAGTGCTGTGGCGTTAGCTGCGCAAAGGCGCTTCCATCGGCTATCTTCCCCTCGAGCTCGCTTATCCTGTCGATCAGGGCAGTAATGTCGGCTTCTTCCTGCGGATGGCATATGCGAATGACGGCGTTTTCTACGAGCACGCGCGGCAGCGTAAGCCAGCGCATATCGTTTTGCGTGCGCATGAGTATTTCGACGGCGCGCACGAGCCTCTCGTGAGATGCGGACGCCGCCTGAGCGATGTAACGATCCATGGTGTCTTCCGTACAGTCGAGCATGTTACTGCAGCGCCCGCACACTTTCACGACGGTAAGCGCACGCAGGTGCGCTATCAAGTCGTGCACGAGCACGTTGAGATCCCGACCGAGATTGACGATGTTCTGTATGGAGCTCAGCGCGAAAGCTGCGTCAGAGCGCAGAATGGCGTCCGTAAGGGAGAACATGGCGGAGTCATCGACAGAGCCAAGTACGCTCAGCGCCATGTCGCCGGTGACGTGATCGCCGCAGAATGATATGCACTGGTCTGCCAGGCTAAGCGCATCGCGCAACGAACCGTCGGAGGCCCGCGCTATGGCGAGGAGCCCGTCCTCATCTATGGAAAGCTCCGCTTCGTCGAGTACCGCGCGCGTCCTGCTGACGATGTCGCCGACGGAAATGCGCCTAAAATCGAGTCGCTGACAGCGCGAGAGTATGGTGGCCGGCACCTTTTGAGGCTCGGTAGTCGCCAGTATGAACATGACGTGTGCGGGCGGTTCCTCCAGCGTCTTTAGCAGCGAATTGAACGCGCTCTGCGAGAGCATGTGCGTCTCGTCAATTATGTACACCTTCTTGTCAAGCTGTATGGGCAGGAACGCAGCTTTGTCCATAAGCGCGCGCATGTCGTCCACGCCGGTGTTGGATGCGGCGTCCATTTCAACTATGTCGGGGTTGTCGGCAGCGCTTGCCAAGCAGGCGGCACATTCTTCACACGGGCTGCCGTCCTTGGGGGAGTGGCAGTTGACGGCGCGCGCCAAAATCTTTGCGGTAGTTGTCTTGCCCGTACCCCTTGTGCCGGAGAACAGATATGCGTGGGCAACATGCCCGGAGGCAATCTGATTTCGCAGCATGGTAGTAATGTGCTCCTGCCCTACGACGTCTGAGAAGGAACGCGGTCTGTATTTCCTGTATAGCGCCTGATAAGCCATCGCACACCCCCTGTGGTTTGTTTCATTTTAGCATTGGACGGGCATATTTGCAAGCGCGCTACTTGCGTGAGCGGTAACAGTCTGCTACAATATGCCTAAAAATGTTGATGCGTGAGGTTGCAATGAATATACAGGCGTTTGTAGAATATCGGAATAAAGTTGTTGGCAACTGTTCTAAAGTTATACTTGGCAAAGACGATGTGATAGAGCTCGTGCTGGCTTGTTTTATCTGCTCGGGGCATGTGCTCTTGGAGGACCTTCCGGGCACGGGCAAGACCATGCTTCTGAGGGCGTTTGCCAAGACGATAGGCGCGGATTTCAGCCGCATACAGTTTACGCCGGACCTGTTGCCCGCGGATTTGACCGGGATTAACTACTACAACCGCATGACCGGAGAATTCGAGTTCAAGCGTGGCCCGCTGTTCTCAAACATCGTGCTGGCGGATGAGATAAACAGGGCGACTCCCAGAACGCAATCGAGCCTGCTCGAGGTGATGGAGGAGCGGCAAATAACGGTTGACGGAGTGACTACTCGCCTTGGCGAGCCCTTTATGGTCATGGCGACGCAGAATCCCATAGAGTCCTACGGAACGTTCCCGCTGCCCGAGGCGCAGGTAGACAGGTTCTTTATGCGCCTATCCATGGGTTACATGAAGCGCGAACAGGAAACGGAGCTGTTGGGCAGACCCGGCGCAGTCTCCATAATTGAGAGCCTGGAACCGGTCGTTACCAGAGAGGAGACCGAGTATGTGCGCAAGGAGTATTCCGGCGTTAATGTGTGTGACGATGTCAAGGAGTACATCATGGATATAATCACTGCGACGCGCAACGAGTCCAAGCTGCTGGCGGGCGTTTCAACCCGCGGAACACTCGCGCTGTACAAGGCGGCCCAGGCTGTCGCGGTAATGAACGGACGGGATTTCGTCACTCCCGAGGATGTAAAGCGCGTGGCGCCTCACGTCATCGGGCACCGCTTGTCGTCGTCCATCTCACTTAACGCAGCGGAAGCGTCCGACAAGGTGGCGGAACTGCTCGGCGGCATACCCGTACCCGTCGAAAAGCTATAATGCTGACGTTCATTATCGTACTGTGCGTTGTAGGCGGAGTGGTCGAGGTGTTGTCATACCTGTTGGCAATGCGCGGCATCTCATACAGCTCAAAGCCGTCTGCATCGCCAATAGAACCCGGTGAAGAAGTGAGCATTGTGTCCACTGTCACTAACGACTCTATTCTGCCAAAGACATTCGTCAGGGTGAGTGAAGTCGTGCCGAATGCTGCCGTCATAATGGCGGACGACTCTGAGGGGGCAGAGGACTCGCGTCTGGCGGCGTATATACATGTCAGGTCTTCAAACGGTAGCATGGTGAAACTGAGGGTGCAAACCACGGGTGTAAACGCGCGCATATCCAGCACTCTGTACATGCTGCCCAAACAGCGCATAACCAAGCGCTTGCCAGTGACGTTTAGAAGACGTGGGCGCTACTACTTGAATGGAGCGTACATTTCCTGCGGGGACATGCTGGGCTTCTTTACCAAAACAGAGCACTTCCCGTTAAAGAAGGAGATCGTGGTAATGCCGAAGCGCTGCGGCGACTCGGCGCTCGCGCGGCTGCTGGGCGGTTTTCTGGGCGACGTATCCGTACGCCGCTTCATATTTGAGGATCCTGTGCTTACCATTGGCATACGCGAGTACACGGGGAGCGAACCCATGAAGTCCATAGCGTGGAAGCAGAGCGCTCGTACGGACGAGATTTACGTCAAGAAATACGACTACACCTTGGAACCGACCGTGACTGTAATACTCAACGTAGAGCACTCATCCGACTGGGGTGAAAAGGAATTGGAGCGCAACATGGAGCACACGTTCAGCGTTGCGCGGACTGTCTGCGAGCAGATAAACGCCAGTGGTGTCAAGTTCAGCTTTATGACGAATGCCGTTGCGGCGGGCGCGGAGCGAATATGGCCCCAGGCGCAGGACGGACTGGGTTCACACCACCTGATGGCTATATTTGAAGGGCTCGGCCGGTCAACGTACTATCCCATAACCTCGTTCTCAAAGACGCTGGCGGCAGCTGCAAAGCGAGTGGAGCATGGGCGCTCGCACATAGTGATTACACCGGAGATGACGCCGGCTTGGAGGCGCGGCGTGCGCAGGCTTGAGCATTTGAGCGGCGCAGAGGTTGTCGTCGTAGATACGGTTTCATTGTTGGAGGAGGCGCAGGCGTAGTATGTGGCTGGTCGTACTTGAGCGCTTCATATGTGAACTGGCGCTGTACCAGGTAGTGTTTGGATACCTTGGGTCGTGTTTTAACATGAGCAGGGTGATGTACGTGCCGCTTGCTTGCTATGCGGCGGTGTCGCTTGCATGTTGGTTTTTGAGGCGCAAGCGTCTCATAGTGAGGTTGCTGCCGCTGTTGTGCATACCGGCAGTGATTGCACTCTATACATACACATATGTGGATTTGATTTGCCTCGTGCCGCCGGCGGTGATGGTCATTGTCAACTGTGTCATGGGCAGATTCGAGCCGGACGCGGACAGTTTCGCGAAGTACTTTGTGCGTGGTTTGTACTTGTTGGTACCGGTGCTGTTATTGTCTATGCTCGCGCCCGGCAATATGCCTGCCGAACAGATAACTCTGCCGTTTGCCATCGTGTACCTGGTAGTTGCTGTCATTGTTATGCGGTCGCTGCGTCACGATGAGGACATCATCAACCGTCCTTCGTTTATGGCTATAAACGCCGGCGTGGTTATAGTGGTCTGTTTATTAAGCGCTATGCTGTCCACAGATGTAGCGCTCGAGAGCTTCCGCTGGCTGTCGTATGTCATAGGCCGCGGTTTTGGCTACATACTGGAGGGCATCCGGTATGTGCTTGCGCTGCTGATGATGCCTTTCTTTACGGAGGATTCGGTACTGTTTGACACTCCTGCACCGTCCGCAACTCCGTCCGGGGGAACGTCGACGCCCGCGCCTTCGCCTACCCCAACGCCCACGCCCGCGCCCCTGCCGGAACCTACAGACGTGTTTCCGCCTTGGGTTATGGTGATATTTTTTGTCATAATTGTCGGCGCAATAATGGTAATATTGTTTGTCAAGGGTCCAAACCGTGCGGGCAGGAAGTCGCTTTGGGAACAGCAGGACGCGAAAGTCCGCAAGAAGGGGGGAGCTCAGTCTTCCGTATTGACGTGGCTCAAGCGCGACACGCCTCAGGACAAGGTACGGAAGCAATACAAGCGCTATCTGCGAATGGTCAACGATGAGTCGCATGCAATAACGCCGTATATGACGACTGCGGACATCGCGAACAGGGCGGCCGTCTTTGGGTATGACGCCGCGCTTGGTGAGGAGCTCAGGCGCCTGTACCTCAGGGCGCGATACGCAGGCGAGGCGGACACTTCGGATGCGGAGGCGATCGAGGCAAAGCGGCTCGTAGACGAAATCAAGCGGCGCAGGCATGAGGCAAAGGCCGAAGTAGCGAGAGCGCTTCGAGAGAAGCGTTCTACGAAAGAGGGACACAGCGAGTGAGTCGCGCGTTCTGCGCGAGAAAGCGAGGTAAAGTGTGAACGGATACATGGACATGGATAAAAGACTGGAGCGTATAGAGCGTTTACAGCGCGCCGGCGTTACATTTCTGGATGCGTCTACCGCGTACATAGGCGATGAAGTGAGCGTGGGCGAGGGCAGCGTCGTGTACCCAAATGTCTATATAGACGGTAAGACCGTCATAGGGCGAAACACGGTATTGCATTTTGGGTGCGTGCTGACGGACACGCGTGTGGGCGACGATTGCGTACTGCGTTACGTCACCGCGAATGCTGCCACGATAGGCGACCGTGTGACTATTGGGCCGTATGTAAACCTCAGGCCGGCGTCGGTAATAGGCGATGACTGCAGGATAGGCGATTTCGTTGAGGTCAAGAATTCCACTGTAGGTGCGATGTCGAAACTGCCGCATTTAAGCTATGTGGGCGATTCTGACATAGGCGAGCGCGTCAACGTAGGGTGCGGAACCGTGTTCGTAAACTATGACGGGCATCACAAGCACAGGTGCACTGTGGGAGACGACGTATTCATAGGCTGCAATACCAATCTCGTCGCTCCGGTCACGCTTGAGGACAATACCTACACTGCTGCGGGGTCTACAATAACGCGGGACGTCGGCAGTGGCGAATTGGCGGTCGCGCGCTCGCGACAAGTCAATATTGCGGGTTGGGTGGAGAGGCACAGGAAGAGGTGCACCTCGAGCTGAATCGATGCCCATTGGCGTGACGGGGCGTGCGTTTGCGCGCCCCTTTTGCATGCGTATATACACAGTATTATATACTTGCAATGCCGATATACTTGGGCTATTCTACAAGCGCAATCGTGCGCAAGCATAGAATAGCCTACGGGCGAAATCAGGAGTGTAGAATGGCAAAGATTCAGATGAGGACGCCGCTGGTCGAGATGGACGGCGACGAAATGACCAGAATAATCTGGGACATGATCAAGAAGAACCTGCTGCTGCCTTATATCGATCTAAAGACTGAGTACTACGACCTTGGACTCGTGACGCGTGACGAGACTGACGACCGCATTACTGTTGAAGCGGCGGAGGCAGTCAAGAAGTACGGCGTGGGCGTTAAGTGTGCGACGATAACCCCCAACGCACAGCGCGTGGAGGAGTACAAGCTCAAGCGGATGTACAAGAGCCCCAACGGCACCATAAGGGCAATACTGGACGGGACGGTGTTCCGCGCGCCGATTACTCTCGACTGCATCAAGCCCACCGTGCGGACTTGGACGAAGCCTATAACGATTGCCCGTCATGCGTACGGCGACATATACAAGTGCACCGAATACCGCGTGCCGTCCGCAGGCAAGGCGGAGATAAAGTTTACTGACAAGGACGGCAACGTCACATTCGACGAAACCGTGTTCGACTTTGACTGCCCCGGCGTGCTCATGGGCATGTACAACAAGGACGATTCCATACAGAGTTTCGCGCGCGCGTGCTTCGAGTATGCGCTATCGACGGAGCAGGACCTCTGGTTCTCCACAAAGGACACTATCTCAAAGAAGTACGACCACACTTTCAAGGATATATTCGAAGAAATATTTGAGAATGAGTACAAGGCCAGGTTTGAGGCGTTGGGAATAACGTACTTCTACACGCTGATAGACGATGCCGTGGCGCGCGTCATTCGCTCTGAGGGCGGGTTCATATGGGCGTGCAAGAACTATGACGGCGACGTAATGAGCGACATGGTGGCGACTGCATTCGGCTCCCTCGCCATGATGACGAGCGTACTGGTCTCCCCGTCGGGCAATTTCGAGTACGAGGCGGCTCACGGCACGGTGACCCGTCACTACTACAAGCATCTTGCCGGCGAAAAGACGTCCACAAACTCCATGGCGACGCTGTTCGCCTGGACGGGCGCACTGAGGAAGCGCGCCCAGCTCGATGATATACCGGAACTCGTGAAGTTCGCTGACGACATGGATAGCGCCGCGATAAAGACCATCGAGTCGGGCTTCATGACCAAGGATTTGGCTGGCATATGCGAGCTCGATGACGTTACTGTACTCAACACCGAGGACTTCATATTAAAGATACGCGAGGTATACGACGGCATAGCCGGCTGACGCCATATTGGCGATATACGGGCGATGTGTCACCCGCGGCGCAGGTAAACGTCGATTATCACGTACAATAAGCGAGCTTATATGAGACCGTCCATCAAGGGCGGTCTCTTTAGCGTCGCGCGGCTGCGAATGCGCGCGCTGCCCCGCTTTAGGCGTGGATTTTTGTGCAGCACAGCGTCAAAATGTGAGTAATGCGGCTTTAACGGCATATACATATGTGACGGAGGTTGTGCAATGAGAAGAATCAAACTTGGCAGGCGTATCTCGCGCGCCATGGATTTTCCCGAAGAACTGCTGTCGAGCGAGCCGTGCGTGAAGGTGTTTGCGGGTGAGATGGCTGTAATATACGGGCAGCGCGCCGTTTTAGAGTGCCTGCCGGGCAGCGTGCACCTGCTGACGGAAAACGGCGATATACGTCTCCTGGGCGAAAAAATGCACATAATGGCCGTCGAAGGCAGTATAGCTCACATAGGAGGGAAGGTTACGCGTGTCGAGTTGCATTACGATGGCGAGGATGGATAGCGTATGAGCTCTGGGGTATGGAATTATGTGCTGGGGTATGTTATAATCAGCGTGCGCGGGCGTTCGCTCGAGCGCTTTGTGAACCTGTGTGTGTCTAAGGGCATACGGGTGTGGGCTATACGGCGCACAAGGGCAAATGAGTTGACCGCGAGCGTCATGTGCGAGGATTTCTACAAACTCAAGCCCATACTCCGTCAGAGCAGATGCCGCGTTCACATACTGAGCAAGCACGGCGCGCCGTTTCTGTATGTTCGCAATCGGGCGCGGGGAATGCTGTTGCTGTCGAGCATAGTGCTGGCGATAGCGCTGCTCGCGGTATCGCGTTTTATATGGGCGATCGATATAAGGGGTTGCGTAAATGTAGAGCGCGCAGAAGTGCTGACATTACTTCAAGAGCTGGACATTGCCCCCGGCATTACGCGAAACAGCGTAAGCACCTCGAGAATAGGAAACGAGCTGAAGCAGCGCGACGAACGCATTGCGTGGGCGGGCGCTGAGATTGAAGGCGTAAGGCTTGTTATAGATATTGTGGAGGCGGACGGCCGCTCGCAGCAGGACGCCTCCGGGCCCAACAGTGTGTACGCCGCCTGCGATGGCATAATAACGAGCATAATAGCCATAGAGGGGAAGCCTGTCGTCACTGCGGGACAGGCGGTAAAGAAGGGCGACCTGCTCATTGAGGGCAATCTGGTGGACACTGAGGGAGCTCAGCTGCAAGTTAGCGCTCGCGGCACGGTACTGGCAAATGTGCTGTACACTCTCAGCTACGCCTTTCCACCGGATTCGCCGTACATCATGCGAAGCGGTGCAAGCGGCTCTGCCGCGCGTGTCGGCATATTCGGCTGGCAGTTGGAGAGCCGGGATGCCTTCGCGTCCTCCGAAACCGAATGGTCTCGCAAGGTCAATGTCGAGGGGCTAATGTTGCCCATAGAATTCGAGTTCGGCACGCGGTATGAGCTGTCAGGGTCGAGCGGAGCGGTTGTCGGTGAACAGGCGCTGCTCAATGCGTCAGAGCTCGCGACGCGGATGGCCTTGGAGGAGATGCCCGAGGACGGCAGGATCATAACGAAGGTGACAGAGACTGACATAAAGGACGACGGCGCTATCGCGGTAGTCGTCCGGCTGGTGGTTCAAAGAGATATAGGTGTTGCCGGGCCTGTGTTGCGGCGCGATGTGTCAGGCGACGAGGAGTGATTACATGGACGAGTTCTACTTCCTTCCCACGGAAAGCAATACATGCGTCAAATATGTTGACGCACAATCCATGGACGAGATAATGCAGCTTTTCGGCGCGTTTGACGAGAATCTGACGGTTATAGAGGAAGAGACCGGCGCGAAGATAACTGTCGAGGCGGATAGGATACGCGTGGCCGGGTCACAGGAAGCGGCGCACGTTGCTGCGACAGTTGTGGACAAGCTGTTCTACATTATCAGGCGGCGGGAGGTTATCGACAGAAGCAGGATCCGCTATGCCATAGACCTGGCAAAAGAGGGAAACGCGGACTTGATAGCGGAGCTCGTAGACGACGTCATAGCGTTTACTCACAAGGGCAAGCAAATAAAGTGCAAGACACTCGGCCAAAAGCGCTATGTAAGGGCACTCAAGCAGCATACTGTCGTGTTTGGCATAGGGCCCGCCGGCACCGGCAAGACGTATATAGCGGTGGCGATGGCGGTACTGGCGTTCAAGAATAAAGAAGTCTCCAGAATAATACTGACGCGTCCGGCGGTGGAAGCGGGTGAGAAGCTCGGGTTCCTCCCGGGTGACCTTCAGAATAAAGTCGACCCGTATCTGCGGCCGCTGTACGATGCCCTCTATGACTTCTTGGGCGCCGAGGGCTTCAAGTCGCTGCAGGAGCGGGGCTGCATAGAAGTAGCGCCCTTGGCGTATATGCGCGGCAGAACTCTCAACGATGCGTACATAATACTCGATGAAGCGCAGAACTGCACGATAGAGCAGATGAAGATGTTTCTGACGCGCTTTGGCGAGGGCTCGCGCGTGGTGGTTACCGGAGATATAACGCAAATCGACCTGCCGTCCGATAAACGGAGCGGATTGGTTCATGCCGTGGAAATATTGGAAGGCGTGAAGGGCATTGGTTTTGTCGAGCTCACATACAAGGATGTAGTGCGACACGAAATGGTACAAAGAATCGTACAAGCGTACGATAAGGCGCAGAGCGGCGTGAAGCTGCGCGGGGCTGCAGAGGATGCAAGGAGGTTGCATGGAAAGAAAGCGAAAGAGGACTGACGCATTCCGAACGGCGATGCGACCGGTTGTTGCGGGCGCACTTGTTTTTGCCGTGTTCGTACTGACTTCGCTGGTTGCGATGGCGATATTGCTTCCGGTGCGATATGACATAAACACGGGCGATATAGCGACGACGACTATACGCGCAACTCGTGACATATCAGACGACATAACTGCGGAGCGGCTCAGAGAAGAGGCGAGAAACGCCGTGGAGCCGATATACTTTGTAGATGAGGAGCTTATTCTAAGTCTCAGTTCGCAAGTCGAGGCGTTCTTTGAGGCGCTGACGAATGTGCGCGGTCAGGCTCGCTCCATAGTCGCTTCCACTGACGGCGCCAGTCTTCCGGTCAACGCTCAGGAATGGCAGAGCGCGCTCGGCACGCTCAACGTTCAAACGCTGCGCGAATCAATAACGCCATCGCTCTCGCAGGAGCAACTGCTTGCGGTGCTGTCGGCGGACGAGGAAGAACTGTTCGCGTTGGAAAATATAGTAAAGCCCAAAATCAGCACAAATCTCGAGTACCTCTCGGCGGACAGAGTTGATGCGGTAAAGAGTCTGTGTTCCAGGGAGCTTGAAGCCGCTCAGCTGTCACAGGAGCTAAAGGCCATAGGGAATTTGCTGTTTGAGGAGTTTTTGCAGCCGACTTATCTCATTGACGAGGACGCGACCGAGGAGGCAAGACGGCAGGCGGCGCTTAGCGTGGATACTTCAAGCTGTGTAATCGAGAGGGGCGCAATAATCGTCTCCGAGGGCAGCCGTGTGACTACTTCACAGTATGCGCTGCTGGCGGCGCTTGACCTGATCGAGGACGGCGCTGACGACTCCGCGGTCGTATTTGGCGTGTCGACGTTCCTGTTCTTGGCATTCGCCGCCTACTACATCGTGATGAACGCATGCGCTCCTGACGTCATAAGGGACGCCAAGCGCATGCTCATCGTCGTCGCATCAATGGCAGCGTCCATACTGCTCTACTGGGCGTCCAGGGAGCTCTCTGTGTTGTTGGTGCCGTATGTGCTCACGCCTGTGCTCTGCGCCGTTTTGGTGGACACAAAGACGGCATATGCTACTACGATTCTCACTTCGCTCGTGTTCGCGGTCTGCAGCTCAGGCTCGGCAGGCGTGTTCTCAGCGGATTCGTTCATAGTCACGGCGGTTTCCATCGCCTCCGGGTGTGCGGGCGTAGCGCTGCTCAACGGGCGCGGCATGTCGCGCACCTCTATGATGGTGTCCGGCGCTGTTGCTGCGGCTGTGGCTATACTTATGAGCGCCATGGTGGGTGTAGCATATGAGTCATTATTATCCGACGTGCTCATGGATTGCCTGTGGGTGTTCATAGGCGTTGCGACATCCATAGTAATATGCATAGGCACTATGCCGCTGTGGGAGCAGGTGTTCTCCCTGGCGACCGAGATGCGCCTGAACGAGCTGTCGAGCCTCAACCATCCGCTCTTGAAGCGGCTGGAGTCGGAGGCTACGGGCACATACCAGCACTGTTTGAATGTAGGTGCAATGGCGGAAGCCGCCGCAGCGGCGATTGGCGCAAACGCAGCTCTTGCCAGGGTCGGAGGTTATTATCACGACGTTGGAAAGCTGACGCGACCGAGCTATTTCATCGAAAACCAGGCGCCGAATTCAAATATTCACGACACGTTGGAGCCGGAAAAGAGCGCGCAGTACATTGCCGCGCACCAGAGCGACGGCGCAGCGCTCCTGACTAAGTACAAACTGCCGAAGGCGGTTATAAAGATTGCGGCAGAGCATCACGGCAATTCACTCCTCGTTCAATTCTATCGTTTGGCGCAAGAGCGGGCCGCTTCGGGCGAAACCGTACCCGAGAAGCCCTTCAGGTATACGGGGCAGCGGCCGTCCACGGTTGAAGGCGCCATAGTTACGCTCGCCGACTGTTGCGAGGCAGCAGTGCGCGCGTTGAAGCAGAACGACCGCGAGGCGATAGAGAAGCGCGTGCGCAGCGTGGTATATGCCGGCTGCAGCGGGCCTGATACCATACTGTCGAATTGCCCTCTGACCATGAAGCAGATAGCTGTGATAGAGCGTTCGTTTGTGCGCACGCTCTCCGGAATGAAGCACGAACGCATAGAGTACGCGCAGAGTTCGGGGACGGCCGGGGGTGATGAGTAGTGGTTGACATCACATACCAATGTGAAGGCGTCCCGGATGCGCTGTCGGCGGTAGTCGAGGCGGCGATAGAGGCAGCGCTTGACAGGCATGCGGCTGTCGGTCAGGTGTCGGTGCTGTTCATGGACGACGGTGGAATCCGGCGCCTAAACTGCGAGTACAGGGGCAAGGATACACCGACGGACGTGCTGAGCTTTCCCGCTGCCGAGGGAGGGGATTTGCCGTCATTGCCGGACGCGTTCCTGGGCGATATCGCAATATCATATGACAGAGTGTTGGCACAGGCGGAGGAATATGGGCATTCTATTGAGCGAGAGACGGCGTTTTTGGCTGTGCACGGCTGCCTGCACCTGTTGGGCTACGACCACATGACCGCACAGGACGAGAGCCGAATGTTTGGCGTTCAACGTGAGATACTTGATAAACTGGGGGTTTTGAGATGAGAACCGTACTGCACGACATCGAGATTAAGAATCTCATCAGACAGGCGGATGAGGCAAAGTACAGGGCATATGTGCCGTACTCGCACTTTCGGGTTGGAGCCTGCCTGAAGAGTGCTTCGGGGGCGTACTACCTTGGGGCAAATATTGAGAATATGTCGTATGGCGTAACAAACTGCGCGGAGAGGACTGCGCTGTTTAGGGCAGTGTTTGAGGGTGAGCGGCGCTTCGAGGCGCTCGCAGTCATATCGGACAGCCCGAATTACACTCTGCCGTGCGGCGCTTGCAGGCAGGCGCTGTCGGAGTTCTGCGACGCGGACATGCCCGTCATATGTGCAAACCGCAGCGGCGGATACGAGGTGTTTGCCTTTTCGGAGCTGCTTCCGCACGCATTCTCGCCGCGCGACATGGAGATAGACTAAATGAGCTTCCGGTCTGGGTTCATTACGGTAGTCGGCTCTCCTAATGTGGGAAAGTCGACCCTCATTAACGCCATGGTCGGCCAGAAGATAACCATCGTCTCGGAGCGCGCGCAGACTACGCGAAACCGGATACTGGGAGTCGTGACGCGCAAGGATTATCAGCTCGTGTTCATAGACACGCCCGGAATAACCAATCCGAGAAACAAGCTGGGCGGTTATATGCTCAAGATTGCGCTCGATTCCCTGAATGAAGTTGAAGCGGTGCTGTTCATGATAGATGCGACGGTGGGGATAGGCGAGAAGGACGAGCTGATAATCGCGAAGCTGAGGGGCGTAAAAGCGCCGGTGCTCGCGGCCATTAACAAGATTGACAGCGCAAGCGTCTCCGATATCGAGTCGATAGAGGCGCGGCTAAGCGAGGAGAGCTTCGTCGAGCAGGTAATCCGGATTTCGGCGAAGTACGGCGATCGGGTACCTGCGCTTGAACGGGCGATACTCAGGTACATACCCGAGGGTCCGATGTACTACCCGGAGGACATGGTAACAGACATGCCGGAGCGTGGGATTTGCGCCGAGTTCATACGGGAAAAGGCGCTGCGCCTGCTGCGCGAGGAGATACCGCATGGCATAGGCGTAGGTGTGGATAAGATGGAGCTGCGCGACGACATATACGACGTTTGGGCCACTATCTACTGCGAGCGCGAGGGGCACAAGGGCATAATAATAGGCAAGCATGGCGCTATGCTTAAGCAAATCGGCACGGAAGCGCGCCATGAAATGACTTGGCTCTTGGGTACCAGGGTCAATCTCCAGTTATGGGTCAAGGTCAAGCCCGACTGGCGCAACAATATAAGCGTAATGCACGAACTGGGCTACGAGTGATCTTTGTCGGGCGACGCTTGGTTCTCCAGTTCCTTTTTGTACAGCAAGTACGCGTCAACGCTGCCTGTGCTGATGAACAGTTTCCAGTAATGCTGTGCTCTGTTTGACTTCATTGTGTATCCTCCCGGCGTTCGGCTGATATCTTACATTTTGTAGAACACACGCGGAGGATACTGAGAAAAAATGGTGACCTATGCCTCTTGAAAAACTGTCCGGAATAGTGCTGCGATATGCCGACTATCGTGATAACGACAGAATACTGACTGTTTTTACTCGCGAAAAGGGCAAGCTCTCCATCGCATCGAGGGGCTGCAAGCGACAAAACAGCCCACTGCAGAGCGCATCTCAGCTCTTCGCCTACTCGGAGATGGTGGCTTATAGCGGGCGAGGGAAGTATTCGCTTAACTCTGCGGATTTGTGCGAGGCGTTCTATCCATTGAGGGAGGATATCGTCAAGTTCGAGTGCGCCAGTTTCATGTTGGCGCTGAGCGACTTTATAACAGGCGAGGAGGAGCCGTCCGAGGCGCTCTTTACGCTCTTGTATCACTGTTTGAGTTATACGGCTTACTCCGATATGGATCCCATGGATGTTTCGCTCTGCCTTGCCGTGCGTGCACTTACGGTATCCGGTTATTCGCCAAAGCTTACGTCGTGCGTGCGCTGCGGTGCGAAGCTCAATGACCGGCGGCGGGTGCGGTTTGCACCGCAGCTGGGCGGTTCGGTGTGCAACGACTGTTCCGGCGAGCATATGGAGGTAAGCGCGCTCACGCTTGAGGCCATGCGGCGCATGTCGCTCCTGGAGGACAAGCAGCTTCGCAACGTCAGACTGCCCTCTGAAGTGAGGCGGGAGCTTACGGCGGTGGTAAAGGCGTACTATCTCTGCATCTATGACGGCGTTGAGCGATGTTTTGACATCTTAGCGAGAGCAAAGTAAACTATTTTTTACAGAAGGCCGCACAAATCGAGCATAATAAGATTGAATTCAAACTCACAGCCGTTTATAATGACTTGTTAACTATTTTTAAGAGAACCACGGAGGTAACTATGGCGACAAAGTATGTCTATTTGTTTTCGGAAGGCAATGCGTCCATGCGCAACCTTTTAGGCGGTAAGGGAGCGAATCTCGCCGAAATGATAGGATTGGGCATGCCGGTGCCGTTTGGCTTCACGGTAACGACCGAAGCGTGCACCAGGTATTACGAGGACGGCGAGCGTATAAGCCCTGAAATCGAGGCTGAGATTTACGAGTACATCGGCAAGCTTGAGGCTCACACCGGCAAGAAGTTCGGTGACCTGGAGAATCCGCTTCTCGTTTCGGTGCGTTCCGGCGCGCGCGCTTCGATGCCCGGCATGATGGATACGATACTCAATCTCGGACTCAACGACGAGGTGGTCGAGAGCTTCGCGAAGAAGACAAATAACCCCCGGTTTGCATATGACTCATATCGCAGGTTTATTCAGATGTACTCCGACGTCGTCATGGAAGTTGGCAAGAAGTACTTTGAAACGCTGATAGACGAACTGAAAGAGAGAAAGGGCGTGACCTTGGACACGGAGCTGACCGCGGACGATCTCAAGTACCTGGCGGAGCAGTTCAAGGCCGAGTATAAGGCGAAGATAGGCGAAGATTTCCCGTCCGATCCCAAGCAGCAGCTAATGGGCGCCATCCGCGCGGTATTTCGCAGCTGGAACAACGACCGGGCGATTTACTATCGCAGGATGAACGATATCCCCGCGTCGTGGGGCACGGCAGTAAACGTACAGATGATGGTGTTTGGCAACACGGGCGATACGTCCGGCACGGGCGTGGCGTTCACACGCAACCCGGCTACTGGTGAGAAGGCGCTCTTTGGCGAATTCTTGATGAACGCCCAGGGCGAGGATGTGGTGGCAGGCGTGCGCACTCCTCAGAAGATAGAGCAGCTCAAGGCGGTCATGCCGGAAGCTTACGATCAGTTTGTGGAGATTTGCGGCAAGCTCGAAGCGCATTACAGGGATATGCAGGATATGGAGTTTACCATAGAAGAGGGTAAGCTCTACATGCTCCAGACCAGGAGCGGAAAGCGCACAGCTGCCGCCGCTCTGAAGATTGCCTGTGATCTCGTGGACGAGGGCATGAGGAGCATCGAGGAAGCCGTGCTCATGGTCGACCCCAAGCAGCTCGACGCACTGCTCCATCCCACGTTTGACGCTGCAGCCATTAAGTCTGCGAAGCCCATTGGACAGGGCCTGGCAGCTTCTCCCGGAGCTGCGTGCGGCCGCGTGGTATTCACAGCCGAGGACGCAACGCAGTGGGCCGTTGAAAGGGGAGAGAAGGTCGTGCTCGTCAGATTGGAAACAAGCCCTGAGGATATAGAGGGCATGTTCCACTCACAGGGCATACTGACCGTACGCGGCGGTATGACGTCGCACGCGGCTGTCGTCGCACGCGGCATGGGCGCGTGCTGCGTTTCGGGCTGCGGCGATATAAAGATCGATGAGGAGAACAAGCGATTCGAGCTCGGAGGACAGGTGTTCAACGAGGGCGATTGGATTTCGATAGACGGCTCCACCGGCTACATTTACGGTGAGGCAGTCAATACGGTCGAAGCGGCAATATCCGGCGACTTCGAGCGGCTCATGCGCTGGGCGGACTCCATCCGCACGCTCAAGGTGCGCACGAATGCAGATAATCCGCGTGATGCCGCGGTTGCCGTTAAGTTCGGCGCAGAAGGCATAGGCCTCTGCCGCACCGAGCATATGTTCTTCGAGGAGGACAGGATTCCCGCGGTTCGCGAGATGATAGTGGCCGATAATGTCGAGGCGCGGAAAAAGGCGCTCGAGAAGCTCCTGCCCATGCAGCGCTCCGACTTTGAGGGTATATACATGGCTATGGAGGAGCGCCCGGTTACCATTCGCTTCCTGGATCCGCCCCTGCATGAGTTCCTTCCGCACAAGGACGAGGAGATAGCGGCGCTCGCCAAGGACATGGGCCTGACTTTTGAGCAGCTCAAGGCTACGGTAAACGGCCTCCACGAGTTCAATCCCATGATGGGTCATCGTGGCTGCCGTCTTACAGTCACCTACCCTGAGATTGCGCAGATGCAGACCCGCGCCGTGATAGAAGCAGCTATCAACGTCCGCCAGAGGACGGGGCTCAACATTGTGCCGGAAATTATGATACCCTTGGTAGGCGAAGTAAAAGAGCTCGCATATGTTAAGGAGTTTGTCGACGCGACGGCCCGCCAGGTAATGGAGGAGATGGGTGTGGAAATAGAGTACCTCGTCGGCACTATGATTGAGATACCCCGCGCCGCGCTGACGGCGGATTGCGTAGCGAAGCAGGCGGAGTTCTTCTCTTTCGGCACAAACGACTTGACTCAGATGACGTTTGGCTTCAGCCGTGACGATGCCGGCAAGTTCCTCAGTGCCTACTATGAGAAGGGCATATACGAGTCGGACCCGTTCGCGCGCCTCGACCAGACCGGCGTGGGCAAGCTCGTTGAGATGGCCGCCGATTTGGGCAGAAAGACGCGTCCCAACATCAAGCTGGGAATATGCGGCGAGCACGGGGGAGATCCCTCGAGCATCGACTTCTGTTACAAGGTGGGGCTCGATTATGTTTCATGCTCGCCCTACCGCGTGCCGATAGCGAGGCTTGCCGCTGCGCACGCCGTCCTGAAGAACAGATAATAGTTCTGCGCAATAGGTTTGTGTTCAGAGCGCCGCTGCAGAAGCAGCGGCGCTTTTGCGCCGAGCGTGCGCACATAATACCTCGTGATGTCATAAACTGCTTGTTACGACTGCGCTGATTTGCAAAAGAATAAAAGTGTGATATAATTCGACGAAACATGCGGGAGGAGGAGTATGGTGGTCTCGCTGAGAAGAATTGCAGTTATGATACTTGCGATTGCGCTCGCGCTCGTGGCGGCGTCCGGGTGCATAACGTCGCGCCCGAGCAATCTCGACCCCACTCATACACCTCATATTACCGAGAGCGAGCAGCCGGATTTGACCCCTCAAAGCAGTCCGGACGCCGCGGTGCATTCTTTGACGCTGTACATACCTAATGGGCAAGACACGGGATTTGATGCGCTGCCGTCGTCATATGACGGTACGCCGCAGGGCATTCTTGACGTCCTGTCGGAGTACGCGGCCATACCGCAGGGGACACGCGCTCTTTCATTTGTAATGAAGGTAGGCGGCGTGGAAATATCGCCCGATGCGGCTGCCGGCCACGATGCCTCGTCGATTGACACCGCTTTGGATTTATCTATCGAGTTTTCAGCGTGTCTCGCCGGCGATACCAGAGAGGCCTGGAAGGCCATTGGGAGCTTGGTGAACACTTTCCTTGCGTGCTACGGCATAGAGTCCATGCATGTGACGGTGGAGGGCAGCGCCGTAGTCTTGGAGGAGCATGATGCCGGAACCGCTTTTGCCCGAGTTGAGTACCCTTTGGCGCCTACCCCCACACTTGGATTGCAGTACGATATAGTCATCTATTTCCCCGACCCCAATATGATGTACTTCGTGACCGAGACGACTCAGTTTGACGGAACCCCGCAGGGTATAATCGATGCTCTTGTGCGCTACGGCGCGCTTATAGAGGGAACGCAGGTGCTCGATTTCGATGAGACGACGCGCGTACTCGACCTGTCCGAGGAGCTTACATACACCGTTACGGCGGCGGGTTCTATGGGCGAAGTGCTCATAATGGGCTCCATAGTCAACACATTCCTCGTCTACTACGAGCTCAACGACATTACGGTCACCTGTGATGGCGAGTACGTCATGGGTATATACGCCGATTTCAGCGGGCCGCAGGTGTTCTATGCCATGGGCGGGCTGGGAACTCAGGCAGAGGTATTTTACCCGGATTCCAACGGCGAGTACTTTCTCAGGACGACCGTCAATGTCGATGGAACGCCGCAGAGCTTGGTGGACGCCCTGATTTCATATGGCGCCCTCGGGAGCAACGTCCGCGTGGTAGGCTTCAACCAGGTGACGCGCACACTGGATCTCTCCGTCGAGTTCGGCGATGCAGTGCTGGTTGCCGATGAACAGGCGGAGCGCATGCTGTTGGGCGCGGTTGTTAACACATTCTTGACCTATTATGGTTTTGACAGCATATTGCTGCTCTCAGACGGTGAGTACATTGAGAGCCCGCGTACCGTATACGAGGATCCGTTGAGCTTCTATTACCTGTAATCGCCGCTTTCGGCGCAGCATGATGAGCAAACCGAACCGCATGGCGGTTTTTTGCATTGGTGTCGCCGCAGGAGAGCGCTTATTCGCATTATGTCGCATGAACGCCGTCGTTTGCGGGCGTAAACGGCAGGAAAAGCGCGTAACGCGCAGAATAACACCGCTGAGGAGTGAGATTGGACATGCCTGCTTTTTCAGATGCATGGCTTGCGGAGCTAAAGAGCAAGAATGACATTGTTTCCCTTGTTTCCGAGTACGTAGACCTGCGAAAAAAAGGGAAGCGGTTTTGGGGCTGCTGTCCGTTTCATACTGAGAAAACTCCGTCTTTTTCTGTCTCTCCTGATAATCAGATGTTCTACTGCTTCGGTTGTCACGCGGGAGGGGGGATGGTGCAATTCGTCATGCAGATTGAGCGCCTCCAGTACGCCGAAGCGATAGCGCTCTTGGCTCGCAGGGCGAACATGGAGATGCCGGACGAGATAAACAGTGAAAAGCTGCGAAACGACAGGGCGCGCAAGGAGCGACTGTATACGGTGTGCAAGGACGCTGCGCTGTTTTACCACAGGATACTCTTTTCAGCTGACGGCGCGCATGCCCGGGAGTATCTCAGCGCACGCGGCATCGACCTGAGGACTTGCAAGCGCTTTGGGTTGGGTTACGCGCCCGATGGCTTTGAATACACCTTGAATTATCTGCGCGCTAAAGGTCACAGCGATGAGGACATAGTTCATGCAGGGCTTGCGAACAAGGGCAGGGACGGCCGCGCGTATGACGCATACCGCGACCGTATAGTTTTCCCAATAGTCACCACTATGACGCGCGTAGTCGGATTTGGCGCGAGGACGCTGCGCAAGGATGTAACGCCCAAATACATCAATACCGGCGAAACTCAGATATACTATAAGCGCGACAATGTGTACGGCCTCAATTTGCTACGGGGGAGGCAGCTCGCGGACATCATAGTGACGGAGGGCTATTTGGACGTAATATCTCTGCACGCTAACGGAGTGGACAATGCGGTTGCATCTCTGGGCACGGCGCTTACGGACAGGCAGGCGCGCTTGATTCGCAGGTATGCTGATAAAATCTATCTCGCATATGACGGTGATGCCGCGGGGCGCGCCGCAACCTTGAAGGCGGCGGATGTGCTCGCCAAAGAGGGCGTTGATGTAAGAGTCATAGTCATTCCGGACGAGCTGGATCCGGACGATTTTATCCGGCAGCGCGGCAAGCAGGCGTTCCTGGATTTGAAGTACGCCGCGATTACAGCGACCGAGTTCAAGCTCAGTCACGCTGCGCGGGAATATGACATGAGCGATATAAACGACAGGGAGAAGTACGCGAAGCGCGCTTGCGCAATTATCGCCAATCTCGAGCCGGTTGCAAGGCCGCGCTACATTGAGTACGTCGCTAAACTGACGGGCTTGCCTATAAATTCGATCAGGGAGCAATGCCAGGCAGGAGAACGTGGGGAAACGGAGAATAACGCTGTTGTAAAAAGGCATAATAGAGAAAAAACGGTAGAAGATGCAAATTTGCGTGACGGTGCAGAGGCGCTGCTGCTGTCGTGCATGGCTGCCAGTCGCGAGTCGGCGTACATAATTCGGGACTGCAGGTTGTACCGGGACGGCGATATGTTTGCATCGCGTGCCAACAGCGCCATAGCGCGGCAGTTGATCGCCGCGTACGACAGGGCTGCGACGCCGGATGTTGCGCTGATATTGTCGGGTTTGGAGGAAGACGCGAGCGCACAGGTGGTCAAGGAACTTGACTCACCCATGAATGCTACGGAAGCGGACGTCATCACGCGCGAGTGTCTTACGCGATTAGAGGTGATTCACTTGCAGGAGCGGAAGCAGCAGCTGCTCGAGGCGCTCAAAGTTGCCGCTGAGGTGGACAAGCCTCAGCTTCTCAAGGAGATTGGCGGCGTTATTCAGAGGATTGATGCATTAAGGAAGGTGTAGGCAGGGTATGGAAGTACAGAACGCTACGGTCACGGAAAGAGTCATGCAGCTTTTGGAGACGGCAAAGCTCCAAGGTTACATTACTTACAAGGAAATAATGGATTCGCTCGAGGATATGGACATTGACGCGGAGCAGATGGAGAAGATATATGAGCTCTTTGAAACTGCCGGCATCAGTGTTCGTGACGAGGCGGAAGTGATTGATTCTGCCAATCAACCTGACGAGATAATCAAAATAGAGGAGGAACTGGGCAGCTCCGAGGGCATAGGCATTGACGACCCCGTTCGCATGTATCTCAAGGAGATAGGGAAGATACCCCTGCTCGACGCACAGCAGGAGGTGGAGATAGCCAAGCGGATGTCTGAGGGTGACGAGGAGGCGAGGCGGCAGTTGTCAGAGGCCAACCTTCGCTTGGTGGTGAGCGTCGCAAAGAAATACGTAGGCAAAGGACTGCTTTTCCTGGATTTGATACAGGAGGGCAACATCGGTCTTATAAAGGCGGTGGAGAAGTTCGACTACCGCAAGGGATACAAGTTCTCCACATATGCTACATGGTGGATAAGGCAGGCTATAACACGCGCCATTGCCGACCAGGCACGCACCATACGGATACCGGTGCACATGGTTGAGACCATAAACAAGCTCATACGCTGCCAGCGCCAGCTGATTCAGGAATTGGGCCGCGAACCGCGGCCGGAGGAGATAGCGGAGGAGATGGGTATAACTGTTGAGAAGGTGCGCGAGATCAAGAAGATAGCGCAGGAGCCCGTTTCCTTGGAAACCCCAATAGGCGAGGAGGACGACAGCCGTCTTGCGGACTTCCTGCCCGATGAGGACGCATTGGCGCCTGCTGACGCCGCTTCATACGCCCTGTTGCGGGAGCAACTGTTGGAAGTTTTGGATACGTTGACCCCGCGCGAGGAGATGGTATTGCGCCTTAGATTCGGACTTGACGATGGTAAAAACCGCACGCTTGAGGAGGTTGGCAGAGAGTTCAAGGTAACGCGCGAACGCATAAGGCAGATAGAGGCAAAGGCGCTGCGCAAGCTGCGTCACCCGAGCCGCAGTAAGCGTCTGAAGGATTTCCTGGACTGATTATGGCTGCATACGACATGGGGAGTGCGGACTCGCACTCCTTTTCTGGTGAGCCCGCATTGTGCGGAAACAGTGCGCTGTTCTCGCGGAGACTACTCGTTCCCGCGTTCCTTGCGCTTCGAGCGTTGCTTAGACCTGAGATAGCGTTCGACGTACAGCAATACGGCGTTGACCATGCACACGCCGCCTAATACATAGGTCGAAATGCGGACAAAGTCGCTCCGCAGCAGGCTCAGCACGGGATTGTATATGTCGAGTATTGTGAATACTATAAGGCACACCGACAGTATAAAGGTGATGTGCGGAAACAGCTTTTTAAACAGTGCTATCATATTATACCTCATCAAGCGTCGGGTTCGCAGAAGTAGATTATATCGCCGACGCGCCGTACGTCCTCGGGCGGGTTATTGTACATCGTGCCGTTATACGCCATTGTAGCGCTGACGCCGCCGTCGAGATTATATGCTACTTTGCAGCCCAGCTCGTAGAACAGTATCGACATATCGCTCAGCGTCATTCCGTCTGAGTATCCCGCCTGTCTTCCGTCGACAACAAGCATGCAATAGTGCCCGGGCTCGTAGTAGCCTATGGCGACTCGCGGATTCGCGCGCATGAGCGTGCTGTTGAAGGTCGTCTTTGCTTCACCGGACTCAGTGAGCAGCGACGGGCCGAAGCACCATGCCTGGTACGCGCCGTGCGTCTTTATGTAGTCGAGATCAAGTTCATCAGGCCCGTAGACGGCGAGCGTGCCGTCGTTGTAGAGCACCGCGACGTCCGTATCGCTCAGCACTTCCCGGTACAGAACTCCATTGCGTATCACGAGGCCTTGATTTCCGAATTGACAGTAGTCGCCCGAAAACGCCACGAGCGCGTTGTTGTCCTCGGCAATCTCATATACCCATTTGGGACTGTACTCTGCAAAGCTGCCGGACGCAAAGGCGGTTCTCAAGCATGAGAGCTCGCGGATATAAATATCAGTGAGAAAGTAGGTTATGCCATTCTCCTGCACCTGTGTTATGGTGAAGCTGATGTTCTCGCTCTTGTACGAGTTCTCGGTGACGATTGGGGTTTCGCCTATCGCCAGGAGCATGTCGCCCACGGCCTCGCCGAACATTCCGGCGTATTGCGGATTCTCGGTGGGGTCGGGCGTAGGCGTAATATCGCTCGGATTCGGTGTTGTCAAATCCGCAGTAGCAGTAGGCTCCACATAGGGCGAGAGAGTCGGCAGCTGCACCGGGTCAATCGGCTCGGCATCCTTGAGGAAATTCAGATAATAAAACGAACCCAGCAGCACGCCTATGACGGCAATGTCGATGGCAATAGCTGCGAGCGGATGCAGGGCGGGCTTTCTCTCTTTCACGGAGCACCTCCAAATCAGCGCTAACGTATTTCACCTTCAAAACAAAGTCGAAACATTCTAACACGGCGCATATGGAACCGCAATAGACAAACTGTGAAATTCGTCTGTGGCTGCGAGCGAAAATATATGTTTTTTCCGGTTGCAATGCTTTTGGACGCATGATAGAATACCTGTGTTTTGATGTTTTCGCAGACAAGGAGGTGTTTACGATGGGTAGGTATTGTGAGGTCTGCAAGAAGGGCGTTATGTCCGGCAACAACGTCAGCCATTCAAACCGGAAGACAAGGCGCAGTTGGGCGCCCAATGTACAGAGGGTCAGCGTGGTAGTCAACGGTACGGCGAAGAAGATGTGCGTTTGCACGCGTTGTCTGCGTTCACAGAAGGTTCAGCGCGCCGTTTAACGGCCGAATGAGCAACTGCGATTTAGGCACGGCTGTCGCCGTGCTTTTTTTGCATCAACGTCTAAGTGCTATGCAGACGGCAGCCAGTATGCCGATGATCGCAATCAACAGCCACACAGGCGCGACAAGCATCACGATCAAACCGGCGACGATGCACGCAACCAACGCGATTACCGCGGCGTTCCGATCAGCACGGCGTCGTTTCGGCTTTTGACAACTCTTTCTTCTCAATAGATAAATTAGCTCGTTCATTTCTGCCTCCATATATGAACATATGTCGACTGCAGAGCGAGTGTTCGCAAAAAAGCTTCGTTTTGAAATTTGTACAAGCGATAGCATTATTTATCGCGTCTTCGGCGCATATTCCGGGGACACTATTATCTGAAGTTTTGATGAGGTGATCTAAAAATGAAAAAGCTGAGGAACGCTATTGTCAAAGCGCTGGGCGCATTACTCGCGGCGCTGCTCTGCGTCTACAACACCGGTGCAGAGATGGAATGGCTTCGTGCGCTGCCGCGAGAACTCTATGTTTACGACGGCGCGACCATAGAATCACTCCTTGAACCGCCGGGTTCCATTGGATTCTACAAGGCGAACGACGCGGAAGTGTCTTTGTCGCAGAGCCAAACGCTCAGCGACGTCTTGGGCGAGGGAGTTGTAAACGCTCAGATTAAGCTCTACGGCGTTTTGCCTGTCGGCGGGATACAGCTCACACAGCGCGATCACACAGTCGTCATGCCGGGCGGCCTTGCCGTGGGGATACACATTGTCACCGATGGACTGCTGGTGGTAGGATTTGGCCAGTTCGAGACGAGCGACGGTTACTTGTCGCCTGCGAAACTGTCCGGAGTGAAGGCGGGCGACGTGATAGTGGAGGCGGATTCGGTGCCTCTTAAAACTGCCGCACAGCTTTCGGAGATCGTGGCGAACAGCACTGCTGATGTAGAGCTGTTGATAGAGCGCGGCGGCCGCAGCATGCTTATAGTGGCGCGACCGCTCGAGGACGTCATGGACGGGAAGCGAAAGCTGGGGTTGTGGATAAGGGACGATACGGCGGGAATAGGTACGCTGTCCATGGTCGATATGACCGACAACGGATACGGCGCGCTCGGTCATGCAGTGCGCGATGCAGATACAGGCGCCGAGATACAGCTCAGAAGCGGGGTGTTGCTAAAAGCATCTATAATGGGCGTAAGCAAGAGCGTAAAGGGGACTCCGGGTGAGATAAAGGGTTCATTTAGTCTCAACGACGACGTTATTGGCAGCATAAGGGCGACAAATGAGTTCGGCATATATGGATTTTTGGAGGAACAGTGGACTAATCCGCTGTACCCGAGCGGCGTTGAACTCGCGTACCCAGAGGAGGCTCGCCTCGGCCGGGCTCAAATACTCGCATCAGTGGACGATTCAGGCGTAGCGGCATATGAATGCCGCATAGTCAAAGTGTACAGGCAAAGCGAGTGTGCACCGCGCGGCATGGTCATTGAAGTGACGGATGAGCGGTTGCTCGACAAGACGGGCGGAGTAGTACAGGGCATGAGCGGGAGCCCGCTGTTGCAGGACGGGAAACTGCTCGGCGTAGTGACACACGTTTTGATAAACGAGCCCGCCAAGGGTTATTGCCTGTACGCCTATTGGATGTACAAGCTAATTGAGAGCAGCGTGAGCGCTGCAGCGATGGTGGGGTAAAAGGCTCGGCAAACGGTGCGGCCAACGCTGTGTACACGCGTCTGTCACAGCATAAACACCAGCTTTTCCTCGTAGAAATAGTCGAGGTGAACGAGTGAAAAAGCTAAAGAATACTGCGTCTGATGAAGCAGAAAAGCGACGCCGCGACGCCATGAAGTGGATGGCGCTGTGCGTGCTGTACGCCGTTGGAGTGTTCGTTGGAGTCGGTGTAGCCGGCAGGTATGCTGACGGTATTGGTTTTACGCCCGGCTTCAGTATAGGAATTGGCGTGGCGCTGCTCAGAGCGGCGTTGACGCTTGGCGCCGGCGTGCTGTCTGCGTGCCTTTGCGCCATATGGCTGCCGGGCATCCTCTTGGCGTTGTTCGTGTCAGTTGCGCGCGGGGCGCTGGCATTCATGTCGATATGGGCATTGGTATCGCTAATGAGCGGGTTTGAGGGCGCGCTGTTAATTCTGCTCGTCGCACTGGGCGAGGTTTTGGCTACTCTGCCACTGTTCAGCATGTTTGTGCGTGCAATGGGGCTGTGGTCATACAGGGCGTTTGAATGTGGCGCGGATGTTGCTGAGCCGGGCGCTCTCATGCCGAGTGCCGGGGAGTGCGGCTTGTTCACGCTATCGCTGATTGTAAACGGCGTCGTGGTTCCCTGGGTGTACGCGCAAATCCAATTGACGATATGAGCCGCGCGGTTGTAGAATGTATTCGAGGTGATTTTGTTGAAAAGAAGGGTAATACTGATTGTATTGGATAGCGTAGGTATAGGCGCTCTGCCGGACGCTGCGGAGTTTGGCGACGTCGGTTCCAACACGCTCGGCAATATCTACAAGGCGAGGAAGCGCCTCGAGCTGCCGAATCTATACGCGCTTGGATTGGCAAATATAGAGGGTTCAGGACTCCCGTCGTGCACTTGCGAACCGATGGGCGCGTACGGTAGGGCGATGGAGCTGACGAAAGCTAAGGACACCACAAGCGGCCACTGGGAGCTCGCCGGCCTCTGTATGGACAGGCCTTTTCAGGTCTTTCCCAACGGCTTTCCGCGCGAATTGGTTGAGGCGTTTGAAAGCAGAATAGGGCGTAAGACGCTTTGTAACGCGCCGGCTTCGGGCACGGTCGTCATTCAGCAGTATGGAGACGAGCATGTGCGCACCGGCAGTCCCATAGTTTACACGTCTGCCGACAGCGTGTTTCAGATTGCGGCGCATGAGGGCGTCATACCGCTTGACGAACTCTATGACATGTGCAAGACAGCGCGCAGTCTGCTGAATGAAGAGTTCTTCGTGGGCAGGGTCATAGCGCGTCCGTTTATAGGCGCAGACGGTAATTATACGCGCACTGAGAACAGGCGCGATTACGCTGTGCCGCCAACCGGAGACACGGTGCTCGACGCAATGCTACGCAACGCTCTTGTGACTGTAGCTGTCGGGAAAATCGAGGACATATTCGCTCACCGAGGCATATCTGTTGCGAATCACACCAAGAACAACCGCGACGGCATAGAGGCCACGATAGAGTACATGAGCGCCGGAACGGGGGATTTCATATTCACCAATTTGGTCGATTTCGATATGCTTTATGGCCATAGGAACGATGTGGAGGGCTACGCGCGCGCACTGGAGTACTTTGATGCGCAGCTGCCGAGGATTATTGGCGCCATGCAGGCTGGGGATATGCTCATGCTCACCGCTGACCATGGCTGCGACCCTACGCACCCCGGCACTGACCACACGCGGGAGTACATACCTGTACTGGCGTACGGAGCTATGGTACTGCGCAATACGAATCTTGGGACGCTGAGGAGCTTTGCGGACATAGGAGCCACGGCGTACGAGTATCTCACAGGTGAGCCTTGGGGTGTGGGGGCTTCGTTCTTGTCCGAGCTCATCGGGGCAGAATGAGGCGCGCTACTGCTGACAAGTGACATAGTGTGGCGCAAATGGGCAGGCCACATAAGGAGGCATATAATGCGATTGCCATGTCGTCGTGTTGAGCTTCGCGCATCCCGACCAGTCCAGTTCTTTCAAACGAAAAGTACGCGGCAGAAGCAGGCAGTTCAACTGCACTTGACATGGCTGAAAAGCGACGCTATGCTCGAATAGAATCCTCAACACGATCCAAAGACGGAGGAGAAACCGATGAAACGCACGATTTGCATACTGACGGCGCTGCTGCTGGTGCCGCTGCTGGCGGCCTGCGGCGGGGAGAGCAACACGGACGGCACGACCCTGCGCGGCACCTGGTACGAGGAGGATGCCGCCGGCGTGCTGACATTCGGCGAAACGGACGGCACTTCGGAGGAAAACGCCTACCTCGCCGCTCATTCTTCCTTTACCTACGAGACTGAGGACGGCACTTTGCGCTTCACCAACGCCGAAGGCGAGACCGTTGAAACAACTTACGAGCTGAAGGCTGAGACGCTGATCGTGACTGTTGGCGGCGAGACGCACACCTACCTTCGTGACTTGACCTATGTCGCGCCGGGCACCGCAGACCCGGTCGAAACTCCCAGCGAGTCGCCCACCGAGCAGCCCACCGAACCGCCGACGGAGACAATGAATCTGATAGACTATCTCATTGGCACATGGGAAGCGCCGTACGACGGAGAAACGCTGGTGTACACCTTCAACGCCGACGGTACGGGGACCCTCGTCAACAGCGCTTTCCCGATTGTGATTCCGATGACCTTCAGCATAGAGGGAGATGTCATCACCGTGGTCACCACGGCCTTTGGCAATACCGATACCGGCAGTGCGACCTTTGACGCCGCCTCGGACGTCCTCATACTGACCAACGGCGACGGTGAGACCCTCGTCATGACCCGCGTCGAATAGTTTTACGCTACATATGCTAAAGAGCGCATCGGCAGAAGCAACCGCCGATGCGCTTCATGTTTTTCCGTGGCACGCGGCATAGCACCGGCCCTGGCAGGGCGGCATGTCGCCCTGCCAACCGCCCGCTCTTGCTTTATTAGTCTGCAGCGAGTATAATTGACCATCAAACGGAGAGGACTTGGACGTGCTGGACTACATTATTTCGATGCTCTATACCGTTGTTGCGTTTCTGTTCGCACTGACTTTTCATGAGTGGGCGCACGCGTACGCTGCGTATAGGCTGGGTGATCCTACTGCGTACAACGCCGGGCGGATGACGCTTAATCCGCTCGCTCACATAGATATTGTAGGCTTGCTGTGCGTCATTTTTCTCGGATTTGGTTGGGCAAAACCCGTGCCGGTCAACCCGCGGAACTTCGGCCGCCTAAGGCGCGACAGCATTATTGTGTCACTCGCCGGCGTCACGACCAACCTACTGTTGGCGATAGTATTTACGCCACTCACCATGTTCTGCTTGAGCGCTTGGGTTAGCAGCGGCCAGCAGAGCGTCCTTCTGGAAGTGTGCTACACGCTGACGCAGTCTTTTGTAAGCATAAACGTCGTGCTCGCAGTGTTCAATTTGCTGCCAATACCTCCGCTTGACGGCTTTAACGTGGTCGAGGACTTGCTCATTAGGAGAGTTGGCCCTGCTCCTTTTATGTGGATGCGCCGTAACAGCCTCATAATTCTCATAGTCATGCTGATGGTGTTGCGGTTCACCAATGTGTTGAGCACCGTCGCCGGCGGCATTATCGGCCTGCTATGGTCGCTGTTCTCGCCCATAATGGGCCTGTTCTAACCCATGGATTACAGTGTACGCCTGGAGCAATTTGAGGGCCCGCTGGATTTGTTGTTGCACCTCATAGAGAGGGCGGAGGTAGACATACAGGACATATTCGTGTCCGAGATAACGTCTCAATACCTCGAATACATGCGGCAGATCGACACGCTTGACATGGACACTGCGAGCGAGTTCCTCACGATTGCTGCGCGACTGGTTTATATTAAATCAAGGGCGTTGTTGCCGCGCCCCGCAGCGGCGCAGGATGAAGACGAGGAGACGGAAGCGGACTTCATATTGCGGCTGCGGGAGTACAAGCTGTACAAACAGATCGGCGCTGCGCTAACGGAGCTAAGGGAGGTCAATCGGGGCGCATTGGCGCGGCTTCCGGAGGAGTTTGCGTTCCCCGCGCCCGAGGTGACGTGGACGGGCGGCACTGTAAGCGCGCTGTACGACGCCATGCAGGCGCTGTTGAGCAGGAGCGCAGACAATGTTCGAAGTCATCCTTTGCACAGGGTCAGCGCGGATAAGTATACCGTGCGCGGCCAGGCTGCGGCAATAAGGCTCAAGCTTGCAGGCAGGAGCATATTACCGTTTGAGGAGCTGTTTGACGGTCAGACCGAGCGCATGGAGATAATCGTGACATTCATGGCTATGCTCGAGATGGCATCGCGCGGTGAGATTTACATAAGTCAGTCAACTCCGTACGGCGCGCTGTCCATACGTCCGCGCGATCTCATGAGTGAAACCGACGTCGAAGCCAGCCGTTATTCCGATGAGTATGGGGAGTAGGTATGGACAATAGTTCAATTTTAGCGAATATCGAGTGCTTGCTGTTCGTGTCCGGCGATCCGGTTCAAATCGTCCAGATTCAAGAGGCGCTGGGAGTGACGGAGGTGGAAGCGCACATGCTGCTCAACAGGCTGCGAGAGGATTTGGAAGCGCGCAATGGCGGTATAATCCTGTATCTGACAGATAGTTCCGCGCAGCTCGTGTCAAATCCCGACTGCTACGAGTTCGTCAGGCGCTTTTATCAGCCGCCTCAAGAAAAGTCTATCTCGCAGTCCATGATGGAGACGCTCGCGATAATCGCATACAGGCAGCCGGTCACGAGAGGCGATGTCGAGGCGATACGCGGCGTGCGGTGCGAATATGCTGTGTCTCAGCTGTTAAAACAGGGTTTTATAACGGAACTCGGCCGGCGCGACACTGTGGGCAGGCCTATGGAATTCGGTACGACTGACGCGTTTTTGCGCCTGTTTGGTTTGCGCTCGCTCAGAGAGCTGCCCAAGCTCGACGCGGAGGCCGAAACTTCGGCTGCCGAAGATAGCGCATTCGGAGACGCTTGGAACTGAGTTTTCGTTCCGCTTCGGAGACGCTTGGAACTGAGTTT
>JAUNBH010000004.1:56245-72198 GCA_030527165.1 Clostridia bacterium
ATTCTGGCAATACTATCGTCCGGAGGTACAGGGACATAGTATTGTTTTTTGTCGTGCTGATTTTGATATTCCTATTGTTCCTGCCCATACGCAGCCGCGTGCATGTAAAGGTTTGCGGGACATATGGGCGGGTTGTAGTGCGCGGCGGTTGGCTGGCGAGCACACTGGGGCTCAAAGTAGTGATAGAAGCGTCCATTACGGCAGAAAGTGGCATAAATGCCTCGCTCAAACTGCCATTTGGACGGTGCAGGCGGCTTTGGCCGCCAAAGCGTAAGCGCAACCCGCGCACAATTGACGTGCTCGAGTACTCGCACATTGAACGTCTGAGCGCACGCGTTGATATAGGAATCCGCAACGATGCTTTCTTGACGGCAATGCTGTGCGGTGCGCTGCAGTCGGCGTGTGCCAACGCCGTATCGATTGCATTTAGCGGAGACGAGACTGTCTGCAGTTTTGCTTTTGTCCCCGTCTTTGATGGGACGGCGTTTAGGCTCGATGCAACGTGCATATTTTCAACCAGCTTGCTGCATATTATCTCTGTATACCTCAAAAAACTGAAGAAAAGAGGAAAGATAAATGCATCCGATAGAGAACATCATGCAGAGCACAATGGAACAGATTAAAAAGATGGTGGACGTAAACACCGTAGTGGGCGCTCCAATAATCGCAGACGGCAACACTACCGTTGTACCTGTGTCCAAGGTTTGCCTGGGCTTTCTGGCGGGCGGCGGCGAGTATTGCGCAAAGACGCCTGTCAAAAAGAGCGGCGAACAGGCGGACGCCGAGAACGGCAGGTACCCGTTTGCAGGCACTGCGGTAGTTGGAATGAACATAACTCCCATGGCGTTTGTCGCGGCGCAGAAGGACTCAGTGAACGTGATGCCGGTGAGTTATGATTGCACTGTGGATAGGATAGTAGAGTTCATACCGCAAGTCATAACCGGGTTGGCAGGAGTGCTCAAATCGACATGCGGTTGCGGAGGCAAGGGCTCGAGCGCAGGTGAGCGTGCCCACAACGGCAGCGAGGACTATGAGGAGTAAGCGTTGGCTGCATACGGCGGCGATGGCGCTTGCGCTCATGCTCTTGCTTGCGCCTGTAACGAGCGCGCGAGCCCTGCCGCCGTCACCAAGCGTAACTTCCGCCGCTTCAGTGGTAATAGAAGTCTCGAGCGGCTTCGCGCTATTTGGCTCCAACGCGCATATGAAGCTGCCAATGGCGAGCACGACAAAGATCATGACGGCGCTTGTGGCTGTAGAGAATGCATCGCTTGACGACATGGTAACCGTATCGCCCAACGCCTATGGCGTCGAGGGCTCGAGTATGTACCTGCTTCTGGGCGAGACCGTGTCCATGCGCGACCTGCTGTATGGGCTGATGATAGCTTCCGGAAATGACGCCGCCATTGCCATCGCGGAGCACGTGGGCGGATCCGTAGAGGCATTTGCGGAGATGATGAATGACCGCGCGCAGGAACTGGGACTGTACAACACGCATTTCGTCACGCCAAACGGATTGCACGATGAAGACCACTATACGACCGCATACGACTTGGCGATAATAACTGCCGCGGCGTTAGAGCACGATACAATAGACGAAATCGTCGGTTCGCAGTACTATACGACTCAGACTGGAGATCATGAGCGCGTCTTCAGGAACAAGAACAAGCTGTTGTGGAACTATGACGGCGCCGACGGAGTAAAGACCGGGTACACCATAGCGGCTGGGAAGTGCCTCATATTCTCGGCAACGCGCGGCTCAATGCGAGTGATAGGCGTAACGCTAAGGTCGAGCGACATATTCTACGATGCGCGTAATATGCTGGACTACGCCTTCGAGAACTATGAGAACCGCGTGGTTGTGGCGAAAGGCAAACCGGTTGCCTGGATAGACGTGGAGGGCGGCTACAAAAACCAGTTGGCATTATGTTCGAACGAAGATATAATGTTACCGGTCGCTAAGGGCAGTGCGGACGGGTATGCGATACGCCTCAACGTCGATGATGTGGCCGCGGCGCCGATCTTAGCCGGGGATGTATTGGGAACTCTGACCGTGTATGACGAGTTGGGTCGCTCTAAGGCGGTGAAACTCACCGCTGCAGCCACCATAGAGCGGCGGAGCTTTTTTGATTACATATGTAATGTGCTCTCAAAGTGGGGATGAGCACGCAGGGGGAATATGCGCCTACAGAAATATCTTGCCGACGCGGGGATCGCTTCGCGCCGCAAATGCGAGGAGCTCATTTTGGCGGGAAGGGTCACGGTGAATGGGGAGACTGCCGCCATAGGTTGCGTCGTCGATGGCTCTGCGGACACGGTTTGTCTGGACGGCAAGCCGGTAGCCATCAAGAGGAATACGGTTGCCATAATGCTCAACAAGCCGCGCGGCGTCATATGCAGTGCGACGGATCCAGAGGGCAGGCGCACGGTTAATGACCTCCTCTCTGGAGTGACCGAGCGCGTGTACAATGTCGGCCGGCTTGACGTAGACTCCGAGGGCCTAATTCTCATGACCAATGACGGAGACATAGCGTACAGGCTGACGCACCCAAAACACTTAGTGGATAAGACCTATCTCGCCATTTGCAGCGGAGAAGTGTCCGCCCGGGATGTGGAGGCGCTCAAGCGCGGAGTAGTGCTGGAAGACGGCGTGACGGCGCCCGCCGCAGTAGAAGGGCTTGAGAAAATCGAGGGCGGGCGAAGCAGGCTCTACATAACGATACACGAGGGCAGGAACCGACAGGTAAGACGTATGCTTGCCGCATTGGGCCATGATACCGTTATGCTGAAACGCGTAAAGTTGGGCCCGCTGACACTTGGAAGGCTAAAGCCGGGGGAGTGGAGGTACCTTACTCAAACGGAATTGAACAAACTAAAGCACGAATTGGGCATTTAGGCTGCGAGCGCAGCCTAAATTAATATACAATCTAATTTTGCAGGAATGACAGGAATGAAGCAGAAAATGTATAAACTGGGAGAGAAGTTGAAATCTTTGTTAGTTATCGCGACATCATGGAGGTGTTAACGTGTTTTATACCCTGCTGAGTTATGCTTTATTGATGGATATCAGTGAAGGCTTATATGTTTTGCTGCTCGGATTAGGCACTGTTTTTGCCGGATTGGGCAGCATTATACTGATAATACTCGCTTTGGGGTACGCGTTTAACCCCAACAAGTCGCGCAGTGTTTCCAAGGCGGCTGATACAAAGCGGCAGGAGAGCGCGATGAGCCGCATTGAACTCGATGAACCGGCTCACAGCCATCCTGGAGACGACTTGTTTTCCGGCGCCGAGCGCAAGCAGGTCGTTGCCGCGGTTTCGGCTGCCATAGCTGAATATATGGGTACTGATGTTTCCGCTCTGCGCATTTGCTCCATACGGCGTGTGCGATAGAACGGTTAATTTTGTGGAGGTCAAGAATGCGTAAGTTTGTTGTCAATGTCAACGGCGTTTCCTATGAGATTGAGGTGGAGGAAATATCCGCCGGCGAAGCTGCTCAGTCGAAGCCCATCGTTGCCGCTGCGCCTGTTGCGCCCGCTGCACCTGCTGCGGCTGCCGCACCTGCGGCTGTCTCCGCTCCGACGGGCAGTGCACGCGTCGAATCACCCATGCCCGGAACCATACTGGACGTAAAGACTCGGGTGGGAGACAAGGTGAAGTCTGGGGAGATTCTGCTCATACTCGAGGCCATGAAGATGGAGAATGAGATTCTCGCGCCCTGCGACGGGACTGTTATATCTGTTGCGGTTCAGCGCGGTTCCTCCGTCAACAGCGGCGACCTGTTGGTAGTAATAGGATAACTTGACTGGAAAGCTTAGGTAACGTATGCAGGCCTTAACGGATTTCATATCCAAGACTGGATTTATGCTGTTGCTGGAGGACTGGCGATGCATTGTCATGATTTTACTGGCGTGCTTCCTGCTCTATCTGGCAATAGTCAAGAAGTTCGAGCCCATGCTGCTCGTGCCGATAGCCTTTGGAATGCTCCTCGCAAACTTCCCCGGTGCAGGTCTGGCTGATGGTCCGAGTGAGAGTAACAACTTCGTTGGCGGATTATTCCATTATCTGAACTACGGCGTTGAATACGGCATATATCCGACGCTAATATTCTTGGGCGTTGGCGCGATGACCGACTTTGGCCCGCTTATTGCCAATCCAAAGAGTCTCTTCTTAGGCGCAGCGGCACAGTTTGGCATATTCGTGGCGTTCTTCCTCGCGCTGCTCCTGGGGTTCGACGCAAATGAAGCCGCCTCGATAGGCATAATCGGCGGCGCTGACGGGCCGACCACCATATTCGCCACGACGCGCTTGGCACCTCACCTCATAAGCACTGTGACAATTGCTGCGTACTCGTACATGGCGCTGGTTCCGTTTATACAGCCTCCGATTATGAAAGCGCTCACCACGAAAAAGGAGCGCAGCATAGTGATGGCGCAGCTGCGCCCGGTGTCGAGGCAGGAGCGCGTCATATTCCCCATAGTGGTGACGATATTTACTATTCTGCTGTTGCCGTCAGCCGCGCCCTTGATTGGCATGCTGATGTTTGGCAACCTGCTTAGAGAGTGCGGCGTCGTGGATAGGCTTTCCAAGACCGCACAGAACGACCTCATAAACATCGTCACAATACTGCTTGGCCTCTGCGTAGGCGCAAAAGCGCAGGCAGACGTATTCCTGACGATTGATACGCTCTTGGTGTTCGGACTCGGCATTCTCGCGTTTTCGTTCGGGAGTGCCGGCGGAGTGCTGTTGGCTAAGTTTATGAATCTGTTCATCAAGGACGAGAGTAAGAAGCTCAACCCGCTGATAGGTTCTGCGGGCGTTTCAGCGGTTCCGATGGCGGCGCGAGTGTCTCAGGTGGTGGGCCAAGAGGCGAATCCCGGCAACTTCCTGTTGATGCACGCCATGGGCCCGAATGTCGCCGGAGTAATCGGCTCCGCGATAGCGGCAGGCGTATTCCTGTCAGTCTTTGGAGGATAATATGGCAAGATTACAGATAACCGACACTATATTGAGGGACGCGCATCAGTCGCAAGCGGCCACCCGGATGCGCATGGAGGAGATGCTTCCCGCCTGTGAAATACTCGACAGCATTGGCTACTGGTCGCTGGAGTGTTGGGGCGGCGCGACATTCGACAGCTGCCTGCGTTTCCTCAACGAGGATCCATGGGAGAGATTGCGCACACTTCGTAAAGCGCTTCCGAATACTAAGCTGCAGATGCTCTTCAGGGGGCAGAACATATTGGGATATAAGCACTATGCCGACGATATCGTTGAGCGGTTCGTGCGCAAGGCGATTGAGAACGGCATAGACGTCATCCGTATCTTCGACGCATTAAACGACATTCGCAATCTTGAAGCGTCAATAAAGTTCACAAAGAAGTACGGGGGGATATGCGAAGCCGCTTTGAGCTATACCGTAAGCCCGGTGCACAGTGAAGACTACTTTGTGCGCCTCGCCAAGGAACTCGTGCAAATGGGCGCTGACGTCATATGCATAAAGGATATGGCTAACCTCTTGCTCCCGTACGACGCATACTCTCTGGTTAAACGTCTTAAGTCCGAGATTGACGTACCGATACACCTGCATACGCACAATACTGCGGGGACCGGCGACATGACGTATCTGATGGCGGTACAGGCGGGCGTTGATATAGTTGACTGTGCGCTCTCCGCACTTGGAAACGGTACCGCGCAGCCCGCCACGGAGCCCCTGGTGGCTACGCTTGCCGGCACTGAGTACGACACCGGTTTGGACATACAGAAGCTCGCAGCTGCCTCGAGGTACTTTCTCGGCGTTTCCGACAGATTAAAGGCCGATGGGTTCATTTCGGATAAGTCGCTCAAGGTGGACACGAACATACTGATGTATCAGGTGCCGGGCGGAATGCTTTCAAACCTCGTCTCGCAACTTCGTCAGGCGGGGGCTGAGGATAAGTATTACGATGTATTAGAAGAGATACCGCGCGTGAGAAAAGACTTCGGATACCCGCCGCTGGTGACGCCTACGAGCCAGATTGTCGGAACGCAGGCAGTGCTCAATGTTATTTCCGGCGCCAGGTACAAGATGTTTACCAAGGAGTCAAAGGCCGTGCTTGCAGGCGAATACGGCATGCTTCCCGCGCCCGTAAACGAGGATGTGCGCAGGCTGGCAATAGGCGACAAGGAAGTGATTACCTGCAGGCCCGCAGATATTCTCGAGCCGGAGTACGAAAAGTGCGCCGCAGAGATCGCGGATTTGGCTGAAAGCGAGGAGGATGTGCTCAGTTACGCACTTTTCCCGCAAGTTGCGCGCAAGTTTTTTGAACAGAGGGCGGCTGCACGCGAGGAGACCGTGGACTTGATGCCGTCACATGCACAGGCCGCTGCGGTTGAAGGCGCTTCCGAATCGATTCGCACGCTGTATGTGGATGATGCGGCGCTGTGATTCGGCAATATGAGCAGCAGAGGTCAGCTTTACCGCTGACCTTTTCTTGTACACGCGCGGCGTCTTTGATATAATACACTTACTAATGTGATTGGATTGGGTTCTGATGAGGATATTGCTGACAAACGACGATGGAATTGACGCCCTTGGCATACGGGCGCTGGCAGAAGCGTTGTCGCCCGAACACGAGGTTGTCATAGTCGCGCCCGACTCGCAGCGAAGCGGCGCGAGTCACTCATTTACGCTGTATTCGCCGCTCCGCTGCAGGCGGACGACTTTGCCAGGTTTGAGCGAAATAGAGGCGTACGCGGTGAACGGTACGCCGGTAGACTGCGTGAAGCTGGCTTTCGGCAATCTGCCGTTTGAGCCGAATCTCCTCATTGCCGGCATAAACTGCGGCGAAAACCGCGGAACAGACGTCTTCTACTCCGGTACGGTCGCTGCCGCAATGGAGGCCGCGTTGTTGGGAATACCTGCAATCGCTGCCTCGTGCATATCTTTTGAGATGGCGAACGTGCGCGACATAGCGCGCGTGTTTGCGGGTATTGTGCGCTCCCTTGCAGCCAGGGGAGTGCCAAAGGACTTGTTTATAAACGTAAACGTACCGGATTTGCCGTACGCTGAGCTGAAAGGCGTTGCCGTTACTGCGTTGAGCAATCAGACGTACGAGAACGTGTATGACGAACGCATTGATACGCGCGGACAGAAGTACTTCTGGATTCCCTCGGGTAAGACTACATGCTGCAGTCCGGACGATGACAATGACGAGCGCTGGGGCAACGATGGCTATGTGGTGGTCACGCCGCTCAAGGCAGACATAACTGACTTTGCACTCTTTGCGCAGTGCCGGGACATGTTCGGGGATGTTTTACAATGAGGCGCGTGGCAGTTATAGGCGGTGGAGCTTCCGGAATGATTGCGGCATGGGCGGCGGCCGATAAAGGCAACCATGTGGTCTTATACGAGAAGAACGAGAAACTGGGCAAGAAGCTTTATATAACCGGAAAGGGCAGGTGCAATATCACCAATACCGCCTCACCGACGGAGTTCTTTGGCCATGTGCCCCGCAACCCCCGGTTCCTGTACAGCTCCGTGGGCGCGTTTCCGAGCAGTGCTCTGGTCTCCCTGCTCAACGAAAATGGGCTTCCCACACAGGTGGAGCGCGGCGGCAGGGTATTTCCGCGGTCGAATAAGTCGAGCGATGTGATTGCCACGCTTTCTCGCATGCTTCACAGCAGCGGCGTAAGCGTGCGTCTGAATACGAGAGTTACGAGTGTGGAAGTGAATACCGATTCCCAAGCGCACAGTGTGATAACCGCCAACTCTGCCGAGCGCTATGACGCGGTTATCATAGCTACCGGCGGCGTGAGTTACAGCGCTACCGGCTCGACTGGCGACGGATACGCTTTCGCTCGAGCGCTGGGACACGATGTCCTGCCCGCCAAGGCGGCGTTGGTGCCTCTGAGCACACGCGAAGCGTGGCCGCGGGAGTTGATGGGGCTGACGCTCGTAAATGTGAGACTCAGCGCGTATGTGCAAAGTAAGAAGCTCTTTGACGAATTGGGGGAGCTCCTGTTTACTCACTTTGGGGTATCGGGGCCGCTTGTCCTCACCCTGAGCAGCATTATAGCCGACGCACCGCAGGGAGTTGAGTTGCGCATCGACTTAAAGCCGGGACTTGATAGAGAGGAGTTGGACAGGCGCTTACTGCGTGATCTTGATAAGTACAAGAACAAGCAGATGAAGAACGCATTGTTTGACCTGTTGCCCATGAGCATGGCGCCGATAGTTCTCGATTTGGCAGGCATTGACCCCCTGCTCAACGCAAACAGCGTAACTCGTGCGCAACGCGGGGCGCTTTTAAGCGTGTTAAAGGGGTTGCCGCTTACCGTAGACGACGTGCGTCCGATTGACGAGGCCATTATCACCAGAGGCGGCGTCTCGACGCGCGAGATAGACCCCAAAACCATGGAGTCCAAGCTCGTAAAGGGTTTATACTTCTGCGGCGAGGTGTTGGATGTTGACGGTTTTACCGGGGGATTCAATCTGCAGATTGCGTTTTCAACGGGATTTGCAGCGGGGAGGTCTGTATGATGTGCAATAAACCGCTTACCATTGCGATAGACGGCCCGGCTGGGGCAGGGAAGAGCACCATTGCCAAAGCTCTTTCCTCAAAGCTGGGCATAATGCACCTGGACACTGGCTCCATGTACCGTGCCGCAGGTCTCAAGGCTGTGCGCCTTGGGATAGACAGGTTTGACACCGAGAGGATCACGCGCATGATTGCACAGACGGATATAGACGTGCGCTTCAGCGGCGGCGAGCAATTCGTCTACCTGGACGGCGAGAATGTTACGGGACTAATACGCACGCAGGAAATATCCAAGGCAGCGTCGGACATAGGCACAAACAAGAGCGTAAGGGTTAAAATGGTAGAGCTTCAGCAGGCTATCGCCGCCAGGAACAGCGTGATAATGGACGGTCGTGATATTGGCACGGATGTGTTGCCGAACGCTTCATTCAAGTTCTACGTCACTGCTTCGGCCGCCGTTCGCGCACAGAGACGCTATGCTGATTTGCAGCGTGCAGGTAATCTTGCCGGCATGACGCTCGCCCAGCTTGAGGCGGAGATAATCGAACGCGACAGGGTGGATATGAGCCGCGAACATTCGCCGCTTGTCTGCGCGAGCGACGCTATACTGGTGGACACTTCACTGGTCGGAGTAGAGGAAACACTGGAGTACATACTCGGGTTTATTAAAGGCAAAGCAGGTAAATGATATGCTGTATGTGTTCGCGAAAATATTCATAGCGCCGCTTATCGCATTGTTCCTTCGTCCGAAGGTGTTTGGACGCGAGAACCTCTACATCAACGGCAAGGCTGTAATATGCTGCAACCATAGGTCGGCGTTCGACCCGGTATTGCTCGCGGTGGTGTGCCCGCGATTGATACACTTCATGGCGAAGAAGGAATTGTTCAAGAATAAACTGATAGTACTGCTGTTCAAGTCGCTGCTCGCTTTTCCGGTCAATCGTGGCGTGACGGACGTTCAGTCGCTCAAGAGCGCAATAAATGTGCTCAACAAGGGGAAGGTGTTTGGCATTTTTCCTGAGGGCAAGCGTGCGGTTACAGACCAGATCGACAAGTTCGAGAAGGGGACTGCATACCTCGCCATGAAGACTAACGCGCCGGTAATACCGGTGTACATCCACCCTCGCAGCTACAAGCGTCGCCCGGTGATGATAGTAGGGCGTCCGATCAACGTCAATAAACTCATCCCACATGCGAAGAAGTCTGATTTGGTCAGCGTCGCCACGGATGAGATAGCGGACGCGATCAACAGGCTTAAAGTCGAATTGGAGGGTCTGATTGAAGCTAATCATCTCGCGTAGCGCAGGGTTTTGCTTTGGCGTACAGCGCGCCGTAGAGATCGCGCAGCGCGCCGCAAAAGAGCGCGGCAAGGTCTATACATACGGAGAGCTCATACACAACGAGTCGGTCGTGAGCGAGCTCAAAGCGCAGGGTATCATACCGGTGGACGACATCGGCGAGCTCAATTCGAGCGATGCACTCGTCATACGCTCGCACGGAGTGGCGCCGGATGTGTATGAGAGAGCGCAGTTGCGCGGCGTAAGCGTCATTGACGCTACCTGTCCATATGTAAAGCGCATACATGACGAAGTTGCGAAATACCATGCAGCCGGTTGGAGCATTGCCATTGCGGGCAGATTTGATCACCCCGAGGTCATAGGCATAAACGGCTGGTGCGGCAACACGGCGCATATCGTGGCAACTGTCGATGAGTGCAGCGCATTGCCGCACACCGATAGGCGCTGCCTGGTGGCGCAGACCACGTTTTCTGAGGAGCGCATAGTAGCGATAGAACGCGCAGTAAAGCAAACGGCGTCGGAGTTCGTTTTCATCAATACTATATGCAAGACGACTACCGAGAGGCAGCGTGAAGCGGAGGAACTCGCGCAGAAATGCGACATTATGGTGGTTATTGGAGGGCGCAACAGCTCCAATACCGCGAAACTGAGTGATATATGCAGAAAGCACTGCAGAAATGTCTACACAATCGCGAATCCCAAGGAACTTTTGCTTGCATATATGGAAAATGGTGATATAATGGGCGTGATTGCCGGTGCATCGACGCCGCAATGGATGATTAGGGAGGTTGTAACCATAATGAGTGAACTGGAAAAGACGATGGCTGATTGCCCCGAGGAGCAGGGAATGGAGGAAATTGCAGAAGACGCAGCTACCGTCACAGAACCTATTGCAGCTGAAACTGCTGCAGTGACTGACGAACCTGTTGTGAAAGAGCCGGATGCGGCTCCGGCGGACGCCCCGGAAGCTTCGTTTGCCGAAGCATTTGAAAAGACCCTTGTACGCATTAAGGGCGGTCAAATTATTTCGGGCTCCGTGGTACAGATAGTAGACGGTGAGGTCTGTGTCAACATAGGTTATAAGTCTGATGGGTTTATTCCTCGTAGCGAGTTCTCCCATGATGAAACCATCCGTCCTGAGGACGTGCTATCGGTTGGCGATACGGTCGAGGTAGAGGTACTTAAGGTCAACGACGGCGAGGGCAACGTACTGCTGTCCAGGAAAAACGTCGAGCAGAAGAAGGCCTGGGAAGTGCTTGCAGACGATCAGGAGATCGAGAGCAAAGTATTTGATGCTGTCGGTAAGGAAGCTGTCAAGGGCGGCTTGATTTGTGAGATCAATGGCGTAAGGGCTTTTGTACCCGCATCACTGCTCGCTTTGAGAAGAGATGCAGGCAATGCGGAGATATTCGTAGGTCAGCCTTTGCGTGTTAAGATAATTGAGGTTGACAAGGCCCGCAAGCGCATTGTCGCGTCACATCGCGCCGTTCTCATTGAGGAGCGCGAGCTTGCCAAGAAGGCGAGATACGAGAAGATAAAGCCCGGCAGCATACTCAAGGGCACCGTGCGCAAGCTCACGGATTTCGGCGCCTTTGTGAATATTGGCGAAGTCGATGGCCTCGTGCATGTTACGGAGCTCTCCTGGGCGCGTACAGCGCATCCCTCGGACATATTGGAAGAAGGTCAAGAGATAGAGGTAATCGTACTCAAGGTCGATGTCGCTAAGGAGCGGGTATCTCTCGGTTATAAGCAGCTTCAGCCGAAGCCCTGGGAGACTGCGCTGGATAAGTACCCCGTCGGCAGCATTGTAGAGGGCAAGGTCGTTAGGATACTTGACTTCGGCGCATTTGTGTCATTGGAGCCGATGATAGACGGTCTCATTCACATATCGCAGATTAGCGTCAGGCGCGTTGAAAAGGTTGAAGACGAGGTCAAGATTGGCGAGGTAGTGCGCTGCAAAGTGCTGGAAGTGAATCCTGAGTCTCGTAAGATGAGCCTTAGCCGCAAGCAGGCCATACTCGATGAGAATCCCGAAATCGCCGAGGAGCTTGCCAGAGAGCGTGCAGAGCGTTCAAAGCGCTTCTCCGATGAGCGCGGTTCTTCCCGCAGGCCTCAAGGCGAGCAGCAGAGCAGCGGCCCCCGTCAGCGCACCGAGCGCCCGGAACGCAGCGAGCGCAGCGATAGGGGCGAACGCCCTGAGCGCCGTCCCCGCCGCGAACGCGAGGAGGTAGACTACAACATACCGCCGGTAGAGGCGGCGACGACTTCGCTCGCAGCATTGCTTGTAGGTTTCTCTGCCGATGACGAGCCCGCCGCTGACGCTATCGTCGAGGTCGAGGCTGTTGAGGCAGTTGAACCCGTCGAGGCAGTTGAGGAAGTTCCCGCAGAAGCGGTCGAAGCAGTTGACGAAGCCGCAACAGACGCACCCGACTCCACCGACGAATAAGCTCTCCGGCTTGGCACATAGCTACAGATTAGAGGCACGGTCACAAGGCCGTGCCTTTTGCTGTATGCGTGTATGCGCATGCTTGTTGTGCGCTGTGCGTGCAACAGAGCGAAGCGAGGAACGGCTATGCCGTCCCTCGCCATGTAACGCACAATATGGCTGCCGAGGCATTTGTTGCGCTTACTTGCGGTTGTGAGCTATACGCGCTCGACGTACAGTGTGATGTCGTCCCCGTTGATGCTCCAAAGCTTGCTGTAACCATCGCGATGGTGCGAGTCTATGGAGTCGGCAAGCGTGTCGGCGGAGATCGCATCGGCAAACCGGGTAATGGTGTCGGATGGCCTCGCCGCGCACTCGTAACCTATGCGTATGTGATCTGTTACGTCAAAGCCGGCCTCCTTGCGCATAGTCTGGATTTTAGAGACGATTTCGCGCACAAAGCCCTCCTCGATCAGCTCCGCCGTGAGCGCGGTGTCAAGCACCACGGCGAGCTCGCCCTCACATTCGGATATAAAGCCCTCGCGTTTCTGAGCTTCTATGAGTATGTCATCGGGAGCGAGTGTTATAGCTACTCCGTCTATATCGGCCTTGTAGCAGCCGTCCGTATTCATGGCGCGAACGATTATATCCCCTATGCCGTCTGCCTGCATGTGCAAACTGATGCCCTTGAGGAGCTTGCCATAGCGCGGGCCGAGTGTTCTGAGCTGAGGCTTCACGCGGTAAGAGATAAACTGTGACGCATCTTCTATAAACGTCAACTGTTTGACATTCAGCTCTTCCGCGATAATCTGAATGTACATGTCGGGCAGTGGCGAACCTTGAATGAACATCTCGCCGAGCGGCTGACGATTTTTGATGTTGGCGGTATTGCGCGCACTCCTGCCCAAGGTCACGATGTCGAGTACGCGCTGCATGTTAGCTTCGAGTTCCGGGTCAATGAGACCGTCGTCACACCTCGGATAGTCACAGAGATGCACGCTCTCCGGGGCGTCATGGTTGACGCTGCAGGTTATATTCTGATATATGGCTTCAGTCATGAAGGGCACCAAAGGCGCGGCAAGCTTTGCCAATGTGTTCAATGCGGTGTACAGCGTCATATACGCGGCTTCCTTGTCGGGCGTCATGTCCTTGCCCCAGTAGCGCTCGCGGCTGCGGCGAACATACCAATTTGACAATTCATTGACAAAGCCAGATAGTTCTCGGCATGCCTCGGTGATCTTCAGGCTGTCGAGCAGCTTGTCGACATTTTTAACAGTCGTATTGAGACGCGACAGCAGCCATCTGTCCATCACGGTGAGATTCTCCCGTACTAACTCGTGCTCGAAAGGATTGAACCGGTCAATCTCTGCGTACAGCGCATAGAAGGCATATGTGTTCCATAAAGTGCCCATGAACTTGCGCTGCGCCTCGCTAACTGCCTCCATACTGAACAAGCTTGGAAGCCACGGGCTCGAAGCGGTGTAGAAGTACCACCTCACTGCGTCTGCGCCCTGAGCGTTTAACACATCCCACGGGTCGACTACGTTGCCCTTGTGTTTGCTCATCTTTATGCCGTCCTTGTCGAGCACGAGCCCGAGCACAATGCAGTTGAGGAATGCGGGGTCGTCAAACAGGCAGGTCGCAATCGCTAGGAGATTGTAGAACCAGCCGCGCGTCTGATCGACGGCCTCGCTTATGAAATCGGCGGGGTAGTGCCGCTTAAACTGCTCCTCGTTTTCAAATGGATAGTGCCACTGCGCAAACGGCATGGAACCGGAGTCAAACCAACAATCGATGACTACCGGCTCGCGACGCATTGCTTTGCCGCATTTTTCGCACGGGAACGTTATCGGGTCGAGGAAGGGCTTGTGCAGCTCAATATCGAGCGGGACGCTCGGGTTTAGCTCATGGAGTTCCTGCCGGCTGCCTACGACGTGCACATGTCCGCACTCGCACGTCCAGACGGGCAGGGGAGTGCCCCAATACCGCTCTCTGGAAATGCACCAGTCAATGACGTTCTCAATGAAGTTACCCATGCGGCCGTCTCGTATGCTCTCGGGTATCCAGTTGACGCGTTTATTGAGCGCGATCAGCTTGTCCTTTACGGCGGTCATTCGTATGAACCAGCTCTCGCGCGCGTAGTATATGAGCGGAGTATCGCAGCGCCAGCAGTGGGGATAGCTGTGTTCGAACTCGAGTTTGCTGAGCAGCTTGCCGCTCTCCGTCAAGTCGCGCATTATGAGTTTATCCGCATCTTTCACGAAAACGCCGTCCCAAGGCGTGCCGCCACACATTTTACCCGCAGCGTCAACGAGCTGAACGTACGGCAGGTCAAAGCGCGCGCCTACTCGACTGTCGTCCGCGCCGAACGCAGGCGCAATGTGTACTATACCGGAGCCGGAATCGAGTGTCACATAATCGTCCTCGACTATGCGGAATCCACGCTTGCCCCTGTGGTTTACGGGGAAATCAAACAGAGGCTCATATTCAACTCCGACGAGGTCAGAGCCGCAATATGTCTCTAATGGCTCAACATCCGCGCCAAACACGCTATTAACGAGGTCTTGTGCGAGTATGTATCGCTTGCCCTCAAACTCTATCTTAACGTAGTATTGCGAAGCATTTACGCACAGCGCGACGTTGCTGGGCAAAGTCCATGGGGTTGTCGTCCACGCGACAAATGCCGCGTCCAGCGTTTTTGCCGGAAAAGTGACGAATATCGAGGTCTCGCGTACGTCCTTATATCCCTGTGCAACCTCGTGCGAGGAGAGTGCGGTGCCGCAGCGCGGGCAATAGGGGACTATTTTATAGCCCTTGTAGAGCAGCCCCTTGTCGTGAATAGTCTTCAGAGCCCACCACTCCGACTCGATATAGTCGTCGTTGTAGGTGATATACGGGTTCTCCATATCAGCCCAGAATCCCACGCGCTTGCTCATCTGTTCCCATTCGGCCTTGTACTTCCACACGGAGCGCTTACACTCGGCGATAAAGGGTTCGACGCCATAGCTCTCGATTTGCTCCTTGCCGTCCAGCCCCAGGAGCTTTTCGACTTCAAGTTCTACGGGCAGCCCGTGTGTGTCCCAACCGGCTTTGCGCAGTACGTCAAAACCTTTCATGGCCTTGTAGCGGGGTATCGAATCTTTAATGCTGCGCGTAAGTACATGACCTATGTGCGGCTTGCCGTTTGCGGTCGGCGGGCCGTCGTAAAACGTATATGCCTCTGCGCCGCGGCGAAGCTCGACGCTCTTTTTGAATATCTCGTGTGATTGCCAGAAATCGAGAATCTCCAGTTCCCGCGAGGCAAAATCCATCGAGGTGTCGACTTTCCTGTACATAGTAAACGCTACTCCTTGATATAAAAATACCCATCGCCCTTATCGGGACGAAAGGCGAAGGCTTTCCGCGGTACCACCCGTTTTAGTCAAAAGACTCACTCGTAACGCACGCTAATGCGTCTCCTCAGTAACGCGAGGGCGCGGCGCCGGCTACTGTCAGTTCACGGGCGCGCTCATGGGTGATACCAAATCACATGCCGCTTACCGCATCTCACCACACGCGGTTCTCTTAAAGCGAATCTGTGCAGGCGTGTCCCAATCACAGCTTTATACCGTGTGCATTATATTATTACGGCGACTGAATGTCAAGCGAAACGTTTGTTGCAGAGATGTAGGTTTGTCAAACATGTTGGACAGTATAGGCACGAAGGAAGTCGTTGGGG
>JAUNBH010000076.1 GCA_030527165.1 Clostridia bacterium
TTTCAAAGTCGCAGACCATGAGCAAATCCGGCATATCCTCGCCGGGCAGGTGAAGTACATATTCTTTTAACTGGCTGTACGCCTTGTTCAAATCCTTGCCGCGGGTCTTAAACTCGATAGCGATTTTCTTCGGCCAATAGTAGTCGATATAGCCGTTATGCCCATCGTCCAATGGCACTCTATATTCATATTCTCCGACGGCAAGGGCGTCGTCAACGCCAAACACCGCGAGAAACTCTTTCTCAAACGTCTGCGCCAACGCTTCCTCCCGCGCTGCGTCTTTCCACCGTTTGGAAAAGGCAACTGCGTTTGCCTGTATCTGCTCCCATGTTAAGGCCATAGGTTATTCCTCCTGTATAAAAGCCCACCCGTCCTCGCGGCGCGCTCCATGCAACAAAAGCCCTGCCGGTATGGCAGAGCTTCCACAGCTGAAGGCATTGCGCTGCCGCGACTTAACAACGGCGCTTGTGCGCGTCGTCATTAAGTCTAACACATAACCCGGCAAATAGCAATGCGCCCCCCTTCTCGCGCCGCGAGAAGATTCCTTGCGGGCGGGTGGGCGGGGGCGCGCGAAGCGCGCCACGAATGGGGGCGGCGGATTACACCCGCACTTCCTTCGTCGCTATGCGCTTGCAGAAGGCGCTGTCGTGCTCGACGAACAGTATGGTCGGGTTAAACTCCAGTATGAGGTTCTCAATCTGCATGCGGGATATTACGTCGATGTAGTTCAGCGGCTCATCCCAAACGTACAGGTGCGCCCTCTCGCACAGGCTCCGCGCTATCAGCGCCTTTTTCTTCTGGCCGCCGCTGAAGTCGCGCATGTCCTTTTCAAACTGCACCCGTGAAAAATCCAGCTTCCGGAGCACCGTCTTAAAGAGGCTCTCGTCTATGCCGTTTTGCCGTGCGTAATCCGACAGGCTGCCGCACAAAAACCCCGTATCCTGCGGCACATACGATATTATCAGCCGGCTGCCCCTCTCAAATGCGCCGGTATAGGTCAGCGACTCGCCGCATATCAGCTTCAATATGCTCGACTTCCCGCTCCCGTTCTTCCCCACGAGCGCGATGCGGTCGCCGGATTCGATGGTAAAGCCGACGTCGCGGCAGGCAACCTTTTCACCGTAGCGGATAGTGACGCCGGAGAGCGCTGCAAGGCGGCTCGTGTGGTAGTCGAGCCGCACCATTTTCAGGCTGTCGGCGCTCTCGATGTTCTTTAGCAGCTCGGATTTCTCGGCAATGACGGCTTGCTGCCGCTTCTCGATCGCCTTGACCCGCTTCATCAGCTTTTTGGACTGCCCGCCCAGGTACGCGCGCTTGCCCGCCTTGTCGTTATCGGTCGCAGCGGTGTTCGCGCCTAGCTTGCGGCGCTCCGCCGTATCCGCCCAGCCAGCCTTTTCACGCACGGTCTTTTGCAGGCGCGAGACCTCCCGCTGCAGCTTATCGTTCTCGGCCAGCTCGTAACCGTCCTGCCGCTCCCTGTTCACGAGCCAGGAGGAAAAATTGCCGCGCTGCACCTCGATGTTCGCCCTGTTGATGGACAGGACGTGGTCTATGCAGCCGTCGAGGAACGCCCTGTCGTGCGACACCAGAATGAACCCCTGCTTGGAGTTGAGATAGCTGCTGACGCTGGCGCGCGCCGCCATATCGAGGTGATTCGTAGGCTCGTCTATCAGCAGGAAGCTGTTCTCCTTGAGGAACAGTATGGTGAGCAAGACCTTGGTCTGCTCCCCGTTGGAAAGCGTGTCAAAGGGCCTGTACAGCACCTCCTCCGGCACGTCGAGCAGCGACAGCTCGCGCAGCAGCTCCCAGCGCATAAAGCCGGCGTATATGCCTTCGATGACGTCGAGCGTGTTTTGCGCCTTGTCCTCCACCGCGTAGGGGAAGTATTCAAAGCTCACCGACGCGGAAATACTGCCGCCGTATTCGTACTGGCCGAGCAGCAGGCGCAGGAAAGTCGTCTTCCCCCTGCCGTTGCGGCCCAAAAAACCGAGTTTCCACTGCGTATCTATCTGGAAGCTGACATTCTCAAATATGTTGTCATAGCTGCCCGGATATGAAAAAGTCAAATTGTTTACACTGATCAGTGACATATTCTCGCCCTCCTCATAAAAACTATGGACTGCAAGAAAGTACGTTCCTGCAGCCCACAAACGAACAGAGCTCAGCCACAAATGCGAGAAAAAGCCGTGCGTTCAGAGTTTCGGAAACCGTTCCTCTCTTGCGCGGGCGCAACACAAACAGGCGCAGCTGTCGCGCGCACATTCGTTGTGCCCAACTCTCAGCAAGAAAGGTTCAGCATCTTCCCACCCCCGTCTAAACTCATCGCAAATAATCTACGGCCGCTTAACCAGCCTTATGGGTATTAACGCCCCCATGACGGCATATCCCTGCGCCGCGACGATCTCCTTGGGCGCAATGATGTGTCCCATGGCGTAATGATTGGGGCGCGTCTGTTGCAAACACGCTGCCGGCATATCCGTCCGCCACCATTCCACACCGCGCTCTCCTCATTTACAGACAGAGAGTCGCGCGGCACGAAGCCGTCCCGCGGCAAAGGCTCAATCGAGGAGTTGCACGCGCCAAACCCGCCCGGCTTCCCGCTCGCGGAGAAGTCCATATCGCAGTCCGCCCCGGACGTGACCGCCGCAAACGGCGGCAAGCATGCGATGCGAAACGCCATATCATGGCCTCCCGCGCAGATAGCGCCCCTGCCGACTGTATTATACCCCAACCCGGCGCTCGCGTCAATCGAGTCGAGCGCGACCGCTCGCGCAGGAGGAGGAGCAAGGGAACGCATACGAAAAATCCGACGGCGGTTACATGCTGTCGGATTGTGAGCAAAGCGGACTTCGCTCCGACGTGAACCATTCGTGCCCCGCAAAAAGTTGGTAGCGACAAGTGAGCCGTCGCGAGCGCGCTTGCAAGCGAGCAGGCGAGCCGAGCGTGACTTTTTGCGGATAAGGAGGAGCAAGGGAGCGGGCGGACGGCGCTTTTGTTTGCCCCAAGGCATAAAAAAGGGGCGGAGCAAAGCGGACTTCGCTCCGACGTGACTGCTCGCAGCTGTCATTCGTCTCCCCGCCGCCCACAGGCGGCGACCCCGCAAAAAGTTGGTAGCGACAAGTGAGCCGTCGCGAGCGCGCTTGCAAGCGA
>JAUNBH010000077.1 GCA_030527165.1 Clostridia bacterium
GCGAACGCGCAAAAGACTTATCAAACGTGGTACATTTCAGAAAGAATTATTCCCGTCAATGATTGGCTGGCGATAGAGAATATCGCAACAGGTGAACTTCTCTGGGAACCTTAACGGTGACAGAACTCTATATTTGCGCGAGCAAAAGCTGCATCTATCCGTCTAACTGTACGGACTTTGCCATCAACAGTCCATGGCCGGTGTTGTCGCGGTCCCGCACTGTTGCAGAAACGCGCAACGACGAATGGGAGCAGACATTGTCTAGGGAGCGACAGTAGTATGAATGATCGGGAATTGACCGGCAAGGTGCATTCCGCCATGTACCATCAGTGCAGGGCGCGGGGGTTTGCGACGCCCGTGGACGTGCTGATGGATATCGGCGTTTTGCGGAAACAAAAGTACGAGGATTGGCGGTTTGGGCGCGCTCCCTTTCTCGAGGCCGTATGCGAAGTGAACCTGCAGAAACTCTCGTTTATCATGAGCCAGATGTTTTCATATGCGCAGAAGAACGGCTTGAAGCCCTCGTTCTGTTATTATAAGCGCTGGGGTGTAAAGAAGAAGGGAAGCCGTCCAGTGATTCCGCTGAGATTCAGCAAAAGCGGGAATCCGGAGATCGAAAAACGCTGCGCGACGCACTTTGTTGACAACGCCTGTGTCGCCGAGTTGAAGGCAAAGGCGGACGCCGCCCGCACCGAAGACCAGGAGGAACGGCCGGGCTGATCGCTTCTTGGCCTGACCAGCATACAGCCGCGGTCGTTCCTCCAAAAATTGTCTGTCCCGCCTGTGCGCGACACCCAATGCGGGCGCCGTGAGGCGGGACAGTGATATATGGATGAAGAAGGGCGATTCCTTCGTTGCTGTTATCATACCTGATCGACATGAATCCGGCATGAACAAACTGAAAACAACTCGCGGTCTGATTCAAGGAAATGGACTTTTGACATCCGAATCAATGAATCACTCAAATCAACGCCGTTCATCCGAAGGGCTTTTTCTTTATATACGGGAGGTGAACCCATGATCTGCGTCTACCCGTCCGACTGCACGGACTTTTCCACCAACGGCCTCGGCCCGGTATCGCCCATCTCCTGCACCGTCACCGAAACCCTGAACGGCGAGTGGGAGCTGACACTGGAGCATCCGCTGGACAGTGAAGGCAAGTGGCGGCGGCTGGCGGAGGGGTATATCCTCCGCGCGCCCGTTCCGGCAGGCATGACGCCACAGATTAAACAGGTGGTTCAGCCCTCCGCCGAAACCCTCATCTACCGCGTTTCCACTGGCCGCGACCCGCTTCGCCTGCGTTCCGGCACCGGCACGAAGTACAAGATTCTCGGCAAGTACAAGAAGGGCACGCAGGTCATCGTCATCGCCAAGACCACCTCCGCGTGGTACGAGGTCTCCTGCCCGGACGGCAAGCGCGGCTACATGGCCAGCCAATACCTGACTTATGTGCGCACGGAGAGCGACCCGGCGCGGGCCACCGGCGAGGTCGTTGAAACCCGTCAGCTTCGGGATCAGCCCTTCCGCATCTATCGCGTCGTGCCGGAGCTTTCCAAGATCACGGTCTACGCCCGGCACATCTTCTACGACCTGCTGGACAACATGATCCGCAAATACGAGCCATCGTCCTCCGCGACTGGAGCGGCGGTGGCTCAAAACATATCCTCAAGCTGCCTGTCCGAGCACGACTTCACCTTCTATTCCGACCTGACCGCCACGGCGGAGGACGTGCGCTTTGAGAACGTCAACCCCGTGGAAGCCCTGCTGGGAGAGGGCGGACTGGTGGAAAAGTACGGCGCGGAGCTGGCCCGCGACTGGTTCGACGTGTTTCTCGTTCAGCGCGTGGGCGGCGATACCAACGTCCAGATTCGGGAAAAGAAGAATCTGCTGGGCATTTCGTATGACGTTGACCTGACCGACGTGGTCACGCGCATCATGCCCACAGGCGAGGACGCGGACGGAAATATTCTGTACCTGCCGGAGCTGTATGTGGACAGCCCCAACCTCGATGCGTATACGCACCCGAAGTGGATTCATCTGGCGGTTTCCGAGGCCAAGGAAGTCGCCAAGGGCGACGGCAAGAAAACCAAAGCCCAGTGCTATGCCGAGATGCGCAAGGCGGCGCAGGCGGAGTTTGACAAGGGCTGCGACCTGCCCACCGTCACCCTCAATGTGGATTTCATCAACTGCGCCGAGACCGAGGAATACCGCCAGTACCAGCCGCTGCAAAACATTTTCCTTGGGGATTCTGTTCGCGTCATCGCCCGGCGCATCGGCGTGGAAGTGTCCATGCGCATGACCCAGTACACCTACGACTGCCTGACGCGCAAGTATACCGCCATAACGCTGGGAACGGTGGCCGATACCGTGGAGGGCAACATGATCTCCGCCCGGCAGCTCGCAAGCGGCGTCATTACCGGCAGCAAGCTGGCCATCAACTCCGTGGGCGCGGGCCAGCTGCAAAGCGGATCGGTGGGATCGCTGCAAATCCAGATGGCCGCCATTCAGACCGCGCACATCGAGCTGGCGGCCATCACCAACGCGCTCATCGCGGACGCGAGCATCACGCGGGCGAAAATCGCGGAGGCGACCATTGGAGAGCTCAACGCCACGGCGATCACCGCCATTTCCGCCCGGATACAGGAACTGGCCGCCCAGCAGATCACCACAGACGAACTCTACGCCGCGCTGGCCACCATCGCCACGGCGCAGATCACGCAGGCGAACATCGAGAACGCCAATATCTCCTGGGCGGACATCGGCGGACTCGCGGCGGAGATCGCCAAGATCGCGGTCGCCCAGATCAATACCGCCAGCATCCATCAGGCGAACATCGACTGGGCGAATATCGCCTCGCTGAACACCGAGATCGCCAGGATCGCTCTGGCGCAGATCACCGCCGCCAACATCGAGGCGGCGCACATCGATTGGGCGAACATCACCGAGCTAAACGCGGCCATCGCCCGCATTGCCGTGGCGCAGCTCACCACGGCCCATCTGCACGAGGCGCATATCGACTGGGCGGAAATCGGTGAACTGAACGCGGCCATCGCCCAGATGGTCAACGCTTCCATCGGCACGGCGGACATCGACTGGGCGCGAATCAAAGACC
>JAUNBH010000078.1 GCA_030527165.1 Clostridia bacterium
CCCAACGACTTCCTTCGTGCCTATACTGTCCAACATGTTTGACAAACCTACATTTCCAAACAGATTTGCTCCGGCTGCAGGCTTGCAGCACATATTGGCCAGCCCGAAGAACAAGGGCGGTCCAGTCTGCGGAAATAGGTTGTATGACGCAACTAGCATCCAAAAGTGTGAATACCGCGTCCTCTATCTGCCTTCTCGGCATCCAATGCCGTTGCGGTAATGCATAACTCCCCGGCACAATGGACGAAAGCTTGATTAGGGCACCCCCGACAATGAGCTTCATCTGCATTTTGCGTTCAGCAGTCTCTTTATATCGTTTAATCTACCGTCATCTGTGACGCGATAATGTATCCAGCCGCCGCTTCCGCAGGGATAACGAGCGTCGATGCATTTCCGTGTATACTCGGTCAGCCCGGCGTACAGAAGCATAAACTGTGTGTCGGCGAGGCGCAGCATTACTGTAAACGCCCCTTTCTCCGCAAAGACATCACATATGAGCTTTCTCCCTTTCCTGTGAGTGACGCACCACCCATATTTGCTGCCGTACGGAAAACGCACCTCTTGCGACGCACCAAACTCCATGGAGAGGTAATCGTTCAAATGCACAAAGCGCTCCCCGTTCTCACCGCAATAGGCCGCTAACTCGGAGAGGGATGGTTCTCTATTCCTGTCAAGCAATCTTTCATACACAGGTTTGCCCACCTTAAAAGGTCATTCCATTGCCGCAGTTCTGCCAAGCCTGCGCGCGGCCGTCTGAGCTCCGGCACATTATTATACCATAATGCCTCTTGCCGTCTCAGTGTATTCACCAGCATACGAGGATCAAGGCCGTAGTGCTCTGTAATCAAGACAGCACATCGCATATGCCGCTATCAGGCGCTGCTTGTATCCTCCAATGTCGTTGAATTTGCGAGCTCTCTCCACGGATGCAGCGGACATGCTTTGCGCAGTTGCTCGTCCTCAGATAATTCGATAAGCCTGCCGGCCAGAACGCTGTCGTCGTCAGCCAGGAATCCGGTTCTTCCGTCATCAATTAAGTCCTTGAGGCCATCGGTGGGCGTGCTGACAATGGGTACACCCAACGCCATGGCCTCCAATGCGACCATAGGAGTTCCTTCGTGGTCGGAAGTCATAATCATTACTTGTGCGTCGTGTAGAAGCTTATCGCATTCCACATATATCGCCGAGTCTAACGCGCAAATTCTCATTAAAAGATACTCCGCTAACAATCCCATGTGCCCTTTTCAGCACGACTCGACTAAAGCCTTTCCACCGCCTATATCATCCGAATTCTCATCAAGCCCGCTCTTTACAAACAAATTTGTACCCGCACCGCATTGTCATGGTATAATGCGCACATCTAAGCAGACTAGGAGGAACAGATGAAAGTTAAATTCTGCGGCGCCGCCCGCTCTGTGACCGGTTCATGCCACCTCGTCGAGTGTGAGCACGGCCGCTTCCTCGTCGACTGCGGCATGAGGCAGGGCGACGACAAGCGCAATGAGTACGGCGAGGACGGGTTCCCGTTCGATCCAAAGAGCATTGACGCGGTCTTACTCACGCACGCCCACATCGATCACAGCGGCCTGATACCGCTGCTCGTCAAACAGGGCTTTAGCGGCCATATCCTCGCCACTAAGGCAACCGAACGCCTTTGCACTATCATGCTGCCCGACAGCGCCGGCATTCAGGAATCCGACGCCGAAACCGCCAACCGCAAGCGCATGCGCGCCGGAAAACCCGCGCTCGAGCCCCTTTACACATTGAGCCACGCGAACACAGCGCTCACCATGTTCCGCTCCGTCGACTACGGCAAAACCGTCAAGCTGCTAAAGGGAGTGAACGTGTGTTTTCAGGACAGCGGACACCTGCTCGGTTCCGCGTGCATAGAAATCTGGGTTGACGAAGGCGGAAAGACCACAAAGCTGCTATTCTCGGGCGACATAGGTCGCAAAGGACGACCCATAATACGTGATCCATACTTCGCCGACAGTGCGGACTACATCATAATGGAGGGTACATACGGGGACACAAATCACGGCCTGTTCAGCGAGGATGCCAAGCGCGAACAATTCGCCGAAGCCCTCCGCGCCGCCATTAGGCGCGGAGGCAACATAGTCATTCCCAGTTTTGCGGTAGGACGCACTCAGGAGCTGCTGTACTACCTCAAACAGTTCTTGCAGGACCCCTTAGTTCCCGTGCCTGGGCTCGAGAACGTACCCGTATACATCGATAGCCCGCTGGGTATTGAAGCTACCCGCATTTACGAGCGCAGCGCTGCAGGTTACTTTGATGATGAAGCTATGGAGCTCGCCGCCAACGGCTCCCCATTCGACTTCCCCACGCTAAGGGTCGCGCGCAGCACCGACGAGAGCAAACTCATTAATTCGACGCCCGGACAGAAGATAATCATATCCTCTTCCGGCATGTGCGAGGCCGGCCGCATCCGCCATCATCTTAAACACAACCTATACGACAATCGCGCTACGGTGTTGTTCCCCGGCTATCAGGCCGTAGGCACGCTTGGCCGCATACTTATAGACGGCGCCGAGCGCGTGAAAATGTTTGGGGAGAACATAAGCGTGCGCGCCAGTATTGAACGGCTTACGGAGTTTTCCGGTCACGCGGGCAAGAATGAACTGATCGAATGGGTGACGAGCGTTAAGGGAAAGCCCTCCAGAGTGTTCCTCGTGCACGGCGAAGACGCAGCGCTCAACTCACTGGAGAAGTCGCTGAGCGCGCTTGGCTACAATGTCACAATCCCCTCACTCGGCAGTGAGTTCGTACTGGATGGTCATTCCGCTTACGCTACCGAAAGTGCAGGCGAAACCGCTATAAGCATCAACGCTATCGACCGCGATGCGGGCATCGTCGATCAGCTTAACCGCATCTACGACCTGCTCGACTCTATCCGCGAAAGGCGCTCGCCCGACATCGCACTCAAATTAGAGCTTATGGAGGATGACATTCGCTCTTTCGCCGACAGGTGGAGCAACGCGCTTACACGCTGAGTCGCGGCTAATATATCAAAACTGTAGGTTTGTCAAACATGTTGGACAGTATAGGCACGAAGGAAGTCGTTGGGG
>JAUNBH010000032.1 GCA_030527165.1 Clostridia bacterium
GTAGGCACGGGCGTGGGGGTGGGCATGGGGGAGCTCGTGAGCGTCGGCTGAACCGTGGGTTGTATCACGGGAGTGGGAGTGCAGCTGACAAAACACAGCAGCAGCGCCAATACCAGCGGCAGTGCGCACACTATCGCCCACAGTGGCTTGCCGCCTTTGCGCGTCAGCCTCGGAAAGGCGAATATGAACAGCAACGCGCTCAGTGCGGCGCCCGCGATAACTGTAATAATACGCTTCATATCTTCATTATCCTCCTCAATGAGGTCGGGCGGTATCGTCTGAATCGGCTCGACCGTCGCCAATGGCGTGGGCGTGGGTTCCTGCGTGGGCGTGGGCGTGGGCGCGACGTAGTTTGTCAGCGCCTGGGCGGGTATGTTCTCCAGCATGTCGTTCTTCGCCACGTCGTAGCCGACAGTCGTGAATGCAAGCCCGTATTTTGCGCAGCTGTACGTGCCTTCGTCGTCCACATAGAACCAGTACTGATGCTGCGACACATGGCACGCATATGACTCCACCGCTATGTCGAACGCGGTCTTGCCGCCAAACGCCTCGAGCGGTTGCCGCCAATCCATCTCTATCTGGTTTTCGGCGTACATGTGCAGGTAGAGCTTTTTGACCTGCCACACGCCGTACTCCTCCGCGGACTCCGCGTACTGCGCCGGGTCGGCGGCAAGCTCCACGGCACGCGCCACGAGACGCGAAGTCAGCCTGTGCGCGCCATGCCCGTACTCGCCGTTGACGTCGTGCGTGACGACTACCTCCGGCTTGAAGCGGCGAAGCTGCTCAACCACGCGGCTGAGCACCTCATCCTCGCCCCAAAAGCCCACGGCGTCCTCGTATGTGGTCGAATATCTGTCCGGAAAACCCAGAAAGACCGGATAATTGGTCACGCCGCTCGTCCACAGGCCCGCAAGCGCCTCATTCTGGCGCAGGCGCTTCTGATGCGACATGTAGACGACTTGCGTCCTGTATCCCAGCTCGCCGCTGTAATGCGGCATGATCCCGCCGAAAAACAGGTGTTCGTCGTCCGGATGAGCGCTGAATATCATTATGTCCGCCTTGTCCGCGGGCAGTTCCCACGACTGCTGGCTCGCCGGCAGCTTGCCCGGGGAGTATACGGCCAAAGCGCCCAAACGGCAGCCCTCCGAAGGCGTTACGCACAGCTGCGAGGCGTTCGCCTCGACGGATATAAGCCTGTTGAGCATGTCGTCGCCATATGTGTCGAGCGCGAGCTGCCGCCCGTCCGCAGCGTACTGCGCGACAGTATAGTCGGACGGGAGCGTGGTCCAATCCAAAAAGACGTACGACGCGCCCCCGACGGGGAACTCTATTGTCAGCGTCGCGCCGCCGCCTATGCTCTGATATGTGTCTATGTCGTCATCGTAGAGGTTCGCCGAAGCCACGGCATCCGCCACGGTTACCCTGCACTGCGAAGCTATTTCCACAGCCTCGCCCTCCGCAAGGGCCGCGGGGCAAATCATCAACAAAACGCACAGGGCGGCCATCGCCGCAAAAACGCCTACTCGCTTCATAACAGCTCCATTCGAATACTCCAAACGATTATAGCGGCAGCCCGCATAAATGTCAACTGTACATACAGCTATTGCCAACCTGGCTTAGCCGCCGCGCTTGTTAGTGCGCTCCGCTTTTGTTATAATGAAAGAAAACGCAAAGGAGACGGCTGCACATGCAGGATATATGGAAGGTTAAGGATCCTCTCAGCCTGCTGAGGCTGTACACGCTGCGGATTACGCTCCTGCGCCCTCATATGGAGTTCGCCCTGGACGCCCTCGCCGAGTTTGTATCGTCAGTGGAGCGCGGCGATTTCGTCCAATGCGAGCGGATATACTCGTCGCTGTATGAGCACCTCCTCACCTGCGGCAGCCGGCGAGTCAGCGGCAGCCTAATATGCGATCTGGTATTCCACGCGCTGCTCATAGCCCCGCACCCGTTCGCCGTCATGGCAGCCGGCGGCGGAAGCGACGATGCGGTCATCGCAGCCATGAAGAGCGATTTGGAATGCCTTCAGCACCTGTCGACGCTGGACACGGCGACGCTGATGTCGTCCGCGCGCGCCAAGCTGGGCGAAATACGCGCCGGTGCGAGACACTATAAAGACCATGCGGCGGCAATAGCCTCGGCGGCGCTGAGCGGTTCGCCCATGCCCCACGGCTATTCGCAGAAGGAAGAGCGCGCCAACGCGCGGGTGGCGGCGCGACTGCTCGAGGGAGAATGGTTGAGCTTCGATTACGGCGAGGCAGCGCTGAGAGACGATTACGCCGCCGACGAGGCGTTGAGCGAGGTATATAACCGCCTCATATCCAGCGATGACTGGAGTGTTTTGACGGACGACCTGTATGCGTTCTTCTCTCAATACGGCTGCGGCGAATTCCTGCGCTGCGGCTCCATGCTCCTCTCCGACGGCGGCGAACTCAAGCCGCTGCCACCAGTCAGGAAGCTGCACGAGCCCTGGTCGGACACGGACTTCGCGAGTGCGCTGGACAACGCCATCGCGTTCATGCGCGGCAAGCCCTGCTCGCACATGCTCATATGCGGCGACGCGGGCAGCGGCAAGACTGAATTTGCGCTGAAACTCGCGGAGGAGCTGCCGGAGATGCGCCTCGTTATCGCCAAGTGCGCCTCGCTCGACCGCGCGCACAGGCTCCTGCCGCCGCTGCTCGACGCGCTCTCGGCACAGCCCCTGCGCTTCATGCTGCTGCTTGACGATTGCGGAAACGGCGACTGCGCCGCGCTGACACCCCAGTGCATACCAAAGAACGTGCTCCTGTGCGCCGCCTCGTCCACACTCAAGCAGAGCCCGCTGTTCCCATTCGGCACGCCCATGCGCCTGCTGACCGACAGGGAGTTCATAAGCGCCGTGGCGGAGCGCCTTGACGAGCTGGGCGGCGTTGCGGACGCGCGGACGATAGAGACGGCGTGCAGGGACGTTTCGTCGAACGCGCGCGGGCGGATAACCGTGAGCTGCATAGACATTGCCGCCGCCAAAGTGCTTTGCAGCCTCGAATAGCGCCAAAGCGCCTTGCGCCGCTGCGCGAACGGCGCTATACTGGATTATAAACGTATGTGATTGGATAACTGGACGATGGGCTTGCGTTATCGGGCTTTTGAAGCGAGAAAACCGAATACCGAATACGGCAGGCGCGTATGCGCCTACCTCATTGCGTTCGACGGCAACGGCAGGATTCCCGCGGTGAAAGTTTCTCGGGGATACTTTCTGTTGGGCGGCGGCGTTGAAGACGGCGAGTCTCATATAGACGCCATAAAGCGCGAATGCCTCGAGGAGGTTGGGCGCGACGCATATGTGGGCAGCATAATATGTATGGCGGAGAGGTTCCACTACATGACGCGCTTCGACCGGGAGATGCAGGTGCTCGCTTATTTCTACCGTGGCAGCCTGCTCGAACAGGTGAGCGAACCCACGGAAGCCAACCACGAGCTCGTCTGGCTCACACCCGACGAGTGCGCCTCCAAATTGTTCCTCGTGCACCAGCGCTGGGCGGTGAAATGCATCGTGGGCGACAGGGAGAGAAAGCGGCGTCAGCGCAAGAGGCGCGCGGAGGCGAAATACGGCGCGCCCGCTTGAGCGGCCCCCCGTTCGCGGCCTTAGACCGCCGCGAAACCCGCACTGAAGCGAGCTCCGCACCCGGTATTCCCGGCGCGGAGCTCTTCTCTGTTATCTGTGCCGCGTTGTTAACCTCGCCGACGAGCCGTCCGGCCTACGCGCTCTTTCGTATGAAGAGTATGCCCAGCGTGTTCGGCCCGCAGTGATTGCTCACCGTGCATCCCGCGTTCGTGACGATTACCTGCGCGAACCTGCCGTGCTCCTCGACACAGCGGCGAACCTTCTCCACAGTCGCGCTGCTGCAGCCCGAATGCGTGATGAAGCACCGCTCCCACACTATATCGTCCCGGTCATCCAGCCTGTCGCGCACATACGCCGTCACCGCCTTGTCGAACGAGCCCCTGTACTTGTGGGCTACGCCCATCTTGCCTTCCTTGACCTCAATGCACGGCTTAAGCGACAGCATATTCGCGCCCAGCGCAGCCAGCGCGGAGCATCTGCCGCCCTTGTACAGATAGTCCAGCCGGTCAACCACAAAACTCGTCTCCACGAGCGGAGTCAGCTCATCGAGCCGCGCCGCTATCTCCCCGCAGTTGAGCCCCGCACGCGCCATCAGCGCCGCCTCGTACACCAGGTGCCCCATTCCGGACGACAGGTTGCGCGAGTCGTATACGCGCACGTTGTCAAACGACTCCGCAGCTATCGCGGCGTTTTGGAAGCTCGACGACATATCGGAGCTTATGGTGAAGTGTATCGCCTCCGACCCGTCCTCCGTTTGCCGCCGGAACAGCTCGGCGTAGTCCGCTACGCTCGGCGCCGCCGTCTTCAACAGCTCCCCGTGCTGCTCCACGTACTCGTATATGTCCTTTGGCTCTATCTCCAGCCCGTCTTTCATGTCTTTGCCGTCTCTGATGATGTACAGCGGCACAATTGCGATGTTAAATTGATCAATGATTTCAGATGATAAGTCGCAAGTGCTGTCCGCAGATACTTTAACCATTACGCTACCTCCTCATTCAAAATGTGTGCACTCATTATATCAGCAGCGGGCGCGGGTGTCAAACGCAGGCACAAGCGGCGGACACGAAGTCCGCCGGCAACGTGAGCCCTGCGCTTGGCGCGGTATTTGCGCCGGACGGCTACTCCTCGCCCTCGTCTGTGTCCAGCACCAGCACCCGGTCGTCGCCAAGGCTGTTTGGATACAGCGACGCCTCGCTCTGATTGAGCCTGTGTATGGCGCAGTTGGCTACGTGGCTTATGAAGTTCTCCAGCCCGTCGAGCGCGTTTATCGCCGACTTCGGCGTCTTGAAGTGCATGGGTATCACCACTTTCGGCCCCAGCTTGTTCGCCACCTCGCGCGCCTGCGCGTAGTCTATGGTAAACGTACCGCCTATGGGGACGAGCAGCACGTCCACACGCCCTATGCGCTGCGCGGCATCGTCGTCAAGCACATGCCCAAGGTCGCCGCAGTGCAGCACGGATATGGAGTCCATAGTCAGCTTAAACGCGATGTTGTCGCCGCGCCGCTTTCCGCGCTCGGCATCGTGGTGCGTCTTAAAACCCTCGATTATCACGCCCTTGCGCTCATACTTCCCCTCGCGGTCAAACACGGCAAAGTCGCCGCGCGCTGCGGCCACATAGTCGTGGTCGAAGTGATGATGGCTCACGGTCACTATGTCCGCCTCGATGTCGTGCAGCCTGCGCCCCGTTTCGGGCGCGTACGGGTCGGTCAACACTCTTACGCCATTTGAATCCGTAATGAGAAAACACGAATGGCCTAACCACTTAACATTCATATTCATTCCTCCTCAAACACTCTGTTCATCATCCATGCCGCCGACAGCATGCGCGCTATGCAGTCGCCCACATCCCCCAACTCGGAATACGCCTCCGTCCGGCGCGGTATTAGCCTCGTCATGCCGAGCGCCTCGGCGGACGCCTGCTCGAGCGCGAGCCGCCGCCTTTTGCAATCGAGCGCCGGGTCGCACGCGGCGAATGCCAGCCACATCGCGCGCCGCACCGGCGGGGAGTCCGTCAAGCCCGAACGGCGCTGCCGGGCAAGCATGAGCATGCGCGTCCTCGCAAGGCCTGCGAGCTCGGAGTTGTCGCGCGCAGGCTGCGCGCAGGGCAGGTCGCGCAGGGCTTCCTCCAGCAGATATGAGAAAAACCCGGCGTTTAGCGTCACATTGACGTGCCCCGCCGCCACAGCGACCGATTCCACGGCCTCTACGCGCCTGAGCTCACCGAACGCGCGCGCGTCCACGTCCACCGTCTCCACACCGTACCCCAGTATGTTGAGCGTGCAGTTTCCCGCTCTCGTGCGGAAAGACACCCGCTCCGGCCGAACGTCGGCGCAGAGCGCATTGCCAACTGCGCGCGCAACGTACTCCCTGAGTTCGCCGTGTAGAGATTCCATGCACCAATTCTAACACATTACAGCCGTCAAATAAAATGAATAATTACGAATTTAATGTGAGCATTATGAGAGAATCTGCCATATGTGCTGCGCGAGCGCGCCCGCGGACAGCGACGCGGCGTTTGCCACGGCGGACAGCAGCAGCGCGCGCCCCCGCGTTTCGCCGCACACGCGCCGGTACAGGTATGCCTCAATAAAGAGCGCCGCCGCCTCGCCCAACACGAGCACAGGCAGGTACGCCCACATGCCCAGCGCGTATACCGCCAACGCCAGCAGGGCGTTTAGCGCCGGGTTCGTCAATAAATTGCACAGCAAACTGCACTTGACGGTTTCCGCGCTCCGCGACAGCAAACACACGGCGGCGCTCTCCACCGCGGCAGTCAGCGCAAACGACGCCAATAACGCGAGTATCAGTTCCAGACTACGCTATGCCTCCATTCCCGACCGGAGCGCTCCGCGCTCCGGCGACGCAAAACGCGGCGTCAGTCGCCCTTTTTCTTCTTGGACATCACGACTATGAGCGCGACTACCACCGCCACCAACGCTATGCACAGCACGACCACAAGCGCCCAGGGCAGAACGTCATTGTCCAACAGGGACGGCGGATAAGCTACGTCAAATAACATGCTGACTCCTTTCCCGCCCGCCGCCCCACGGGGCGCGGGCAACTATATCTCACGGGCGGGCAGGTACAGCCGCGCCCGGAGGACTCTCCTACTGCGGCAGGGCGGAACTGCCCCTACCCGCTTTGGCAAACGGGAGCTTCACCGCGCCGAGCGCAAACCTCAGCCCCACTGCCGCGCCAAGTGTGAGCAGCGCGACGGCTATCGTCCTCGCGGTTTCGGGGAGCACGAACAGGAACATGGGCACAGCACCTATCAGGAGCCCCAGCGTGGTTATCCCAAACGCCAACCCCGGCCTGCTCGGCAGCCTCTCGGCTATGGCGCAGAGCGTTATGGGCATTGCCATATTGAACAGCACCAGCCCTATCGCGCAGCACACGGGATAAGCGCTGAGCAGCGCAATGAACGGCACCGACAGCAGCAGTGACACCGCCGCCACGAAGGACGCCCCGAACCTGTCCGACAGAATACCTCCCAGTACCTTGCCTGCGCACGCGCACGCCGCCGGTATGAGCACGAGCCACTCCGCATCGCCCCACTGCGTCTGCACATTAGCTCCGGCAAATGACCGCACCACCACCGCCGCGGCGCATATGAGTATCACGAACGAATCGCTCCGCGCGGCATCGGTCGCGCCGAAACGCTTGACGCTGTACTCCTCGGCGGGTATGTCCCGCAGGAAGAACACGCACACCAGTCCGCAAATGCCCATCAGCAGCACCGGAAGACTCGCCTCCATGGGCGAGCCGTGCAGCCAGCCGCCGCTCGCCGCCAGAGTGCCCGTCGCGACGCCCAGCGCGCCCGAGGCGACGAATATGCCGCTGCGCGCGAGCTTGCCGTCGGCGTACACCAGACTGTCTATGCCGCCGCCCACATGAAACGCCGCATTGCCCAGCCCGCACAGGCATATCGACAACCACGGCACCCCGCCCAGTAGCGCGCCCATCGCCAGCAGAAAACAGCCCCAGGTGGAAATCGAGAGCGCGTGCAGCTTGTCGCAGAGCATGCCTATCAGCGGCTGCATCCCAAACGCCACCGCGTTATACACCAGCAGCCCATATATAAATACTTGCGAATCGCCTATGGAGTTGCGCACTGCGCCAAACAGCATGAAAAAGCATACCGCGTCCACAAAGAAGTGCGCGATAGTGTATATCGTCAGAGAGCCCTTGTTCTGCATACGCCGTTCCTCCCCGTATGCGCCGTTTCCCGCGCCCCGTAGGGCGCGCGACGCCTTCTCTCCATATATCTTATCAGCTTTCGCCTCGCGTTGGAACAATAATGGAATATATTTCTCCCGCTGTTGACAGTCCCCGGCGGGTGTGATAGCATTAGCGGGTTAAAGGACTGACCGCCTAAGACAGCAGGTGCCCCCAAAGGGCTCAATACCCTGCCGAGGTTGAATGTCGCACTGTTTATCCGTGTGCTTTCGCGATCCCTCGTCATGGCGGCGAGGGATTTTAGCAATTCTAAGAAGGAGGTGGAACCGTGGCAAACATCCAGATTATCGAGATTAAGGCCAAACAGGTTTCCGAGATAGCGGAGAAGCTCAAAAGGGCGCAATCTGTCGTCATCTTTGATTATCGCGGCCTCACCGTCGAGGAAGTCACTGCCCTTCGCGCGGATATGCGCAAGGCGAACGTGGAGTACATTGTAATCAAGAACTCCATGGTCGAGCGCGCCGCCCGCGAAGCCGGCATTGACGAAGCTATCGTGGAGATGCTCAAGGGCCCGTCCGCGTTTGCGTTCGGCTACGAGGATCCCGTGGCTCCCGCCAAGCTGCTCAAAGACGCGATCAAGAAGTTCAAGAAGTGCGAGATAAAGGGCGGCCTCATAAACGGCGCCGTATCGAACGCAAGCGCCATCGACACTCTCGCCGACCTGCCCTCCCGCGAGGTTCTCCTTGCGAGGATGCTTGGCAGCATGATGAGTCCGATAGCGAGCTTTGTGCGCGTCATCAACGCCATCAGGGAGAGCAAGGAAGCTCCCGCAGCCGAAGCCGCTGCCGAGTAATCGCCGCAGCGCAGCAACAGAAAAATTATCTTACTAACAGGAGGAAATTAAAATGTTCAATACCGAGCAGCTTATCGCCGACATCAAGGCAATGTCCGTACTGGAGCTCGCGGAACTCGTAAAGACTCTCGAGAATGAGTTTGGCGTATCCGCAGCCGCCGCAGTCGTAGCCACCGCCGGTCCCGCCGCGAGCGGAGCCGAGGAGGTTGAAGAGAAGACCGAGTTCGACGTCGTGCTCAAGAGCGCAGGCGCCGCGAAGATCAACGTCATCAAGGAAGTACGCGCTCTCCTGGGCCTCGGCCTGAAGGAAGCGAAGGAGCTCGTTGACGGCGCTCCCAGCACCGTCAAGGAAGCCGTTTCCAAGGAAGAAGCCGATAAGATCGCCGAGGCGCTCAAGGCCGCCGGCGCGGAAGTCGAGATCAAGTAACGAATTGCGGTTTCCAAGCGCGTTTCGTCCGCAGCAATGCGGCAAGTATGTTAAAAACAAGGGGCGTGTGCCCCTTGTTTTTGTGCGCCGCGCCGGCGAAGTGCTCGATGCGGCGTCAAACGCCGTACCCCGCTTCTCGCGTCAGCGAGAAGCTTCCTTTAGGGTGGGTGGGTGGGGAAAAATCCGTGCGGCGCCACACAGAACGATAGGCTGCGCGGCGCGCAATCGCGATTGAAGTGCGCGTATCAGGCTTTGACTTGCCGCTATGCCCGCGCGGTAGTATACTGGCATTGGGCGCGCTGCACCCGGAGCGCCTCACTAAGCAGGAGGAAAACGCCTATGAAAGCCGCAATCCTGATCCTTGCGCTGCTTATGACCCCGTTTGCGCTCTCTGACACCGCAGAGGCGGAATTCTGCGCCGTAACCGTTGTACATGACGAGTTCTGCGTCGTCACGCCGGAGGCGGCGAGCTACTCCGTACCCGCCGGCAGTGAGTTTGAGTTGCAAATAACGTCCGCAGAGGGGTACTCGGTGTCGAGCATACTCGTCAACGGCGAGGAGCGCCTGTCTCTGCTGGACGCGGACGGCTACTTCACCGCCGTGATCGACGCCGACACGCGCATAGAGATATACCACGTCCGCGAAAGCTCGCCGTTCGTGCTAATAATCGCCGCCGTCGCGCTGTTGGCGTTCGCCGTCGTGTCCGCCGTCTCCGCCAAACGCTCGCGCAAGCCGGACTGAGCCCGCACCCGCCTATTTGCGCGCGGCCTGTTTCATGCGCGCCTCCTTGGACAGCAGCCGTTTGCGCATGCGTATACTCTGTGGGGTTATCTCGACGAGCTCGTCGTCCGCTATGAACTCCAGGCACTGCTCGAGACTGAGCACAGTGGGCGGCGTCAGCCGCAGCGCCTCGTCGCTGCCCGAAGCGCGCATGTTCGTGACGTGCTTCTTCTTACACACATTGATGACTATGTCCTCGCTGCGGGAACACTCCCCGCATATCTCACCCTCGTACACCTCAGTCGACGGGCCGATGAACAGCCGCCCCCTGTCCTGTGAGTTGAACAGTCCGTACGAAGTGGCGGTTCCAGTCTCATGCGCAATGAGCGAGCCGCGCGTCCTGCCCTCTATATCTCCCCTGTACGGCTCGTAGCCGTGAAACACATGGCTCATCACGCCGCACCCGCGCGTATCCGTCATCAGCTGCGCGCGGTAGCCCATCAGGCACCGGGCGGGTATCGTGTACAGCAGGCGCACGCTGCCCTCTACCTCGTTGCGCATGTCTATGAGCTCCGCCTTGCGCGCGCCCAAGCCCTCCATAACCGCGCCCACATGCTCCGACAGCACGTCCACGGTCACTTCCTCTATCGGTTCCAACAGAGCTCCGTCAGCGCCATTTCGCATTATGACGCGCGGGCGCGACACGGCGAACTCATATCCCTGCCTGCGCATCGTCTCAATCAATATGGAGAGGTGAAGCTCACCCCTGCCGCTGACCTCAAATGCATCCGTGCTGCCAGTCTCCTCAACGCGCATGCTTATGTTCGTCAGCACCTCGCGCCACAGCCGTTCGCGCAGGTTGCGGGACGTAACGTACTTGCCCTCCCGCCCTGCGAACGGGCTGTCGTTTACCATGAATGTCATCGTAACAGTGGGCTCGTCTATCTTGACAAAGGGCAGCGCTTCCACGCAGTTCACATCGCACGCCGTTTCACCCACGTTTAGGTCGTTTATGCCCGCAACCGCAACTATGTCGCCAACGCAGCACTCCTCCGTCTCAACGCGCTTGAGCGCCTCAAACGTGTACAGCCGTGTCAATTTCTCGGCGCGCGGGGCGCCTTCGCCGTTAGTTATCAAGACAGGATCTCCCCTGTGCGCGCGCCCGCGCACAACCCGGCCTATGCCTATCCTGCCCACATAATCGTCGTAGTCAATCGCGGAAAACAGTATCTGAAGCGGCGCGTCGGCATCTCCCTCCGGCGCGGGAACGTGCTCTATTATGGCGTCAAACAGCGGCCGCATGTCCCCCTCCGCGCAGTCCGGCGACAGGGAGGCGTAACCGTCCCTGGCGGAAGCGTACACCACCGGGAAGTCGAGCTGCTCCTCGCCCGCGCCCAACTCTATGAACAGCCCCAGCGTCTCGTCCACAACCTCGTACGGCCTCGCCGCAGGCCTGTCTATCTTGTTCACCACGACCACGGGCGTCTTATTGAGCTCCAGCGCCTTTCTCAGCACAAACCGCGTCTGCGGCATACAGCCTTCAAACGCGTCTACCAACAGCAGCACGCCGTCCACCATCTGCATTATGCGCTCGACCTCTCCGCCGAAGTCGGCGTGCCCGGGGGTGTCCACTATGTTCAGCTTGTAGCCGTCGTAGTACACCGACGTGTTCTTGGAGAGTATGGTTATGCCGCGCTCTCTCTCCAAATCGTTACTGTCCATTACCCGCTCACGCACCTGCTCGTGGGCGCGGAAAACCCCGCTCTGCCGGAGCATCTGATCCACCAGCGTGGTCTTGCCGTGGTCAACGTGCGCGATTATCGCCACATTTCTGATTCTATCAGCTCTCATGTCATCTTCCTCTCGTGAACTCACAAACGCTAATTGTATTACTGTTTTCGCGCTGTGTAAACCCCGGCGCGCAAAAAAGGCGCGCAATTGCCGGAAATCCTGCGCTCCATGCGGCCCGCACACCGCAAGCGCCGGCCCCCCGGCTGCCGTATTCAGTATCGCGCAGACAAACGAGCCCCGCGCCGCGGGGCTCGAAATACCTTACGCCGACTCCTCGGATGAGCCGGATGTGAAACGCGCAAACGGCAGGAATCCAATGCGCCGTACCGCAAGCGGATCGGAGCCCGACCGCGGATTCTTAGGACAGCCGCGGCGCGCCTATTCTACCGTCACAGACTTTGCAAGGTTTCTGGGCTTATCCACGTCGCAGCCCTTGAGCGACGCCACATAGTACGCAAAGAGCTGCAGCGGTATTATGGCCAGGGACGGCATCGTCGTCTGCCCCCACCTGGGAATGTAGATGACATGATCCGCCACCTGCGCTATGTCCTCGTCGCCCTCGTTGGCGAGCGCTATCACATTAGCGCCCCGCGACTTGACCTCCTTGATGTTCGACACCAGTTTATCCTTTAGCGGAGCGTAGGTGCAGAGCGCTATCACGAGCGTTCCCTGCTCCACGAGCGATATCGTGCCGTGCTTTAGCTCCCCCGCCGCATACGCCTCGGAGTGTATGTAGGATATCTCCTTGAGTTTGAGCGAGCCCTCGAGCGCCAGCGCGTAATCTATGTTTCGGCCTATGAAGAACACATCCTTGCTGGAGTAGTAGAGCGACGCCAGATACTGCACGCCCTCCTTGTCGTTGAGCGCGCGTGCCACGGCGGCGGGCAGCGCGTTGAGCTCCGCTATGAGCTCCCGCTCCTGCTCGCGGGTGGCGGTCTCCCGTATGCGCCCTATGTACATCGCCAGCATGTAGAGCACTATGAGCTGCGCGGAATACGCCTTGGTGGTCGCAACCGCTATCTCCGGCCCCGCCCATGTGTATATCACGTCCTCGCTCGCCGCGGCGATCGTGCTGCCCACGACGTTTACCACGGACACTATGCGCGCACCCCGCGCCGCCGCCTCCTTGAGCGCGTGATACGTGTCTATCGTTTCGCCGGACTGACTTATCACTATTACGAGCGTGCGCGCGTCCACCAGCGGGTCCGCGTACTTGAACTCGGACGCCAGCTCCACCGATACGGGCAGGCGGCAAAGGCGCTTGAGTATGGGCTTGGCTACGCAGCCGACGTGGTATGCAGACCCGCACGCCACTATGCATATATTGTCCACGCCGCGCAGGTCCTCCCGCGTTATGCGCTTTAGTCCCATGTCAATGCGGCCGTCCACTATGCGCGGGTTAGCGGTCTTTTGAATGACCTCCGGCTGCTCCAGTATCTCTTTTATCATGAAGTGCTCGTAGCCGCCCTTTTCGGCAGCGTCGGCGTCCCATGTGACTTCGGTCACGGTCTTGTCGACGCCCATCCCGTACTCGTCCGTGACGCTCACGCAGTCCTTGGTTATGACTGCCATTTCGCCCTCGTTAAGCCTGAATACGCGGCGGGTGTGCTTCAATATGGCGGTCACATCGGAAGCCATGTAGTTCTCGCCCTCGCCCAGACCCACGATGAGCGGGTTATCCTTGCTGACGGCGTATATCGCCTCCGGGCGGTCGCGGAACAGTATCCCAAGCGCGTAGCTGCCCTCGAGATACCCGCGCGCGCGCTTCACCGCCTCCACCGGATCGCCCTCGTAACAGTAGGCCAGCAGCTGCGATATTATCTCCGTGTCCGTGTCCGATACAAACTCATACCCCTGCGCCTCCAGGAATGCCCTCAGCGCCAGATAATTCTCGATAATCCCGTTATGTACCACGCACACGGCCCCGTCGTGCGACATGTGCGGGTGGGAGTTGATATAAGAGGGCTCGCCGTGCGTGGCCCAGCGCGTGTGCCCTATGCCCACCGTGCCGTCAATGTCCGCACCGTCGTGCGTGAGCTTGCAGAGTGCGCTCAATCTGCCGCGCGCCTTGCTAACTACGATCTTGCCATCGCTCTGCACGGCGAGGCCGGCGGAATCATAACCCCTGTATTCCAGTCTTTTCAGGCCCTCGAGCAGTATGGGCGCCGCCTGCCGCACCCCCGCAAAGCCAACTATTCCGCACATGACAGCCTCCTTTACAGCAGTTTGCGCGTCTGGAAGAATACGTCCCCGCTCCCAAGCGTTATGACCATATCGCCCGGACGCCCGTGTACATTCAGGTACTCCCTTATCTCCTCAAATGTGGCAACGTACTGCGCATTTGCACCGGTGCGCTTCAGCGCCGCCACTATGTCGCGCGCGTGCACCTCGCCCGTGTCCCGCTCCCTGCCGGGATATATGTCCGGCACCAGCACCAGGTCGGCTGCGTCCATGTAGCGCCTGTCGCCACAAAAGAGAGTCCTCGCCCGCGAGTAGCTGTTGCACTGGAACACGCATATCAGCCTGCCGTGAGGATAGCGTTTCGCCCCCTCAAGCACAGCCTGTATCTCGTTGGGATGGTGCGCGTAATCGTGAAAGACCTTTATGCCGTCGCGCTCGCCCATGTATTGAAACCTGCGCTGCGTAAGCCGGTATTCGCACAGCGCGTCCCGAATCGCCTCAAACGGCGCATCGAGCGCCCGCGCCACGGCTATCGCCCCCAGCGCGTTGAGCATGTTGTAGTCCCCTATCACCGACAGCTCTATGCGACCCAGGCGCTCATCGCCGCACAGCACGTCGAACGACGGGCAGCCGAGCGGGTCGTGCTCCACAGCGTGCGGCGTGTAGTCCGCATTTACCATGCCATATGATATGCTGCGCACCCGCGCGGAGCGCATCAGCCGCGCCACTTCCGCGTCGTCAGAGCAGCCTATGAGCAGCCCGTCGTCCGGCAGCAGGTCGATGAAGCTCCCGAACGCCGCCGCTATCTCCTTTATATCGCCGTAGTAGTCGAGATGGTCGTCGTCTATGTTGTTTATGAGCGCAATGGTGGGCCTGAGCGTCAAAAAGCTCCGGACGTACTCGCACGCCTCGGTTATGAACACGTCATGCGCGCCTATGCGCACACCGCCGCGCAGGAAATCGACGTTTCCGCCCACGTGGACGGTGGCGTCCATGCGGTGAGCGCCGTATTTGCCGGAGCTGCAGTGCTCCGCTATGAGCGCAAGCATGGAAGTTATGGTAGTCTTCCCGTGACAGCCCGCGATGCCCACGACGTCAGCGTACCCCTCGGACAGCATACCAAGCGCTACCGAGCGCTCTATCTCCGGTATGCCCCTGCGCCGCGCCTCCACGCGCTCACAGTTGTCCGGTTTGATGGCGGCAGAGTATACCACGAGGTCCGCTTCGCCTAAATTCTCCGGGCTGTGCCCTATCGCCACCGGTATCGAGAGTTCCCTCAGCCGCTCCGTAAACGGCGACTCCGCGCTGTCCGAGCCCTGTACTCCAAAGCCGCAGTGCTTGAGCACCTGCGCTATTCCGTTCATAGAGCAGCCGCCTATGCCTATAAAGTGTATCAGCTTGTGATCCCCAAACCGCATTCCGACCTCCACACGCGCATGCCGCGCCTTAACGCTGTATTATACTACTTGCGCGCCGCCTTCGCAAACACTTATGCGCCTGCCGCGGCGTCTTTCAACAGAGTATTAAAAGGGAGCCGCGCTTGTGACGGCTCCACGCGGTTTATTGCAGCGCGCTCAGGCGGTTCGGCCCCCGTGCGCACAGGCGCCTGTACAGCAGCAGCGCCAATGCCAGCAGCAGCGCTCCCCATACCCCGTACACCGCCGCGGCGACGGCCGTCATTCCGGCAAGCGCGAGCGCTATTCCCGCCGCGCCGGGTATTATGGCAAGTCCGAATCCCAAGAGCATACACAGCAGCGTGCTGACGCTCTGCTTGACAAATTCGACCTCGTTCTGCCAGTCGAGCTTGGGGCGCGCAAGGTTGACCCACAGCCCCAGCACCGCGGCCATCACCGCGGAGCTCGCAGTCGCCAGCGAGATAGCCAGCGCCCACTCCCATCCAAGGCCGAGCCCTATCGACACGCACATCACGCCAAACAACCCGGCCGGCAGCGCGAACACGAGTTGGGCGGCGAGCTTGGAGCCAAACAGCTCCCGCGAGCTCACGGGGAGCGAGCGTATGCGCCAGAGGCACCTGCCCTCGGCAGATATGGAGCAGCCCGTCTGAGGCGCTATGCTCACGAGCTGCATGAAAACCACGGCGATCACCGGCTCGACAAAAGATATGCCGCCGAGCAGCGCCCGCACACGCGCTCCGAATACGAGCGCTGCAACGCCCGCAAGCACGCACACCACATACCCAAACAGCGTGTTCATGACGTACGCCGGCATGGAGAAGTACATGCCGAGCTCCCTGCGGACGAGCGCGCCGAGGCGGCTCCTGCGCCCAAACTTCAACTCCGTCCCGACGCCGCCCTTGACTGCCCCAGGCGTGTTGATGCGGTCGTAGAGCACGTCAAACCGCAAGTACAGCAGCCCGTAGCACGCGGCGAGCGCCGCTGCGCTTACTCCGGCGAACAGCGCCGCCAACCGCCAATCGCCCGCTATTGCGGCGGTAAACCACCTGCAAGGCGGGTAAACGCGACTAAAGCCGGCGTACACGGCGTCGAGCGAGCCCGCATCGCTGCCTAGGGAGCCGCCCATTCCGCCGTATACGAACGCGAATGCCGCCAGCATTATCGCCATCGGCACCACGGTGCGCAGCGCGTTCCTAAACCGCGCGTTCGCCGTCAGTCTCGATATGGCTATGCTCAAAAGTGAGCTCAGCACGAGCGGGATGGCCGGCACGAATGCCAGCAGCGCCGCCGCACGGAGCGCAAACCACACATCCGCATCAACCGCATTGCAGTATGAAATGACGGCGCCGGGCGCAAATATCAGCACCATTACCGCCGTGGACAGGTACTGCACTATCAGCCTGCTGAGCACCACCATCTTCTTGTCCAGCGGCATGGCGAGCAGCATGTCGTGATCCTTGAACGCAAGCAGCTCCGTCGAGCCGCCCGTCAGCCCCGTCAGCAGCGCCAGCAGCGTGACGACCATTACGAGAGAGGCGAAGCCCGTCAGTTCCGAGCTGCCGTCCGCCACCTGCGTCTGGACGGTAAACGCAAACGTGTAAAACACGCCCAGCACCGCATAGACCAGCAGCATGCCCACTATCCTGCGGCGCTCGGCTGTATCCTGCGTGTGCACCGCCCTGTTTATTCCCATGAAGCTCCGCAGGTAGAGCGAGAGCAACAGTCGCAAGTCCTTCATTCCGTCAGCTCCAGGAATACGCTTTCAAGCGTCGTATCGCCCGCAACCTGAGCCGTGGGCCCGCACACCAAGAGTTTGCCGTCCTTGATTATGGCTATTTTGTCGCACAACGTCTCCGCTACGGGCAGCACATGCGTCGAGAAGAATATCGCCCCGCCCGCATCGCATATGTCGCGCATATACTGCTTGAGTATGTGCGAGGACTTCGGATCCAGGCCCACGAACGGCTCGTCGAGCACCATCAGCTTCGGCTCGTGCAGCAGCGCGCCTATTATGCACAGCTTTTGCTTCATGCCGTGCGAATACGAGGATATCAGCCGCGGCAGCGCCGCCATAATCTCAAAGGCGCGCGCGTAGCGCTCTATGCGCTCCCGGCGCTCGCGCTCGCCTACGTTGAACACGTCCGCCATGAAGTTGAGATACTGCATGCCCGTCAGATAATCGTATATGTCCGGATTGTCAGGTATGTACGCGAGCTTTGATTTGCACACCTCCGGATTCTCACGGACGGAGGCCCCGTCTATGCGTATGTCGCCACCGTCAAAACCCAGCACGCCCACGACGCAGCGTATGGTCGTGGTCTTTCCCGCGCCGTTGTGCCCAATAAAGCCACATATTTCGCCCGGTTCAACGCGCAGCGTCAGTCCATCCGCTCCGCGCTTCCCACCGGGATATACCTTCGTGAGATTGTCGATTTCCAGCATAAGCGCCTCCGTGCCCGTTTTCATTGCCCGAATATACCACATCCGCCCCGTGCGCGCAAGGCAGACAGCTTCGCAAGACCGGCAAGGCGTCACACGCTGTGCGCAGAAGGAGGGGCGCGGCCCAAAACGGCTCCGCCGTTTTGCTTGCGCACGCAGTGCGCAAGCCGGCGCGCGCTTGCGCGCGGGCCGCGCCCCGCCCCGCGCTACCGCCGAGCTGTTCGCGGTGAGCCGCAGGAGCGCTCCGTGCCGCGGGATCTTTGGCGCATGCGCGCCCCCGCCCGCCCACCCGCAGAGGAACTCTTCCCGCGCACGCGGTAAGCGGGAGCCCCCGGCAAAGGCCTCGCATTCTGCGAGGCCTTTGCCGGGGGCTTCGGCAGTACGCGCATCACG
>JAUNBH010000079.1 GCA_030527165.1 Clostridia bacterium
CCCCAACGACTTCCTTCGTGCCTATACTGTCCAACATGTTTGACAAACCTACAATATTGAGATTTGTCTAATAGCGCCGGAGTGCGCTCCCGTTCGTCAAACGACTTGACAGCGCCGGTGAAAACAGCTTAGAATCAACTTGGCGCCATAATTCTTATATACAGGAGCTTGCCGATGGAAAGAAGAATTGTCAAAGCAGTTACGGCAGTCTTGCTGATAGCGTTTTCAGCGTTCGTCGGTTGCGCGCCTGCGCAGCCGGAGGCGACGATGGAGCCCATCTGGACGCCGTCGCCGACGCCCATTTCCACAACAGAGCCCACGCCGGAGCCGTTCTACTCAAAGACTACGGGCTTGAGCTTTGTCGAGGAGCCGGAGTACCATCCGATCACGGTGATGATAGAGAACTCAGCGGAGGCGAGACCCCAGACCGGGCTCATGCAGGCGGATATCATCTATGAAGCGCCGGCGGAGGGCGGCATAACCCGATTCCTATGCCTCTTTAACGATACGCTGCCCATTGAGGTGGGGCCGGTGCGCTCAACGCGGATATACTTTTTGCGCATACAGCGCGAGTGGGACAGCGTGATGGTTCACTACGGCGGGCCTTCGGATGTCGGCAGACCGTCGTACGTCTATGGCGAGGAGACCGACAACATCAAGGTGCGCGTCGACGGCATAAAGGGGCGGTGGAGCGCCTATTTCTGGAGGAGCACCGAGCGCAGCGCGCCGCACAATGTGTACTCTGATTTGACGCTCATAAACGAGGAGCTGTACGACTACACCCCCGAATACCGCGGCCAGTTCCGCTTTGACGTCGACGTGGATCTGACAGGCGGCGAGAGCTTCACGGAGGTCAGTCTGACCTTCCAGTCCGGGGATCTCAAGCATACGCAGTTCGTGTATGACGAGGAAACGGGCAGGTTGATGCGCTTTGTTGGAGGGGAACCTTTCATGGTGCGCACCGTCACGCTCGACAATGTCGGTGAAAAACAGACGGCAACGGAGCAATACAGCTGTCAGAATCTCATAGTGATGAGCACGAGCGTGTACATAATACAGGAAGACAGCAGTGGAAGGCGCATGGTGGAGATGGTTGGCAGCGGCGCTTGCGATTACTTCATAGGCGGCAGGCATTTCACGGGTACATGGCGGCGCGATTCGCTTGACGACGCGACGCAATACCTGTTGTCGGACGGCACTCCGCTGACTTTGTTGCCGGGCAACACTTGGGTGGCCGTGCATCCCACGAGCGGTACCATAACCATAGGGTAGACAGCTCACATGGCAAGGTGGTGAGTGGCCGCATTTGCCGACAAGATGGCCGCAGTCGCGCGGGGGAGAGGCGCAGGATATACTCCTGTGCGGTTGTGTTCCGCGTGGGCACGCGCTATTGTATTTCGTTCGATGGCAGAGGCTCCACCTCAAACTCGTAGTTGCGCGAGAAGAACAGCACCCCTATTATTAGCAGGCCCGTCTGTGGCCAGAAGAACGTTATATCCGTCAAACCGTGCACGAGCACTGCGGCCAACGTGGCGAGCGCCAGAGCGAACTTGCGCTGACAGATGTGGTGCTTGTGCATTTGCGATATTCGGCGGATGTTTATCAGGATAACGGATGTCAGGAGCGATGTGCCTACTACGCCGAAGTTAAGCAGCAGCTCCAAGACGATATTATGCGCGTGCAGCGCGTCCGGGCTGCCTGCGAGGCTGTGCAGCCACGAGTATGCAATACACCCATGACCGAACAACGGCTTATCCTTTATGGCGAGCCACGACGCCTGCCATATATTAGCGCGTCTGTCAAAATCATCGAACAGGCTCTCAATTCGCGGCAGCACACTGGGCGCAAAAACGACGATGGCGAGCAGCGCGACGAATATGACGGCGTAGATGTACAGGAATTTCTTGTCTATAACGGCAAACAACAGCGGCGCCGCAAACAGCAGCACCATCCAGGACGTGCGGCACTGGCAGAGCAGCAGCCCGGCGATGTTGACCGCAATCACTATGTAAAACAGCATTCGCCTGCGCGGGCGACGCTCCTTGAGCAGGCAGTATATGGCAAACAGTATTACGACCTCTATGACCGTTCCATAGTAGTTAGGATTCATGAATGTTGAGGCAAAGCGGACGCCGTGCTCGGTTTCGCCGAGTATGAGGAACTGCAGCACCGCCACGATGAAGCAGGGTATGCTCAAGTAGCAGCTGAGAGTGAGACACGGCACGAAGACCTGCTTTGTCATGGCGTGTGAGAAAAACAGCACGCCTATTACGGCAAAAATGAGACCGCCCGCGAGGGCAATGCTCTTTACATCGCCGTAAACAGCAGATACGACCATTGCGACTATCCAAAATGCGACCAGCAGTATGCCCTCGAGCGTAGGCGCGAGCACCTGCTTCCACTGCTTGGTGACGGTCACATAAACGGGCAAGAGCAGTGCGAGCAGCATTACGGCATAGACGGAGATAAAGGCCGATGCAAACAGCGCCAGCAGCACTTTCTCGTTCAGCGTGAACTTCCTATTGAGATATCGAAGATAGCTTATCATAATCCTCCCAGACAACCCCGCCATTATACACTAAACCAGTGCAAATGAGAAGTAAGGGGCCGCGGCGAACAACAGATACCCACGAGTATAGAACGCCGTCACATAGCAGTAGGTTGCATCGGCTTTTCCAACTGCGCTGTGCAGCGAAGCACAGGGAGGGGAGAGGCCGCATCCTTTGATTGACGAAATCTGCGACGCCCCACACTGAAACAGATAGTGCACCTACGATGGGAGCAAGTACGAACAATCGCGTGAGCCGCCGTCTGACATATGGCGAATCTTTGAATAAACACTCATCACGTCTTCAGTTTCATTCGCGCGAACTCGTGAACAGCCCCCACAAAGCCGCAGGCGATTTTGTATGCAGGTTGTCCATTAGATTGCCTCAAAGCGCCTTGAGTTCATTCCCGCCCTAGAAAAACAGCCCACCCCGAGGGGTGGGCTGCCTGTTAGTTGG
>JAUNBH010000033.1 GCA_030527165.1 Clostridia bacterium
GTTCGCATAGTCTTCGGAAGTGATGCCGGTGTTCGTGGTGAGGCACAGGTAAGACGAAGTGCCGTACTGCGTGCCGTGGCTGTCCCAAAGAACTACGCCGGCCGTCTCCATGGCCTCCGCAATGGCGGGACCAGTAGCGGCATGGCCGGACAGTATGACTACGTCGCCACCGGTTACTGCGGCTATTGACTCGGCTTCCTGCTCATACTGATCAGTGAAGTTGCCGTCATATCCGTAGTAGGGGCCGACGAGCAAAACGTCGGCGCTGGTGGGTCCGTTGCCCTTGTCGTTGACTGCGTCGACAGAAGGCTTATAGTCTCCGGCGGGCTGTACATTCCTTGCGACATAGTCGTACAAGCAATGCATGCCATTGACGGTGAAACCAAATGTGTCTTCGTCAACGATAGTCAAGTTGCTGACTAGAGCACTGTCCTTCGCAGCTTTGTATACCGCTTCGGTTACCTCTTCCGGCTGCAGGTTGGCCTCAAGTGCCTCCTGCTCTACCAGTGCCAGAGGTGCCCAAGCAGTGTCGAGACTGCGAAGCTTGGCTTCCTCAATTGCTTCCGCGCTCATCTCAGCAAACGCTGAAACAGGCATAATGGCAAAAACCATTACCAGAGCAATTGCCGCGCCAAGAATTCTCTTAAGTGTTCTTGACATGCTTTATCCTCCTTTTTTTTGTGCAGACATGATATTCCACATGCCAGTATAGATTATATCATCCAAAAATGCATTTGTCCATATAAATCATGTTAAGATTCTCCTTGCGCATGCGGCGTTTTGCGCGGATAAAACCCCCGTTTGTCGATTCGCGAACAGGATTTGCATAATAATATATTGTGCGTTTGTTTCGCAGAAATACATGTTGCTTGTTAGCCCGTTGCGATGTACAATCAAGGTGGAGACAGAATACGCGAAAGTATAAATACATATGAATGGGGGCGGATAAATGGTCAGGGTTATCTACGGCGACAAGGGCTCGGGAAAGACCAAACGCTTGCTCGACCTCGCCAACTCCGCGCAGCAGCACGCAAACGGAAGCGTAGTATTTATTGATTCGGACAAGGATTGCATGTTTGGCCTAAACCACAGTATCCGGTTTGTCGACGCTTCCGAGTTTCACATTGACGGGCCAAAGATGTTCGCGGGATTCATCGCGGGGATAGCCGCGCAGGATTATGACCTCGAGTACATCTACATCGACAGCTTCTCGAGTATAGTGCGCCACCCAATTGACACCCTTGAGGGCTTCTTTGAGTATCTCGACTTCTTCACGGAGGCGGCGGACGTCAAGCTGTACATAGGCATTGCCGCGGAAACCGCCGGGCACCTCCCCGACTTTCTCCGCGATTACGCGCAGGGCGGCGACACGGTGTGAGCACCGTCGACTATGTGCTCAGCGCCTATGCTCTGATATGCTGCCTTGCGGGATTTGTCGCCATGTTTGCGGACAAGCGCGCCGCTGTGCGAAGCAGCTATCGAATACCGGAGCGCACGCTGCTGACCGTAGCCGCGATAGGAGGCGCACTGGGCGTCTGCGCGGGCATGTGGCTGTTCAGGCACAAGACCAAGCATCGCAGTTTCTACCTGGGCGCGCCGCTGCTGTTGGCGTTGAACGTCATCGTATTCGCCGCGGCGTTCTTCTATTTGTAAGCGTCGTGATACAGGTCTGCTCTTATGTCCGCTGAAAACGCCAACAACGCCGGCAACACCGGCAGAAGAAAGCTCATTGCCAGCGTGCTAACCGTTGCGGTCGCACTCTTTGCCTGCGCCGCGCTGTATTTGATAGGTCGTGCGACTCCTCAGGCGACGCCCGATGCGAATCCGGAGACTCCCACGCCCTCGACCGCCGCTGACGATCGCTACTGGCAGGTGGTGGACAGGCTGACGGACACGGAGGACTTCGCGGTTACGCAGACGTCGACCTGGGATTTCACGCTTAGCACGGACATCGTGGAGGCGCAACTGCACTTCGTCGCCTCCGACGCGAGCGTTGCGGGCTGCATTATCACCGCCTCCACGCCGCACATACCCGTCCTTCCTCGGAATCCGTCTGACGAGGAGCGCCTGTGGCACAATGTATACCTTACGGCGCTCGAGGCGGCGGTGGACGATATTTCGCTCCTTGCGCTTCACTCCGCGAGGGCGCTGTTGGGCGAACTGCCCGACGTCGATGCGGCGGCGTGCCGCGAGCTCATACTTCGTGCCGCGGAGCACTCATCCGGCGACATTATGCTCACCGGGGGCGCCGTCGTCAGGTATTCCGCCACGGAACTCGTATCCTTCAGACAGTTGCAAGTCACGATCACACTGTAACAGCGAAACGCGACAAAAAAAGAGGGGGAGCCGCAAGCGGCTCCCTCTCTTTTTTTGGGTGTGATTACATGTAGATAACCGTCACGTACTCAAACATCTCGTTGAATCCGGTGGGGTCGGGGTTGATGTTGCCCTCTTCATCGACGAAGGCCTGATTGTCGAGCAGTTCGATCTCGCCGTTGACGAGCTGTGCGAACAGAGCGTCATACATCGCCTGGTCGAAGTTCTCGAGCTTGTTGGACTCCATCGCAAGGCCGACAGCGTTCTGCGAAGCGTCCATGACGAGGTTCTGGCCGCCCGGGAAAGTGCCGTTGTAGTAAGCGGCAAGCATCTGGTACACGGACTCGCGGAGGCCCTTGAGCGCGGAGTTGACGACCGTATCGGACTCGCCGGACTGGTCGACGTCAACGCCTATGACCTTCGTGCCGACGCTTTCAGCGGCGCTCATGACGGATGCGCCTACGGAACCGCCGGCGGCGAAGATGATCTCAACGCCAGAGGAGTACCAGGAAGCGGCGCGCGCCTGGTTGTCGGGAGTTGCGGCAAAGTCGCCGGAGTAGTTGTAGTTGATAGTCACTTCTACGCCCATCTCCTTGGCGGCGTACTCGGCGCCCTGCACGAAACCGAAGCCGTAGTTGACGACGGCGGGAACGCCCATACCGCCCTGGTAGCCCAGGGAGGTGTAGCCGCTCTTAACCGCAGCGTAACCGGCGAGGAATCCGCACTGATGCTCGGCGTACTTGATTCCGACAGTGTTAGATGCAGTGGTGGATGTGCCGTCCGCATCGGGGTTGGTGGGATAACCGTCGATCAGTATAAACGTCACGTCGGGGTACATGCTCTGCGCGGTGTATATAACCGTCTCGAACAGGTAGCCGGGGGTTACAATGACCTTAGCGCCGGCGTTGATCGCCATCTCAATCTTGCTGAGGTACTCAGCGTCCTCCTGAGCAGTCGGCTGGTAGTACTGATAAGTCTTGTCGAACTCCTCCGCGTACTGCACAACACCTTCCCATGTGCCCTGGTTGAACGACTTGTCGTTGATCGTCCCGATATCGGTAATCAGTGCGATCTCGTAGGTGTCGTCCTCTACAGGTGTGCAAGCAATCGCCATGACGGATACCATCAGCACGGCAAGAAGCATCGCAACAACTTTCTTCATTTGGTGTTTCCTCCTATTTATAGTAGTGTATTGTAACTCGCGCCTCAGGCGATAATACACCTAATTATAACAGATTGATGTCAACAAATAAAGCACTATTTATGCTTTTTACAGCTTTGCCCCGGGCGAGGCGGAAGCCTATAACCGCCGAAGTGCGCCTAAGTTTGCATTTTCTCTACAATTGCGGCTTTTTGATATGTTATAATTCCTTTGCGGCATATGCCGGTCGGAGAGTATATGTTTGGTTATGTGCGGCCCATGGACTGCGAACTGCGAATAAAGGATAAGGCGCTGTATGACGCGTTTTACTGCGGGCTTTGCCGCTCGCTGCACGCAAACTACGGTGTCGCCGCACGCACGCTGCTGAGTTACGATTGCACATTCATAGCTCTGCTGGTGGCTTCGCCCGAGGAGCAGGAGCTGCCCGTGCCGCACAGGTGCGCGGTAAAGGGCTTCAAGAAGAAGCCGAGCATGCCCGAGTCGGACGCGCTGAAGTTCGCCGCCGCGCTAAACGTACTGCTCTCCTGGTATAAGCTGGCGGACGATTACAGGGACGAGAAGCGCGTGTCCGCGCGCATGGGCGCGCTGCCGCTCTCCGGAGCCTTCAAAAAGGCGTCCGCGCTCTATCCGGCGTCCGCTGAAGCCATCGCTTCGGGACTCGGTGAGCTTCACGAAATAGAGCGCGCCGACGGCGCGGGTATAGACCCGCCCGCGGACGCATTCGCGCGCATGATAAAGGGCTGCCTGGCAGACGCGCCTCTCTCGGCTGAGAATAAGCTGATAGTAGGGGAGATAGCCTTTCACCTCGGCAGATGGATATACTTGGCGGATGCGTGGGACGATAGGCGCAAGGATGAGAAGAGCGGCTCGTTCAACCCGTTCAATAACGCCTGTGCGGACGCGCAGCGCGCCCGGTTCCTGATGTATCTCTCGCTCAACGAGGCCGCAAAGGCATATGACTTGCTCGACGCGCGCGCCAATCGCGCGGTGCTGGACAATATAATCCGCCTGGGGTGCTTCCACCGCACCGAACAGTTGCTGGGCAGCTTCCAGGACGACGCCACGGAGGTATCCGCATGAACCCGTATAAGGTGCTTGGAGTCAGTGAGAACGCTACGCAGGAGGAAATACGCGCCGCATATCTCGCGCTGGTCAAAAAGTATCACCCGGACAAATACAAGGACAACCCCCTCAAGGAACTCGCAAACGAGCGGCTCAAGGAGGTCAACCAGGCGTACGACATGCTCCAGAAGCGCGGGCGGCAGAGTACCTCGTCGCAGAGCGGCTACTCATACGGCGACGCGTACGGCGGCGGCTCCGCTTACACCGGCGAGGGCGCGGCTCAGTTCGCGCAGGCGCGCGCATTCATATCTCAGAACGACCTCATGTCCGCGCGCCGCGTGCTCGACTCGATGTCTCTCCACAATGCGGAATGGCACTATCTGTACGGCATCATATACCTGCGGCAGGGGTGGTACGACAAGGCGCACGAGTACCTTAGCTACGCATATCAGCAAGAGCCGGGCAACAGCGAGTACAGGAACGCCTATACCACGATAAAGAATGCGTCCGCGCGCACGGACCGCGCCAGCGGGAATACCGTGGTGGGCGCGCCCTGCAGCCCGTGCAACGCGTGCAGCACGCTCTTGTGCGCCGACTGCTGCTGCGAGTGCGCCGGGGGTGATTTGATACCATGCTGCTAAAGAACGCCTACTCGAACAAGCCGCCGGTGTCTGTGCTGATAGCGCTCAGCGCCATGGCGACCGCCCTCACGGTGCTCGCGCTGTACGTCGCAGGCTCCCTCGGGTTCATGCGGATAACCACGTTCTTCCTATCCGCCGTATTCGTGTTTGCGCTCACGACGGAGGGCGCGTTCATGTACGCCTTGCTCGTATTCGCGGTGAGCTCCGCGCTGGGGCTGTTGCTTATACCGAGCAAAATAGCCATGCTGCCCTACATTATGCTGTTGGGCCACTATTGCGTGTTCAAAGACTACATTGACCTCAAGCTCAAGAACAAAGCGCTCGCTTTCTGCATTAAGCTGCTGTACTGCAATGCCTTTACCGCCGCCGCGATAGCGATTACCGTATATGTGTTCCACTTCGACCTCATGGCAGCATCGCCCGCGGGCGTACCCGTCGGCTTGCTTGTGCTCGCGTTGGAGGCGGCTTTCGTCGCGCTGGAGTTGCTCGCCACGCTAACGCGCAATATCTACGCCACCAAGATCCGCAACCTCATAGTCACGGTAAACCGCTCCAAGTAGCTCCTGCCGCAGTCAGCGGCGCGCGTCTCTAAAGCTCAGAGTAATTCTGTTCATTTATGTATACTGAGCTTGCAGGTCACGCGCAATTCGATGTGCAGACAGGGCGGCTCTCCAAGAGCTCGCCGCACATCCCGATGGAATTGGCCGCCGTTGAAATGTGGCATAGAGATGCGCAACGCATTCGCTGAAACCGTCTTGAGTTTCCTGCTTCAAACAGAGAGGAAGCAAACCGTATTCGACAACCTGTGATCTGCGCAGGGTCGATCGAGCGCTCGGTATCGCTCAAAAAACGAACACCGGCGGGCAGCTTACTGCCCGCCGGGTTGTCTTTTACAAATGCCGTCTTATGCGTCCTGTGCGATTGCGGCTCGCGTTGGTTGCGCCGCTTCCGCGCCGCGAAGAGCCTCGGGAGGACGCTCCCAAGGCCTCGCGCGTGTCCCTACCTCAGCACACGAGGTCGCTTTACTTGATTATCTTGATTCCGCCGACAATGGGCAGGGGCTTGGTCTCAGGCTTACACACATTGATTATGCCTATAATCGAGAGAACCGTGAATCCAACGGTCATTAACCAGGACAGAACGGACCATATGGAATAGAGCGTGAAGCTAAACGAAAGGAAAAGCACGCTCAGTATGGCAGCGACTATCCCTACGATGACCTCGATTATGAGCAGGTTCATGCCCTGCTTGGCGTGATACACCACAAACTGGTCGTTCTTCTCTGCGAAGAAGGGAATCAGACACAGAAAGGACAAGTAGCACAGTACGCCCATCGCCTTGTTGGGCTCTGCCGCCGCCTGGGGCTGCTGCGCCGGCTGCGCCTCTACGGGAGCGCCGCAATTCTCACAGAACTGTACGCCATCCGCCATGGGAGCGCCGCACTTTGAACAATACACCATAACTACCTCCATCATTCCACATAATATATTTGGACGCCGAACGGACTGATCCGCGGCGGCACAAAACGGTTAATACGGGAGATAACCCATTATCCCCTCGAACATATCGCCCATCGAGCCTGCCATGCTGGCGGTAAACACGAGCATCAGTATGGTTAGCACGATGGACAGCGCAACGCCCACCGCTATCGAGATGAGCTGGCCGCGGGCGAAGTTGCGCCTGTTTATCTTGTCATTGTTTACGGCGAACACTATCAGCAGTATGAAGCCCACAAGCGGAATGGCAAACAAAAGCGAGTATCCGAAATAGGCGCCGGGGGACATGGGGCGGTACGCCTCGGGCAAATCATTCTCCGTAAACACCGGCTTAGGCTGCGGGGGCGCGTACTGCTGCTGATAGCCCTGATATGCTCCGCCCACCGGCGTTGCAACGGGCTGATAGCTGGGGGTATAGCCTGCGCCGCCCTGGGGCTGCTGCACCGGCTCCTGCGGGGGTACGGGCTGCTGCGCCGGAGCTTCCTGTTCCGGCTCCTCAACATACTGAGAACCGCATTGCGTGCAGAATTTGGCGCCGGGCTTTAATTCGTTGTTGCACGTCTTACAAATAGGCATGATTCCCTCCACTTAGCATTGCAAATAACGTGGCGCAGAGTGCGGCCACACAAAGCGCGCCTCACCCCGGGCCGGTTCGCCTGAGTCTGCGTAAAATCGGCGGAGCAGCTTGCCTCGCCGATTTTCGTCAGTTATGTTACTCAGGCTTGGGAGCGCTGACGGGACATACGCCCGCGCACGCGCCGCATTCGATGCACGCATTCGCATCGATATCGTACTTGCCGTCGCCCTCGGTTATCGCGCCCACGGGGCACTCGCCGGCACATGCGCCGCAGCAAATACAGTCATTCGTGATAATGTATGCCATGTCCTATACACCTCCGATTTTTTGATGACATATTGTAACACAAATGTGAGTGAAGGGAATACCCCCTTTTAGATTTTTATTCGTCATTTGTCACGGGTCATCCTGTGTACCCGCATACCGTTGAGTGTCAGGCGCAGCGCGTCGCCTACGATGAGGGCAGCTACATACCCGAACACATTCAGCTGCGGGACGGCGGTAAGGTACCATATCAGGGCAAGCTGGAGCGCTTCGCTTATCACCGAGTAGGCGAGCACCTTTTTGTGCTCGTATATGCCGTTGAGCACGCTGGTCGTAACCAACAGGAAGAAATTGACCACGGTCTTTGCGCCGAGCAGCGCCGCCAACAGCAGGGGCGCGTCCTGTGCGAACAGCAGCCTCGAGAGCTGCGGCGCGAACGCCACTATCGCCGCTACCGCCACCGCCAGCGCACCGCTCACGAGCAGCGCCTTTTTCGTCTTTCTGCGCACGCCGCGCATGTCGCCCGCGGCGGAGCACCCGGATATGCTTGGAAGCAGCACCGTGCTCATCGCCGCAACAAACGCCATGGGGAGCGCGAGCATGGGCTCCAGCATTCCGGATATTATGCCGAGCGCGGCTATCGCGTCGGACTCTGAAAAGCCCGCGACTACCAGCCGCAGAGGGAACACCACCGTCGATGCGGACGACAGTACCGTAGCGGACAGTGCGGTGAGCGTCGATGGGAGCGCGATATCGGCGTACTTGCGCAGGCTGACCGCATCTCGGCTTATATGGCTCAGCTCGCTATTGCACTTTCTGCGGAAGGACACCCCCAAAAACGTCACGCTGAACACCTCGCTCAACGTCATGCCCAGTACCATGAGAAACGCCTTTTCGCCGTTGTCCGGCGTGTTCGCAAAATAGAGGAGCATTATGACGAGGCAGTACCTTATGCACTGCTCTATCAGCTCGGAAACCGCCGCCTTTTTCACGCCGCCCATGCCGTAGTAGGAGGACTTGAGTACGTTCTCGAACCCCGTCAGCATTATGCATATAGGTATGAGCCACAGCGCCGCCGAAGTGCGCAGATCTCCCAGGAGGTGCTGCGCCACGGAATCCCGGAAGCTCAGCAGGGGAACGGTGAACGCCGCAAGCAGCGCGAGGAACACGCATGTCGCCAACCGGACGAGCTTGCGGACGCCCGCTACGCCGCTCTTCGCGTAATACCGCGCGCTAAGCGTAGTTACCGCCACATTCATGCCGGATATGCACAGCGCGTAGAGCACGGAATATGCCTGCATCGCAAGCGCGTTAACGCCCATGCCCTCCGCGCCCGCCAGCCTGCTCAGCACTACCCTGAATGCAAACGCCATCAGCTGCAGGAGCACGTTGGACGAGGCGAGTATGAGAGATCTGTATACGAGGCTGTCGCGTTTTGACATATTGATTCACCACGCCGCGTCACATATGAAATCCGGCGCTGCCAAAGGCCGCGCGGGCGACGCTCTTTCACTTATACTAATATGGTGACGAGGATTTGATATGCCAAAATGAAACAACGCCGCCGTGTCCGGCAGCGCTGTTTGCATAGGAGGTCTATCAAGTGTATGGGAGGTTGTCATGCAACACTGTCATTAAAACACGCAAGCATGAACAGGCAATGTATAAATCGTGAACAAACTGTGATAACTCCCCTTATTTTCCCGCGAACAGCTTGTGCTTGTACCAGAAGGCGTCGTCCTTGGTCAGCACAAGTATGTCGACGTCGCCCCCGCAGGTGCTGGGCTTCTGTTCAAAGCGCTGGTACTGTATGGTCGTATCTATCAGGAAGTTGGACAGGTCTATGGCGTCCTTCAGCGGCATCACGGCGAGATTCATATTCATGCGCGGTTCCGTCTGCAACAGCTTGCGTATCACGGTAGGCTCTCCCGCCCAGGATATGGAGTACTGTATCTTTCCGTCCTTGTAATTGCTCCGCGTCACCTCGCGGCCGACCGTATACGCGTACGGTTCGTCCTTGTGATAACCGCAGACGAAGAAGCTCAGCTTGTCCGCAAATCCCCTCGCGTACTTGGCGAGCTTGTTCGCCACGTCGCTCACTGTATCCTTGGCAGTTATGTGCTCTATCTCAAACAGTCGGAGATAGTCGGCTATCGTCTTGCCCTCTATCATGGCGAGCCCGCATGCGGATACGCCCACCTGAACCTTGCTCAGTAAGAACACCTTTTGCGCGTTGTCACTCGCGCTGAACATCATCGGCCGCCCCTCCGCGCCCTCTCTCGGCGCGATGACCGCGGTCATTCGGCTGTCCGCCGCCATCGCTATGCCTTCCGGCACAAAAACTGTACATGTTATCGACATAATCTACCTGCCTTTCGCTACTCCCGACGCCGCGCCGATAATGCCGGCGTCGTTTAAATAATGCGCCTGAATCACCTTTCCGTGATTCCGGAAGAAACACTTCCCGTATGCTTTGCGTCTGAGCGGCTCAAACAGAATCTCACCCGCTGCGCTGATGCCGCCGCCTATACATACGGCCTCGGGGTCCAGAAGGTTCATGAGCGACGCCACGTAGTCGCTCAACGCGTCGGTGTACTCGTCCAATATGCGCAGAGCGAGCTCGTCGCCATTCTTTGCGAACTCGAACAGCGCTTTGGCATTGAGTTTGCGCCGGTTCCGCCAGAGTGCGGAATCGGGGTGCGCCTTTATGACCCGGCGGGCCTTTATCATGAGCGCCGGGGCGGAGCAGAGCGTCTCGGCGCAGCCCCGCGCACCGCAACTGCAGCGGTAGCCGTTGCTGCGCAGTATCATGTGGCCGCCCTCGGTGCCGTTGCCCATGCCGCCCTCGAATATCCTGCCGTCTATGATGAGACTGAATCCCACTCCGGTGCCGAGCGTGATAAACGCCGCAGTGCGCATGCCCTTCATCGCGCCGGAGTGCAGCTCTGCGTTTGCAGCGGCGTCGGCGTCGTTCAGCACGTCGATGTCATATCGTCCAAAGCGCTCTGCGAGGCGCTCGCGCAGGGGCGCGTCGTGGAAATCCAGATTGTACGCGTCGATCACTATGCCTTTCTCGCGGTTGACGCTGCCCGGCACGGCTGCGCCTATCCACTCCACCTCGTCAAAGGTGCGGCCGTTTCCAGCGAGAAGCTCTCCCGCTTGCGCGCGTATGCGGTCGCAGCAGCCCTCAACGCCGCCCGCCCTGGAAAAGCGCTCGGAACACTTCGCCACTATCTCGCCGTCTTCCACGAGCCCCATGCCTACGTTTGTGCCGCCTATATCCACGCCTATCCGTATCATTCTAACACACCTCAATCCGTCAGTATGTGCCGCTCTATCACCCACGCCACCGCATCGGACTCGCAGTTCGGAGCTATGACGTCAGCCGCCGCCTTGACCTGAGCGCAGGCGTTGTCGACCGCGACGCCCAGCCCCGCCCACTCTATCATCTCCAAATCCAGCGTGTTGTCGCCCATCGCAGCCACGCGTTCCCGCGGTATGCCGAGCGAGTCGGCTATCCACCGCAGCGCGCTCGCCTTGTGCACGTCCTTCCGGTTAAACTCGATGAATGAGTTGCCGGACATCGATACCTGCACCGAGGCGCCAAACCGTGCCACGAGTTCAGGCATGAGTTCGGGAATGCGGGCGGGCTCCGTTATGTAGAGCACCTTGGGTATTCTCTCCCAACGCATGTTCCGCAATTCGGGCTCGTGGCGAAGCGGAACGTGCAGCGTGGCGCAGTAGCGTGCCGCATACTGAGGCTTGTCCTCGTATACCACGGTGTCGCCCTGGTAAAGATGGCAGTATATATCGTGCTCGTGAGCATAGTCCATTATGGCCTTCGCATCGTCCCACGCCATATCGAGACAGAGCGCTTCCTCGCCCGTTTCCGCTACGCTTATCAGCGCTCCGCCGTAGTTTGCCATAGCGCCGGTGATGCCGAGTTCGTCCACGACCGGCTTGGACGCGAGATAGCCCCTTCCGGTGGCGAGCGTGACGCGCACCCCCGCTGCCGCGGCGGCCCGTACGGCCGAGAGATTGCGCGCGGAAATCCTCTTGTCTGCGCCAAACAGCGTGTCGTCAATATCCAGCGCCAAAAGCTCGTACTTCACTCCGGACGTTCCTCCTCGTTTTGATGGAAGTATTCGTATACCGCTCGCGCAGAAGCCGCGTTCATGCCCTTCACGGCCTTCAACGCGTCCAAATCGGCGGCTTTGATACCGTCAAGCGACACGAATGCGTCAAACAGCGCGCGCTTGCGCTTATCCCCGATGCCGTTTATGCGGTCGAGCACCGAATAGAGCGCACTGCGCTGCCTCAGGCCGCGGTGATAGCTTATCGCAAAGCGATGGGCCTCGTCGCGTATGCGCACGACCAAGTGCCGCGCCGCGCCGGACGGCGGCAGCTTGAGCGGCTCCGCGCTCCGGGGGAGAATTATATGCTCGTGCTCTTCCGCGAGCCCTATGGCATGCACCGAATACATGCCCAGCTCACTCAGCACCTCCAACGCCACGTTGAGCTGACCGCGTCCGCCGTCGACGATTATGAGTTCCGGCAGGCGCGAGAACTTTGCGTCGCCGGCGAGCGCGCGCTCGAACCTGCGCGTAAGCACCTCCCGCATCGCCAGGTAATCGTCCCCGTTGGTCTGCGCCTTTATCCTAAAGCGGCGGTATTCGCCCTTGTCCGGCTTGCCATCGGTGAAGACGACCATCGCGCCCACCGTGTCACGTCCCGCTATGTGCGAGTTGTCGTAGCACTCTATGCGGCGCGGCGTCACCTCCATGCCTATGGCTTCCGCGAGCGCGTTTAGCGCGCCCTCTCCGCGCTCCCACTGCCTGCGCAGGAGCTCCCGCTGCTTTTCGAGCGTCTCCTCCGCGTTGCGCAGAGCCATTTCAACGTACTCGCGCTTTTCTCCTCGCCGGGGGTGCACGATCCGCACTCGTTTGCCCCTGAGCTGCGACAGAAAGCCCTCGAGGGATTCGCGCTCCTCGGGTTCGGCGCTGACTATGAGCTCTCCCGGCACATCAGCGGAATCCGCATACGCCTGCTTTATGTAGGAGGCCACTATATCGCCGTCGGTGGAGTCCTCCTGTACGCTCATCTCGTAGTGTTGAGTGCCTATTACCTTGCCGCCGCGCACGAACAGCGCGAACACGATCGTGCGCTCGTCCAACCGGCTGACTGCCAGCACGTCCGCCGCCCTGTCGGTAGTCGCTATCGCCCGCTGCCGCGCCGCCATGGCGTTAACGGAGCGAAGCTTGTCCCGCAGCTGAGCGGCGCGCTCAAAGTCCAACTCGGCGGCCGCCCGATGCATCGCGTCGTTGAGACTGCGCGTGACTTCGCCGGCATCGCCGTTTAGGAATCCAATGGCGTCGAGCACATAGCCCATGTATTCTTCGCGGCTTACATTGCCCGAGCACGGGGCGCAGCATTTTCCTATGTGGTACATAAGGCAGGGGCGTTCGCGCCGTGCAATGGCCTTCGATATGTCCTTTCTGCACAGCCTAACCGGATAGTAATCGCGTATTGCCGCCAAGGCGTCGTTCATGGCGGATGAGTTGACATACGGCCCGAAGTATCTTGCGGAGCCCTTTGTCATCCGCCTAACGATCTCAAAGCGGGGAAAATCCTTCTCCATATTCACCATGATAAACGGAAAGTGCTTGTCGTCCTTGAGCAGTATGTTGTACTGCGGTTTGTGCTCCTTTATCAAGTTGCTCTCGAGCGCGAACGCCTCCGTCTCGCTGCCCGTCAGCACATACTCAAAGTCGCATATGTGCGAGACCATGACCGCCACCTTGCGCTCCAACGCCGATTGTGTGCGGAAATACTGCCTCACCCTGTGCTTGAGGTTCTTCGCCTTACCTACATATATTATCTGCCCGGACGCGTCCAGCATCTTGTACACGCCCGGCGAATCCGGAAGCGTATTGAGTTTTGCTTCGAGTAATTCGTTCACACACTCATTATATACCCTGGCAGTCGCCGACCGCAATACAAACGCGACGCAAATGCGCTCCCCTGCGCGCGACACAAAACGTTCACATCAGCGCTACCGGATTATGGTATAATAATCCTATTCGAGGAGGGTGTTATGAGAATCGGACAGTTTTCTGACAGCTTCATGCCGATAATCGACGGAGTGGGCAGAGTGGTCTACAACACGGCGCTGCAGATAGGTAAGGCAGGCCACGAATCCTATGTCATTGCGCCGTACGGGAAAACGGGTTACAGGGGTAATCTTGGCTTTGACGTGATCACATACGCCGGTGCGCCCGTTCCAACCTCGCCCCAGTACAAGCTGGGGGCGCCGATACTCGACCCGTACTACCATATACGCATCAACGACACGCAGTTCGACATATTGCACGCGCACTCGCCGTTTGCAGCCGGTCAGGAGGCGCTGCGCCTTGCTAAGCAACGGAACGTGCCGCTGGTGGCGACGTTTCATTCAAAATACTATGACGATTTCTACTCCGTGACGCAGTCCGAAGTGCTCTCGTCGTTAGGCGTGAGATTTGTTGTGGATTTCTTTGAGCGTTGCGACTACGTTTGGACGGTGAGCAACTCCTCTGCGGACACGCTCAGGTCTTATGGCTACAAGGGTGAAATCACGGTAGTGGAGAACGGGACAGATGCGGACAGTTCCGCAGCGGATAGCGCCGGAGCGCGAGAGTTGCTTAGCCTGCCGGATGTGCCCCTGCTGCTTTACGTCGGTCAGATCCACGCCAAGAAGAACCTGCGCAAGGTAGTGGAGGCATCCGCCATGCTGCACAAGCGCAATGTCGAGCATCGGCTCGTGCTCTGCGGACAGGGGCCGGATCGCGATGAGCTGGAGGCCCTCTGCGCCTCGCTGAGCATAAGCGATACCACCATATTCACCGGTCACATATCCGATTACGCGGTGCTGTTGGGCCTGTACGAGATGGCGAGTGTGTTTATGTTCCCGTCTACCTACGACACTGCCGGCCTTGTCGTAAAAGAGGCGGCATCCATGGGCACGCCATCGGTCGTGGTGCGTGGTTCCGGTGCTGCGGAGCTGATATGCGACGGTAGCAACGGTTTTCTCTGCGACAACTCCGCGGAGAGCATATGCAGCGCGGCGGAAGCGGCGCTTAAAGACCCCGTGGCCACGCGTAGCGTCGGCGAAACGGCCAAACGCACGCTTCAGAGGACCTGGGCGGACGCCGCCGGCGAGACTCTCGGCCGCTACGCCTTGATACTCGACGAGCATCCCTATCACAGCGACAACGCTCCGTCCGGAAGCCGAACGGATTCACCGTAAGCGCCGCAATACAGGCCTGCGCTGATAATGTTGACAATAATTTGGAGGTAATCTATGAGTACACCGCACAATAGCGCAAATCCCGGCGACTTTGCGCCGACTGTTCTCATGCCCGGGGATCCCCTGCGGGCGGAGATGATAGCTCGCACATTCCTCGACGACTCCGTGCTCGTAAACAACGTCCGGGGGATACACGGCTATACCGGTTTCTACAAGGGCAAGCGCGTATCCGTCATGGCGAGCGGCATGGGGATGCCGTCTATAGGCATATATGCGTATGAGCTGTTTACCCAGTACGATGTCAGGGGCATAATCCGCATAGGCTCCGCCGGAGCCATAAGCTCGGACTTGCCCCTCCGCTCCATTGCGATAGCTCAGGGCGCGTGCACCAACTCCGGCTTTGCCAATCAGTACGGCCTTCCCGGCACATTTGCGCCCATAGCGAGCTATGAGCTCTTGAGCAGAGCCGTTGAGGAGGCCAAGCGCATGGGTGTGGTGTACAGGGTTGGCAACGTTTACTCATCCGACACCTTTTACGATGCGTCCGAGAGCCTTGGCAAGTGGCAGCGCATGGGCGTGCTGGCAGTCGAGATGGAGGCCGCGGCGCTGTACATGACTGCCGCCTACACCGGCAGGGATGCGCTCGCAATATGCACCATATCGGACTGCCCGTTTACGGGCGAGGAGACAACTCCCGAGGAGCGTCAGAATACTTTCACTCAAATGATGGAGATAGCGCTGAACATAGCCTAACGACGGGTGCAGGCGCGCTGCGGTCGCGCGGGAATCACGGGTGACAGCAGCCGCCCGTTTGTTTTTTTCGTCAACATCGCGTTTACATGTAAAACGCCTCGGTGTTACAATATTCACGACACAAAGCAGGAGGCTTCGACATGATAACTATCAAGGAAGTGGTGACAAAGCGCGACTTGCGTAAGTTCGTTGCGTTTCCGCTGGAGCTCTACAAGGACGACCCATACTTCGTCCCGCCGCTCATCAGCGATGAGCTGGACGATTGGGACCGCAAGTCCAACCCCGCATTCGGATTCTGCGAGGCGAAGGCTTTCCTCGCGTACAAAGACGGTGTGGCGGTCGGCCGCATAGCTGCGATATACAACACAAAGGCCAACGAGAAGTTTGGCCGTAACCAGATGCGCTTCTCACAGGTGGATTTCATTGATGACCCGGAGGTATCGGGTGCGCTTTTTGACGCGGTCGATGCCTATGCGCGCGAACGCGGGTGCGACAGCATACACGGGCCGCTCGGCTTCACCGATATGGACAGGGAGGGCATGCTCGTGGAGGGATTCGACCAGCTGAACCTGTTCATCACATACTATAACCACCCGTACTACGCGGAGCACCTGACGAGGCTGGGGTATGTCAAATCCGTCGACTGGATAGAGTACAGAATAACGATACCGAAAGCGCCGGTCGAGAGCTGGAACAAGCTGGCGGACAGGATAGCGCGGGCGAACGGCCTGCACATACTCGACATAAAGTCTCTGCGCGAGGCAAAGCCCATAGTGGCGCGCGTGTTCACGCTTATCAATGAATGCTACGCGCATCTTTACGGCACCACGGAATTGAATCAGGAGCAGATTACGCGTTTCGCCAACAAGTTCTTGCCCCTCATAAATTTCGACTACACCTGTTTCGTGGAAAACGCCGCCGGAGAACTGGTAGCATTTGGCGTTGCGGCGCCATCAATAGATATGGCTTTTAAAAAGAGCAACGGGCGGCTGTTCCCGTTTGGCGCATTCCGTGTGCTGCACGCCATGCGCCACTCCAAGCAGCTCGACCTGCTGCTCATAGGCGTGAAGCCGGAGCTTCAGGGTTCCGCCATCAATCTGCTGCTGCTCAACAAGGTGCTTCACAATTGCATCGCAAACGGGGTAGAGTTTGCAGAGACCGGGCCTCAGCTCGAGACCAATACGCAGGTGTTGAGTCAGTGGAAGAAATTTGACAAGGTTCAGCACAAGCGCCGAAGGTGCTTCATCAAAGAGCTTGCG
>JAUNBH010000034.1 GCA_030527165.1 Clostridia bacterium
AACTCCGTCCCCTCGAGCGCGGCGGCGATGTCCTCCAGCTTGTCGTCGAGGTCAACGGGCTGACCGATTTCTATGCGCAAATCGCTCGCAGTTAGGAGCACCACACTCAAAGGGTTTGACACATCAAGCGTTTTGATACTCGCAAGGCGCTCGTCGCCGTGCAGTTTTTCTATGATGCTGAGCACAGACGCTATCCTGAAGTCGTACCCGGAGCCAAGCTGCTCACCCTCGCTGCAGCCAACGAGTGTCAGCCCGTACACCTTTACGCAATCGAGTTCCGCGTCGCTCTCCAACTCGAGCACTACGCCCTCTGCGTTTATGACCGCACTCCCGTGCGTACCCACTATCTCCGCTATCGGCTCGTGCTTGTATACGGCAATCGTTATCTCGTTTGGGAAAATGTACCCTATATCCAGAACGTCAAAGTAGGGATCCTGCTCTATATTGTCGCGCGCGTCCCACAATCCGCACAGCAGCACATGCTCGCCCATCTTTAGCTGTGACAGCTCAAGCAGGTACTGCCGAGAAGCGTCGGCGCCCCCGGTTATTGTGACAGTGTCAATACGCATGACGAAGTACGCCGCTGCGAGCACGGCACACAGCGCTATCACGGCGATAGCGATGCCTATGCCACGCCGTTTTCTCGTTCGTTTTACGCGCTTGCCCGCTTTCTTTTCGACAGCATCACCCGGCTTAGGCTTTTTGGCGGGCTCAGCGGGTTTTACCGGCGACGGTTTCGCTGCCTTAGCTGCCGCCTCCGGCTTTGCGCTCGCGGAACCCGCACGCGAATGCCGCGCGCGCAGCGCCTCTACGCTGTCCGCTTGTCCACTGCCGCTCTTTTGTCTCTCATCCATATGGTCAGCACCTAACCCGTCGTATATTCGCCCCGAGCGCCCGCAGCAGCCCATCCAGCCGCTGATAGCCCCGGTCTATGTACTCCACTCCCCGCACTGTGCTCTCTCCGTCCGCCGCCAAAGCGGCTATCGTAAGCGCCGCGCCGCCGCGAAGCTCCCTCGCCTGTACATCCGCCGCTGTGAGGCGCTCTACACCGCGTATTATGGCAGTCCTGTCCTTGACGGTACAGCGCGCGCCCATCTTCGCCATCTCAGCAGCGGTCTTGAAGCGGCTTTCAAACACATTCTCGATTATGACGCTCGTCCCGTCCGCGACGCAGCAGAGCGAGAACAACAGCGATTGCATATCCGTCGGGAAGCCCGGATATGGCAGCGTCTCGATCAGCGGTATCTCACGCAGCCTGCGCGGCGCCTCAAGCCGCACCTCCGCCTCCCCGCAGGTTATGCGGCAGCCCGCCTCCGCGAGCTTTGCGGTTACGGATGCGACGTCGCGCGGGTCTGTATCCAACACGGTAACAGCTCCGCCCGTTATCGCCGCCGCGCACAGCGCAGTTCCCGCCACTATCCTGTCAGCCATTATGCGGTGGCGCGTCGCTCTCGCCATTCCGCCGCCCCGCACCACTATCGACGATGACCCCGCGCCGCTCACACAAAAGCCCAATGCGTTGAGGAATGCCTGCAAATCGGCTATTTCCGGTTCCCTGGCGGCATTACTGATAGTCGTCACGCCCTCTGCGCGCACTGCAGCCATCATCACGTTCTCCGTGGCGCCCACGCTCGGATAATCCAGGTGAACCTGCGCGCCCGTGAGTCTATCGGATTCGCAATGTATCCTGCCAAACTCCTCGCGTATGCGCACGTTGAGCTTGCGCAACCCGTTGAGATGCAGGTCTATCGGGCGCGTGCCTATCTCGCATCCCCCGGGATGACAGAAGCTCGCCCTGCCAAACCGCGCTATCATGGGCCCAAGCATGAATATGGACGAGCGCAGCTTCGACGACAGCTCCTGCGGCATCTCGCAACACGCCGCCGCCGATGCGTCCACGCTGAGCGAGTCCCCGTTTTCCTCCACAGCGCAGCCTGCTTGCTTGAGTATGGCTATCATGTTGTCTACGTCCGTAATCTGCGGGCAGTTCGTCAGCTGAACCGGCTTATCGCTGAGAATGCAGGCCGCCAGTATTGGCAACACCGCGTTTTTCGCCCCAGGCACGCGTACCTCTCCGGCCAGCTCCGCTCCGCCGACAACCTTAAATACATCCATTCCGTTACCCCCATATGCTGATGCAATGCTATTCTATGCGGGCAACGGTCGCTTTGTGCGAAACGCTACTCTTTCTGTCGCGCGGCGGCGATTTCCACTACATTATCGGGTATTGCCGGTTTCGTCTCTCGCACATACTGAACCGCATTCGCGACGTCATAGCGCGATATATTGAGCAGTATGCCCGCAAGCCCCATGAACACTATGAGCGAACTGCCGCCTGAGCTTATGAACGGCAGCGTCTGCCCGGTCGTCGGGAAAAGGCCCAGGCATACCATTATGTGCACTAGCGCCTGAATGCATATGGTTATGGTGATGCCGCCCGCCAACAGGGAGCCAAAGCGCCGTTTGCAGCGCAGCGCGATGCGGACTCCCCTTATCGCGAGCAGGGCGTACCCCGCCACGAGCAGCAGACACCCGAAAAAGCCCAGCTCTTCAGCAATTATGGCGAATATGCAATCCGTTTCGGGGAAGGGCAGGAACATAAGCTTCTGACGGCTAAAGTTGAGCCCGGTGCCAAAGAATCCGCCGGAGCCTATGCCCACCAGCGACTGCACCAGCTGATACCCTGTCTCCTGCGCATCTTCCCAGGGGTTTAGAAATGAAGTTATGCGATCCACGCGGTAATCCTCAGCAAGCGCCAGTACGACGCCCGCAATGAGCACTAAACCGAGTGTCACGCCAATGAGCTTGAACGGTACATTTGCTATGAATATCATTGCGATGTATATGCCCCCAAGTATCATCAGCGTAGACAAATTGCGCTGCGCGAGTACCGGCAGTACCATCAGCAGGAATATGACGCTTAGAATGGCAAATCCCCGAACCTTTTTCACGCCTTGCGGATACTGCGCAATAAAGCAGGACATGACCAAGACTATCGCCGCCTTCATTATCTCAGAGGGCTGCACGGTAACGCCGCCTACGTTGAGCCATCGCTGCGCGCCGTAATTCGACGTGCCAAACAGTATGACGGCTATACAGAGCGCCACCGCCACCAACGCGAATATGCCCGCAACAAACTTATTCTGATACACCTTATACGGCAGCGATGACGCCACCATGAGCACGCCAAAGCCCAGTATGAAGTATATCAGCTGCCGTTTGAAGTCCCTAAAGCCGTCCCCGCTCTCTTGGTAGCAGTTGTAATAGCTCGCCGAAAGCACCATGACCAGGCCGAACACGCACAGCACGATCACCGTGCCGAGCAGCACGAAATCCATCCTGCCCTGCCGCCTCATGGTCTCCTTTATCGTCGCGCCAGCTTTCATGCGAACACCCCTATAACTTCCTGACTATTTCCTTGAATACTCTCCCTCTGTGCTCAAAGTCATCAAACATCCCCCAGCTCGCGGCCGCCGGCGACAACAGTACGGCGTCGCCTGGGGACGCCAGCTTTCTCGCCATCTGCACCATTTCCTTCAGCCCGCCGTCGCACACGCTGACATTGGGGTACCCCGTCTTTCTCGCTGCGTCCAGCACCTCCGGCACGGTTATGCCCGATACTATCACCGCTTTTACTTTGCCGTCGAACTCCCGGAACAGGGGTTCAAAATCGCTGTACTTATCATATTCCCCCACGCCCAGCAAAAGAATGGTAGGCCTGGACATGGCGCGCACGGCTTTTATGGTAGAGTCCGGATTGGTTCCCTTAGAATCATTTATGTAGTAGACTCCATTCTTCTCGCGCACGAACTCAATTCTGTGCTCCACGCCCGGAAACTCCGCGAGCGCCTCCCTGAGCGGCGGCAGCTCCACGCCCATGCACAGTGCGAGCGCCGATGCGCAAAGGGCGTTCTGTACGTTGTGCTCCCCCGGAATCTTCAGCTCGCCTACGTCGATTATCTCCTGCTCCCGGCCATCCATTCGCCATACCATCCGGCTGCCGCGCAGGCATATGCCCTCGTCCAGTATGCGCTCGGTCGATAAGTATACGACCTTCGCCTTAGTCCGCCGCGCCATATCGCGCACTATGGGGTCATCATAGTTGAGCACGGCGTAATCCTCCGGGCGCTGATTCTCGAACATGCGCGCCTTCGCCTCTATATACGCCTCCATGGAGCCGAACCGGTTTATATGATCCTCAGTTATGTTGAGCAGTCCGGCTGCATTGGCGCGGAAGTCCGCAATGCTCTCCAGCTGCAGCGACGCCGTCTCCACCACCAGGTAGTCGCCGGCCTTGACGTCCATCGCGTGTTCGCATATCGGTATGCCTATGTTGCCCAAAACGTATGTATTCTTCCCCGCGCGCTTGAATATCTCTCCGGTCAGCGCGGTAGTGGTAGTCTTTCCGTTTGTGCCTCCTATGCAGACAAACACGCTGCCTCTATCGCAATAGCGGTAACCGAGCTCTATCTCGCCTATCACTTCCACGCCATTATTGAGCGCAGTCTGCACAAACTGCCTCGCCATGGGCACTACCGGACTTAACACCATGAGGTCTATGCCGTCTATGAACGCCTCGACGGGCGCGCCCAGGGCAGAAGTGAATTCCATGTCGCCGAGCGCCTCAAACAGTCCGGGTATGTCGCGTTTGGTATCGTTGATTATTACCTTGTAGCCGTTGCGATAAAGCAGCTTGGCGCTCGCCGTGCCGCTCCTCGCCATTCCGACTACAAGTGCGGTTTTCTGTCTTTCCATGTTGACCTCCGAGCAGGTGTGCCCGCGTATTGTTCGCCTCACGGTGTCATCGTCCTTAAAAAGCCGTCCGGTATGCCAAGGAGCTTGAGTCAATAGAGCCGCGCCCTGGCTCAAATTCCTTAGCGCTCTGCCGCGCCCAAGCGCCTTTTACGCAGCAGACTGATACCGGACGGTTACAGCTTATACATACGCCAAAAGCCCTACCAGGCAGAGCACCGCCGTGACGATAGCATAGCCTGCGACGACTTTTGGCTCGGATACGCCCATCAGCTCAAAGTGGTGATGCAGCGGGGCCATTTTGAATATCCGCTTGTGCCGCAGCTTATACGAGCCAACTTGCAGTATCACCGACAGCGAGGTGGCGACATAGCAGCCGCCCATTATTATCAACAGCAGCACAGCCCTGGAGCTGAGCGCCATCATTGCTACGGCGCCGCCCAGAGCCAGCGAGCCGGTATCTCCCATCATCACCTTAGCCGGATACGCGTTGTACCGCAGGAACCCGAGACAGCCGCCGGCTATCGCGCCCGCAAATACCGCCATGCCCTCGTAACCCTGCCCCTGCATCACTAGGCCAGAATCGCCCTGCACTCGGCTCAGCACGACAAAAATCAGTCCCATCGCAAGGCTATATATGAGCGTTACGCTCGACGAAAGGCCGTCTACTCCGTCTATGAGGTTGACGCTGTTTACGCACGCCAATACCACCACGACCGCCATGGGGATGTACAACCACCCCAGGTCATAACTCACGTCGAAAAACGCGAACTCTATCGTTGTACCGAAATACCTGCTGCCGTACAGCGCCACCGCAATGGCAACCAACAGCTGCGCCAACGTCTTTTGATAGGCGCGCAGCCCCTTGCCGCTGCCCTTTATCTTTACATAGTCGTCTATAAAGCCGATAATGCCGCACGCAAGCGTTATGGCGAGACTCGGGAGCGCGTACACGATTGAATCCAATGAAAACGCCAATGTGCCCGTAATCACGCCCGCCAGTATCATTATGCCGCCCATCGATGGCGTCCCTGCCTTCGCAAGGTGGCTCTGCGGCCCCTCTTTGCGCTCCTTCTGCGAGAGCTTGAGCTTGCGCAGCATGGGTATGACGAACAGGCCAAGTACTATTACTACCGCCGCCGACAATAATGTCGCCAGTATCATCTTTTGCACGCGTACCTCCTATATCTCAAGCAGCAGCTCTGCCACGACTTCCTTTTCGTCGAAGTGGTGCTTGACGCCGTTTATCTCTTGGTAGTCCTCATGTCCCTTGCCCGCAAGTATTATGCAGTCGCCCGAGCGCCCGTGCTGCAGCGCGTAGCGTATCGCCTCCCGACGGCTCTCTATTACCACATACGGCACTGCCGTGCGCCTTACGCCCTCTTCGACCATGGCGATTATGTCGCGCGGGTTTTCGGTGCGGGGATTGTCGCTCGTCAGAACTACGAAATCCGAAAATCTTCCGGCGATTTCCCCCATCATTGCGCGCTTTGCCTTATCCTTGTCGCCACCGCAGCCAAACAGGGCTATCACTCTGCCTTCGGCAAACTGTGAAACCGTCGTGAGCACGTTCTGGAGCGCGTCCGGTGTGTGAGCGAAATCCAGGTATACGTTGAAACCCCTGCCTCCCGTCGGCAGCGGCTCCAACCTGCCCTCAATGCTGCCTACATTCGCCAGCGCCTCGCGCACGATGCCCGGAGTGAAGCCCAGCTCCAGCGCTATCCCCGCCGCGACTACGGCGTTCTTTACCGTAAACAGCCCGGGAATCGGTATCGATATGGCCGTATCGCCCGCCGCGGTATGCATGGTGAACTGTACGCCGCTTGAATTAAGCTCTATATCCGAAGCCATGATCCCTGCTTCGTTGCATATGGCGGTAGTCGTGACGGCGCACGGTATATCCGCCATCATGTACTCCGCGTTTGCATCATCGACATTCATCACAGCGTGTCTGCACTGGTAAAACAGGCGTTTCTTGGAATCCCTGTAGTGCTCGAAAGTCTTGTGATAGTCCAAATGGTCCTGCGTCAAATTGGTGAACGCCGCGACGTCAAACTCCACACCGTACGTCCTGTACTGATCCAGCGCGGACGACGACACCTCCATCACCACTATGTCCACAGCGGCGTCCGCCATCTTCCTCAGCGTCGCCTGAAGGGGTACGCTTTCCGGGGTAGTCCTGCTGCTGGTGAATAACACCTCGTCGCCTATCGTGTTCTTTATCGTGCCGATGACGCCAACTTTTTTTCCGGCGCGCTCGGCTATCGCCTTGACCATGTACGTCACGCTGGTCTTGCCGTTAGTGCCGGTTACGCCCACTGTTTTGAGTTCTCGTGACGGATTCCCATAGAAGCCTGCCGCCACGGTCGCCATGGCAATGCGAGCGTTGCCAACTATCGCCTGGGGAATTGCGATGGGGAGCTCACGCTCCACCAGAAGTGCGGCAGCGCCGCGCCTGTACGCGTCCTCGGCGTACATGTGTCCGTCCAGCGCCGTCCCCACAATGCAGCAAAACAGGTCGCCCACGGCTATCTCTGCGCGCGAATCGTACGCGATTCCCGTTATCTCAGCGTCCCCATTCACCAGCCTGTGAGGCACGTTTGCCAACAGTTCACTCAGTTGCACAACATCACTCCCCATTCTCAATACCAAACCTAACCCGCACTACGGTGCCATACTCTATGTCTGCGCCCGCCGCCACGCTCTGGTATATGACCACGCCGCCCTCGTAATCGCCCTCGACTTCCATGCCCAGACCCATCTGCTTGAGCAAGTCGTACGCTTCCAGGCGAGTCATGCCCTGCAGGTCGGGCATAACCGTAATATCTACATCCGGTTCCTCCGGCACTTCGCCCGTATCCGGCGTGTACAACAGCACTTCCGTCCCCTTGTTGACCACTGTGCCCGCTATCGGTATCTGCGCCGTAACCTGATCCTCAGCCTGGAACACCGCGCCCAGCCCGTATTCCTCCAACAGCGCAACCGCTTCTTCCACAGTCAGCCCCAATACGCTCGGCACGGTTACTGTATCCTGCATGCTCTCCGGCAGGTAGCCGTACATGCTCAAGAGCTCGCCCATGGCTTCGCCCACGAACGGCGCGGCGACAGTGCTGCCATATATGACGCCCACCTTCGGCTCGTCTACGAGTATGAGCACTACGAACCTCGGGTCGTCCGCAGGGGCAAAGCCCACGAACGACGCTATCAGACTGGTAGATATCTTGCCCTCGGAATCGTACTTCTGCGCCGTGCCTGTCTTTCCGCCTATACGGTATCCCGGCACCTGGGCGTTCTTGCCGCTGCCGTTTGCAACGACGCTCTCCAATATCTCTCGCACCTGTGCGGAGGTCGCCTCGGAAATTACTTGCCTCACTACGGTGGGCTCATTATCAACTATCACCGTCCCGTCGGCGGATACTATCCTGTCCGTTATATATGGCTGATAGAGCGTGCCGCCGTTGACGGCCGCGCTTACGGCACTCGCCAACTGTATCGGAGTGACCGCAACGCTCTGCCCGAATCCAATGCGCGCGAGGTTTATGTCGCGCACGTATTTTTGATCTATTACTATCCCTGCCGACTCGCTCAACAGCTGACTGCCCGTGTCGGAGCCGAACCCGAATTTGTCGATGTACTCGTAGAACTCCTCAATGCCAAGCTGCAGCGCCATGTCCATGAACGCGCAGTTGCACGAGTTCTCGGTGCTCTCGGTTAGATTCTGGCTGCCGTGGCCGGAAGTTCGCCAACACTTGATGCGCTGGCCGGAAACTATCCTGTGCCCGGGGCAAAACGCCGTAAACCCGGAGTCTATCGCTCCACTGTCCAGCGCCGCTGCGAGCGTCACTATCTTGAATGTGCTGCCCGGCTCGTACGAATCCGCGACTACTTTGTTGCGTGAGATTCGCGTCAGCTCTGTTATGTCGCTCCTGTCTATCGCATTGAGATCCAGCGTTCCCCCTTCATACACGGTCGCCATCGCTATTATCTCGCCCGTCGTGCAATCCATTATTATGCCCTGCGCATTGGAGGCGTTGTTGACCTCCCGCGCCGTGCTGAGCACCCGCTCCAGCATGGCCTGCGCCGCAATGTCAATCGTCAGCACCACATCGCATCCGTCCGTCGGCTCAATATACTCCTCCACACCGTAAACGAGCGTGTTGCCGTCCTTATCGACGTCGGAAACCACCTTGCCGCTCTCACCCGAAAGATACTTATTCAATGACAGCTCCAGCCCCGCCTGCCCGACGGAGTCTATCGTCGTGTAGCCGAGCACCTGAGCAAGCACGCTGCTGTAAGGATAGTAGCGCACAGTATCCACTGTCGTCGCCACGCCGTTGCCGAGCTTAAGCGCATAGAGCGCGTCTATGGTCTCGCGCGAAGCCTGGCGGACGAGCACTATTTCCTGCTTTGTCGTGTCGCAAACCTTCTCATATACCCCGGAGAAAGACAGCCCAAACAACTCCGAGAGCTCCGTTGCAACGCGTTCCCTGTCGCTGGCGGATATGTTGTTCGGCCAAAGCAGCACCTTATATGCCGTGCCGCTCTTCGCCAGCACCGTGCCGTTCCTGTCCAGTATATCGCCTCTGGCGGCTTCTATCATCGTACCGCGCGTCCACTGAGTCATGCCGTACTGCTGGAGTTCCTCCGCTTCTACGAACTGGAGCTGCACCAACCTTCCTATTACTATCAATAAAGCGATGCCGAATATCACCAGCGTCGCTTGCAGACGGCTCTGTATGGACGACCCGCTCTTATTCTTCTTGCGTTCGCTTTTGGCTTTAACGCTCCTGCTCATCGCTCCTCCGGCCGGTTAGTCTACAGGCGCCACCTGCTCCGCGGTAGGATACCCCATGCCCCGCTCCAACGCCGCCTCACGCACGGCGCTAAAGTCCACGCTCTGCTCTATTTGCGTCGACAGCTCCTCAAGCCTCAGCTGCACCTGCGCATTCTCCTGCTTCATTTGGTTTACATCCATGTGCGCGGAGTTTACAAGCGCATAACCTGCGAGCAGCGCAGCGGCCATAATTCCGGAGATCATCACGAGAGCTATGGTCGCGAGCTTGAGCTTTAGCTTGGGATCCGGAGCCCGCCGTACTCTGGTGGACGGCTGCGGCTGTGCCTTCCTCCTCGGCGATGGTCTGGCAGGCGCAGGGCGCTGCGCGGGAATCGCTCCATCGCGGTATACCACGGTCACAGGCGCGTTTCTTTCCGTCTTGAGGTTAGCCGCTACTGCCATTGTATTCACTCCCTGCCTTAATATTCTGTCACAGTTTCTCTATCGCTCTGAGTTTCGCGCTGTGTGAGCGCGCATTCCTTGCCAGCTCCGCCTCTGTGGGCGTTATCGGTCTCTTGGTGAGCGCCCGCGACGTCGGCACTTTGCCGCAAGTGCACACCGGCGCCCGCCTATCACATATGCACGGGTGTTCTAAGCTTCTGAATGTACGCTTTACTATCCTGTCCTCGAGCGAGTGAAACGTAATGACCGCCAACACTCCGTCCGGTCTGAGCAAGCTCTCCGCGTCCCTCAGCGCACCCTCCAGCCCGTCCAATTCACCGTTGACCTCTATGCGTATTGCCTGGAATGTCCTGCGCGCCGGATGCTGGGCCTCGCGGCGACCCGCCCCACCGATTGCCTTCCGTACGATTTCAGCGAGCTGCGCCGTGCTCTCTATTGCGCGCGCCTCCCGCTCCTTCACTATCTGTCCTGCCACCCTTCCGGCATATCGCTCCTCGCCGTACTCACGTATTATCCTTGCCAGCTCCTCGAACGAATAACCGTTAACCACGTCGTACGCGCTCAGAGCCTGCGCGGCGTCCATGCGCATGTCGAGCGGCGCATCCTCCCTGTACGAAAAGCCCCTGTTGCACGAGTCCAATTGGTGCGATGATACTCCCAGATCCAACAGTATCCCATCTGTCGCGCCGATGCCTGCCGCCGCGAGCAAACGCTTCATATCGAAGAAGTTGCCCCTGATAGCCGTGAACCGGCTGCCGTACGGCTTGAGCGCCTCACTCGCAGCGGCTATCGCCTCACTGTCGCGATCGATACCGACGAGCTTCGACGCCATGTCGAGCTTGTCCAACACGGCACGGGCATGTCCACCGCCCCCCAAAGTGCCGTCTATGTACACGCCTCCGCGCTCCGGCCTGAGCAGGCTTAACGCCTCCTCAAGCAGCACCGGAATGTGTGCGAAATCACTCATCGCCGCTGTGCACCATGGCGGCTATGCCGCTTTCCCATGCATACGGATCGTCCTTGTATTTGCCGTAGAATGCACCCCAGTTTGCAGGGCTCCACAGCTCGACGCTGTCATACATCCCGATCATTACCACTTCGCCCTCGATTTTCGCCAGCTCTCGCAGCGTAATGGGAATAAGTATGCGCCCCTGCCCATCCACCTCGCAGTCACTGGTGGTGTACATGACCATGCGCTTTAAATCGACGGCGCTGGTGTTCCCGTCCGGTACGTTGATGAGCTTTTGCTTCCTTCGCACATAGGCATCCATAGACATCACCTCAAGCGCGACCCCGCGCCGTATGTCCGTAAGCGCCTGCGAAAGTATCACTATCTCGCCAAGCTCCCCGCGCCACTTTGCAGGCAGGAACACCCTGCCTTTTTTATCTACGGTATGTGTAAAAGAACCCAGCAGCATGTCCCAACCCCCCTTCTTTTCGCTGCGCGCGATGGCAAGCTCATGTTTTACGGAAATTATAACCCATTTTAATTGTTTTGACAACTACTTTGCACCATAATTATGAATTTTCACTTTCAGTTTTTGCAAAATTGTCACTAATAACTCTTTTTTGCAGTGAATGTGGGCCAGTGCAGTCAACCGGTCGACTTTTGGATAATGTCGTCGGATTGACAGCATCTTTACATAATTGATGTCAGGATGTATAATGGAGCTTATTTAGAAGAGGTACTATATGGACTTATTCACTGAATACTCCTCGTTCACATTTCCACAGCAGCTGATGGAAATGGATCTCTACCCGTACTTTCACGCGCTTGAGTCGGCTCAGGACACTGAAGTCGTGATATCCGGTAAGCCCACGATAATGCTCGGTTCAAACAACTATCTCGGGCTTACGAGCGACCCGCGAACTATCGCCGCCGCTCACGCCGCGCTGGACAAGTTCGGTACCGGCTGCTCGGGCTCTCGCTTCCTCAACGGCACTCTCACGCTGCACTTGGAGTTGGAGCGCGAATTGGCGGAGTTCTTCCACAAGGATGGGGCTATCACGTTCTCCACGGGATTCCAAACGAACCTCGGCATAGTTTCAGCGCTCGCCACCAGGCATACCTACATACTTCACGACGCAGAGAACCACGCCAGCCTGTTCGACGCCAGCCGGTTGAGCTTTGCCTACCGCGTGTACAAGTATGAGCACAGCAACATGGACGACCTCGAGGCGAAGCTCGCGCGGATACCTGCGGACGCCCCTAAGCTGATAATCACAGACGGCGTTTTCTCGATGTCGGGTGACCTTGCCAACCTGCCGCGCATCGTGGAACTCAAACACAAGTACGGCGCTCGCATTATGGTCGACGACGCACACGGCGTCGGCATGGTAGGCGACTGCGGTCGCGGCACTGCTTCGCACTACGGTCTCGAAGACGAAACAGACGTGATCATGACCACGTTCTCCAAGTCCTTCGCTTCCCTCGGCGGATGCATGGCTGCCTCAGACGTGGTGCTCAACTACGTCAGGCACCGCTCGCGCCCATTCATATTCAGCGCTTCCATTCCACCGGCAAATGCCGCGGCTGCGCTCGAAGCGCTTCGGATACTCCGCAGCAGCCCCGAGAGAGTAAAGGCGCTGATTGATATCGCCGCCTATATGCGCGAGAAGCTCCGTGAGAACAATATTCCCATCATGGATGGCTGTACCGCCGTCATACCCATCTATACTTACGACAAACTCCGCACGCTGAAGATAGCCAAGCGTCTGCTCGAGGAGGGCGTGTACGTCAATCCTGTGCTGCCCCCCGCGGTACCGGAGGACATGTGCTTGCTGCGCACGAGCTACACCGCCACACACACGAAAGAGCAGATGGACAGGGCGTGCGACATAATCGTGAGAGTGTTCGCGGAGGAAGTGTAGCGCGCCAGGCGCTCGGGCATAGAAAGAATCCACACCGCGGTGTGGATTCTTTCGTCATATTAAGGAGGAAGTCATCGTGTATAGCTTGCCCCGCGCGCGGGGCCGTTATTCATCAATTCGAGGTATTCTCCACGAGGGTTACTACTACCGCTATCAGCCTGCCGCCGCGCTCCACATTGACCGTGACCGTATCGCCGACATTCTTCTGCGCGAGATAATCCGTCACATCCGCCGTGTCCGTCACCAGCACGTCATCTACGCTGATTATCCTGTCTGCAACCTGCAGACCAGCCCTTTGTGCGCTTTCAAGCGTTATGGCGGTGATATACACTCCCTCGGAGCTCAGTCCGTACTGCGCCGCCGCCGCGCTGTCAAACGTAGCTACGGTTATACCCAACACGGCCCTGTTTGAACTTGTTTGGGCGTCGCTCTCGCCGTCGGCATACGTCCCTGTCGCTATCAGCTCCGTGGCGATTTCCAATGCATCATTGCTCGGTATGGCGAAGCCAAGGCCCTCGGAGTCTTCATCGCCGCTCTTTGCGCTGACGACGCCTATGAGATTTCCGTTTGCATCAATCAGCGCGCCGCCGGAATTGCCGCGGCTGACCGCCGCCGTCATCTGAATGACGTTGAGCTCAATGTTCTTTGTACTGCTGTAGCTGCCGAAGCCGTACATCTGATTAGAGCCGCCCTGCTCCGTCGTCGTCTCTACGGATACTGTTATCGTTCTGTTGAGAGCCGATACGATGCCCTGCGATATGGAGCCGGAATACTGTCCCTCCGGATTGCCTACGGCATAGCATACGGCGCCCTGGTTGAGTTCATCACTGTCGGCAAACTCTATCGGGGTGAGCCCTGTGGCGTCTATCTTTATCACGGCTATGTCGCCGTCTACATAGCTGCCCACGAGCTCCGCCGCGTACTCCTGTCCGTCGTACAGCTCAACGCTTATGGTAGACGCGCCGCTCACAACATGCGCACATGTCAATATGTAGCCGTCCTCACTGATTACGATGCCTGAACCCGCGCCGCCTGTCACATAGCTGCCGAACCAGCTGTTGCCCATGGTTATGTTCTCAGTTGTTATAGCCACTACGGAGGGCTCAACTTTTGCCGCGACCTGCTCAGACGTGAGGCCAGTCGTAAGCGCGCCTATCGTATCTGTGCTCGTGCCGCTACCCTGCACCTGGTTTATCACGACCTGGTTGACGTTTCCCGCCATGCGCGCGCCCATATAACCCATGCCCATGCTGAGACCCGCTACGAGCACTACGGCGAGCAGCGTCAGCATTACTTTGCCAAAGCTCATGCGCCGCTTGCGAGCTTGCGGCTCCTCCTGCACGCTGTGCCATGTCGCATCTCCAAATCGCGCTTCCTGCGCCTCCGTCTCGCGTTCTGCCCGGGGCTGCCCTGCCATAGTATCTGTATTCTCGCGCGTCACCTCCGCGCCATTGCCGTTTTCCGTAAAGATATCCCTGTTATCCATCGTCTTTCGCCGTCCTTTCGCCGTATATTGACCGCTTTGGAGTTCATCACTCCCATCCGGTACGATTGAAGTATACTGCCCCGACTTAAACGGACGTTAAACGGCTCATAAACTTGCGCTAAACAATCAGTCCCTTGCACGGAATCTGTAACCCGCGCCGCGCACGGTCAAAATGTACTCCGGAGACGCCGGATCCCGCTCAAGCTTGTCGCGCAACCTGTTTATATGCACCGCCACAGTCGCGCTCTCGCCCATGGCGTCCATCCCCCACACGCGCTCGTATATGGTTTCGCGGTCGAATACGTTGCCCGCATTCGTCATCAAGAACAGCAGCAACTCGTACTCTTTATTCTTAAGCTCGACAGCCGAACCCCCGACCGTCACCTCGCGGCTGCTCTTGGTAAGCTTTACAGCCCCTATGCACAGTTCGTCGCCCTGCGACGTGCCGGACGTAAGCCGGGCGTAGCGCGCCAAATGCGCGTTTATACGTGCCACCAACACGCTCGGCGAGAACGGCTTCTCTATGTAATCGTCAGCGCCAAGCCCTAAGCCCCTTATCTTGTCTATATCCTCTGAACGCGCGGTGACGAGCAGTATGGGTATATCCGTCTTATCGCGCAGGCGCGCGCACACATCAAAGCCATTCATGCCGGGAAGCATGACATCCAGCAGTACCATGTCATAGCTTCCGCTGAGCGCCTCGTTAAGTCCGGCAACACCGTCCTCCACTACCTTCACCTCGTAACGATTGAGCTCCAGGTAATCCTTCTCTATTCTGGCGATCGCCGGATCGTCCTCAACTATCAATATGCGCGACATTCCGTCCCTCCTGCTTTGGCAACTGAACCTCTATTTCCAGACCATGCGGGGCCAAATTCCTCGCAATAATCACTCCGCCCATGTTTCGCACCGCTCGCGCCACTATGGCGAGGCCAAGACCGCTGCCCGAAGTCTTGCCGTTGCGCGAGGGATCGCTGCGATAGAAGGCTTCAAACAATCGCGGCAATGCCTCCGCCGGAACGCCGGGGCCATCGTCGCGAAACGCCATTGAGACGTACTCCCGCTCCTCCGTCAGAGCGATGTCAAGCCTGCCGTGGGCGCCGGTCTTGTACTTGTAACTGTTTTCGACTATGTTCATCACAATTCTGTGGAGCGTGTCGGGATCCATGAACACCTCACAGGCGCACTCCGCGCTGCAGGTGACGCTCAGCCCCTTTTCCTCATATTCCTGCGATATGGCGGCGCAGAGCTCACGCAGCTCCCGCCCGATGTCGATGAGCTCCGGCTTGTCCGCGTTATAGCCCATGTCCACGCGCGAGAACAGGAACAGCGTGTTGACGAGCGACTGCAAATCAGCCGTCTTGTCCCTGATGGTGGTCAAGTACTGCCGCTTATCCTCTTCGGTCTGCGGCACCCCGTCTAACAGCCCCTCGGCGTAGGCGCGTATGGACGTCAGCGGAGACCTCAAGTCGTGCGATATGCCGGCTATCAGCTCCTGCCGATTCTTCTCGTTTTGCTCTACCTGCTCGACTGAGCTCTGCAACTGCGACGCCATGGAGTTAAAGTCGCTGCGCACGTTCACGAACTCGTCATCCGCGTCTTCTGCCACGCGATATGCCCTGTTGCCGGTTCGCAACTGGCGCAGGCCCTCCGACAGCTGTGCGAGCGAGTTCTCGATGCGCTTCAATATGCCGCGCGAGAGCGCGTAGTTCGCTATAAGAAAAGTCACCACTACCAGCGCGACGGTTATCACCCTGTATGTCTGTTGTACATCCCTGACTGCCGTGCGAAAGTGGTCCAGGGAGTAGAAGGTCTGCCGCGTCAGATAATCCCACACTATGGCATCGCCCAAATACGTAGCCACGAGATACACTGTGACAGGCAGTGCAAATATTAGTAAGTTTGACCAGAACAGTTTTCGCTTTACGGACATATGCTCCTCCATGGCTTACTGCCGTGTTCTCCAATACAAGTATATCACCCGAAAACTTACCGGAAAATAAACTTTACATAAACATTCCCGCCCTAGAAAAACAGCCCACCCCGAGGGGTGGGCTGCCTGTTAGTTGG